>SHZY01000079.1 GCA_009692065.1 Gemmataceae bacterium
CCGAGCGCCGGCACAAGCTCGTGGAGGCAAGGCACCGCCGGAGGGAAAGGAATCTCGGCTTGGAGCAAGGAACATTACCGTTTGAGGCGGGGGAGAAGGTTGCTTCCGATTGAGGCTGTTTTGTGCCAGATCGGGTGAAACAATTCACGAGGTGCATCGCTGCGTGATGGTTCCTGTGCTGCTGTTCGACCCGTGCACGGGCTGCGGCTTCGTGTCGTGGTATCCCCAGTGGGTGATGCAGCGCGTGCGTTGTATCGAGTACGATTACCAGAAAGTAGAGCGCGACGTGAACGTGCGCGTCTGCCGCTGGGTGTTGGAGCCGCGCGTCGTCGAGCAGGTGCGCTGGATTCCCGAGGTGAGGCTGGAGCAAACCTGGACCGTCCGGCGTTATTGCGTGATGGTTCCCTATCAAACGATGGTGTGCATGCCGGTGTACATGCCGTACGCCAGGTGAATGACGCACGCAAGCCCAGGGGTGAGTGCAGCGACCCCCTGGGATCGTTTTCACGCCGCCATCTTCTTCTTCAATCCCATCACATTCGCCACGAACGCGAACAGCTCCTCGTCGAATCGCTCCGCGCGAAAGCGCAATGCGTGGGTTTGCAGCCGGCGCGGATCGAACGTGTCGCGCCGGCATTCGAGCTGCTCGATGGCCGCCGCAAGGCAATCGACGGTCTGTTCGTCGAACCATAGCCCGGTCGTGCCGTGAATCACCGTTTCGGTTGCCCCGCCGCGCCCAAAGGCAATCACCGGCGTGCCGCAGGCCTGTGCCTCGACGGGGACGATGCCGAAATCTTCCTCGCCGGGAAACAAGAGCGCCTGGCAGCGGCGCAAATGATCGCGCAACACTTCGTCGGGCTGCCAGCCGAGGAACTGGATCTTGTCGTCGGCAAAGCGGCGCAGCTTTTTCTCGTCCTGGCCGGAGCCGATGATGACCAGTTTGCGCCCGAGTTTCTTGCACGCGTCGATTGCCAGATCGAGTCGCTTGTAGGGGGCGAATGCCGACAGGATCAAGTAGTAGTCTTCGCGGGGGACGTCCGCGGGGCAGTAGAAATTCGTATCGGCCGGCGGATGGATGACGACGGCGTCGCGCTCGTAGCAATCGCGGATGCGCTGACGGACGACTTCGCTGTTGGCGATGAAGTGCGTGACCCCGGCCGCGGTGCGGCGGTCCCATTCACGCAAGCGCGCGAGGACCTTCTTGGCCAGCCACTTCTTCGGGCCGCCCCAGCCGCGATCGTGAAAGTAGGAGTCCTGCATGTGCCAGGCGTAACGCATCGGCGTATGGCAGTAGCAGAGGTGCAGCGCTCCGGCCGGGACCGTCACTCCCTTGGCGACGCAATGGCTGGAGCTGAAGACGAGATCGCACGCCGGCAGCCGCCAGCCGACCGCCCACGGCATCAACGGCAGCGTGTAGCGATAGTAACTCTCGACGCGCGGCAGCTTATTCAACAAGCTCGTGACGATGGGCCGATCCTCGATGGTCCGACTGCAGGAGCCTCGCTTGTGGATCAGCGTGTAGAGCGGCGCACTTGGCCAGCGCCGGCACAGGTGTTCCAGCACCTTCTCGCCGCCGCGCATGCCGGTGAGCCAATCGTGGATCAAAACGACTCGCAATGACTTGATGGCGTCCATGCCGGAGCTCCTTCTGCTTCTCCGCTTGCGGCTTCGCGTTCGCGCAGCGCCAATCGAACGGTGCTGCACCGCGAGCGCTAAGCCGCAAGCGGCAAACGGGACGCCAGTTTACCGCCCCCTCGTTTTTTAGCCTAGCCGAACTTCCGGATCGCGATATGCTTTTTGATTGCATTCCCGCCGTTTTCCCTTTTCAATAGGGGAACGCCTTCAACCTCTTTTTCCAGGAGCATCTGCAATGCGACGAATCTTGTGCATCACGTTGACTCTGATTTTTGGTCTCGGCACGCTGGCGCAGTCCGGCGAAAAAGCCGTCACGCCCCTCAACGGCATCGACCTGACCGGCTGGAAAATCCGCGGCAAAGAAGACAAGAACAAATGGAAAGTCGGCGGCGCCGGCGTCGATAAGGCCGGCAAGCTCATCTTCGAATCCACCGGCAAGGAACTCGTCAACACCGCCGGCGGCGGCATCGACATCTACACCGAGCAAGAGTTCGGCGATTGCCGCGTCGAAGTCGAAGTTATGGTCCCCAAGGGCTCGAACTCCGGCATCTATCTCATGGGCCGCTATGAGATCCAGATCCTCGATAGCTTCGGTCGCGACAAGCTCGGCATGGGTGACATGGGCGCAATTTACAGCATCGCTGTCCCGAAGTTCAACGCCTGCCTGAAAGCGGGCGAATGGCAGAAGTACGTGATCGACTTCCAGGCCCCGCGCTTCGAGGGCAAGAAGAAAACCGCCAACGCCATCTTCAAGAAAGTGGTGCTGAACGAGAAGGTGATCCACGAAAACGCCGAGGTTCTCAAGGGCGTCACCGGCGGCTCGATTGCAGGCAGCGAGGCGTCGGTCGGCCCGTTGATGTTCCAGGGCGACCACGGGCCCGTCGCGTTTCGCAACGTGCGCATCACGCCGAAGAAGTAGACCGCGATTTCAGCCGCTTGCGGCTTAGCGCTCGCATGGCGCCACGCGAACGCTAAGCCGCAAGCGGCACTCAATCACGCACTCCCCGTCACCCCCTTCAAATCCGCGCGCGCTCCTTCATACGTCTCGGCAAACGCCAGGGCCGCCGCACCCGGCGTCTCGTTCCAGGCCGCACACGCCTGCGTATAGATCGCCGGCCACCAATTCGCGTGCTGCGTCAGGCCCTTATCTTTCACCTCTTGCCAGTTGCTCAGGATGCGCGTCCAGCACTGATCGCCGTATTCCAGAGCCTTCTTCCACTCGCCGATCACTGGGATGTACCACAGCCGGCCAAGCTGGGCGTGCAGCACCTCGTCGGCCCAGTCGTAATCCTGAATCGTCGCGATCAGCGGGATGCCCGACTCGACGCCGACTTCCCACTCGTAGCGCTTGCCGGTCTTCGTCATCAGCCCCTGCTCAATGAAATAGAGCACCGCATGGCGTTCGATCGGCGTACACTCGGTGTTGAGCCGATGCGACCAGTTGACCGTGATGCGGGCCTTCGTCCAATCGACGCCGAGCGCGACAAAGCCGACCTCCCCCATCATCGCGTGGCGAGCTTCATCCCAGAGTTGCCGCGACATGTCGCGATAGTAATCCCACGGCTTCCCTTTCGTCTCGGCAATGATGCTCGCCATCATCTCCGGCACATCGATCTCGCGCAGCCGTTTGTAGAGCATCATCAACGTCTTCGGCTTCGCGGGCAAATCCGGGTTGTAGAGAAACGATTCCGCGTTGACGCCCTGGTTCCAGACATCCTGAAAGCGCTCATCACGCCGCGGCACTCGATCATAGACGTAAGGTTTAATCGAGAATCGACGCGCCGGCTTCTCTTCGTTTAGCGTTCGCGCAACGCCATCGATCGCCCCACTCATCGCCAACAACCCATCAAGATACCCCAGCCACTCGCGATACTTTGCATATTGCGTTTCATCCACCAGACAGCCGACCGCTTCCCGGCCGAATTCGAGCATGTCATCAATTTCCATGCGGGCAAACCGAATGACGCGAATTGACGGCGCATCGGTCAGCGGATTGGTGTCGCGCAGGTGCTGTTCGAGCGCCGCATCAAGCGCCGGCAATGCCTTCTCGTACATGCCGAGCAAGAGTGCTTCGGTCGTCGGCGCCGCCAGAATTTCATCGAAGAAGACTTGCAGGGCAGGGTGCGGCACTTCCTCCAATCCGAGCGGCGGCTCGCGCATCTCGCCGATGCGCTGGCGCAGCGCCGCCACATGCTCCGCGCAAAGGTAGGCGTGATGCGAGAAGCCGGTCTTCAGCTCGTAGATCGGTTCCGCCGTGATGCGTGCGGTCAAGATCTCGTGTAGCCGCATGAAGGCATAGTGATAGCGTTTGAGCCGGGCGACGCACGCCTCGACGCTCAGGCCCGGCTTGGCGGCGTCTCCAATGGTTGCGAGGCCGGCAAGCGTCGGCAGGCCTCGATACGAGCGGTAAGCTTTCACATCGGTCATCATGTTTCTCGCTTCTCGACAAGATGCGGCAAGTTTGCGGGTTATTATAGCTGCTCCTCGTGGGACAGGACTCCGATCCTGTCACGCCCAAGGACAGGATTGGAATCCTGTCCCACGAGGGTCGAAGGGATGTGTATGGATCATTCCGCCATCGACACGATCAAGCTCTTTTCCGATGCCGACGCGCCGTGCGACGAGATCGATCTGACACCCGCCGTGGGTCTCCGGAGCCTGCCGGCATTCGACCGGCCCTTGCACGCGAACGTCCGCGATATTCCACTGCTCAAGACGATGCCCTGGATACGCACGCTAGGCAAGCTGTCAATCGAGGTCAGCACGCACGGCTGGCGTTTTCCGTCGCCTGACGACCCGTTGCCGCTTGCTCTGGGCGATCGCCCTGAAAAGCTGATCGCAGGCGCGAGGCCCGATCGGATGCGCACGCGCGTCAAGCCGCCCAGCGACATGGTGATGTTCAAGGATCGGCTCCTGTATCTCTTGCAGCCGCCGCTGGAGAATCTCTTCGCCAACAAGCAGGTGGAGCTGCCGTTCCCGCCGTATCCGTATCAGATCAAGGGGATCGCATTCTTGATGCCGCGGCACGCTGCGTTGCTTGCGGATGAAATGGGCCTCGGCAAGACGGCACAGATCATCATCGCGCTGAGGCTTCTATTTCAAAGTGGTTTGATTCGCCGGACGCTGGTTGTGTGTCCGAAGCCGCTCGTGATCAACTGGACGCGCGAACTCAAGTTATGGGCAGCCGACCTGCCCTACGAAGTGATCGGCGGCGACGTGGCGGCGCGCAAGGCCCAGTGGTTCGCGTCGAATTGCCCGCTCAAACTCGTCAACTACGAACTGCTGACGCGTGACGAGGAATTCGTGGGTGATCCCGACGTGCACTTCGACGTCGTCGTGCTCGACGAGGCGCAGCGCATCAAGAACCGCGAATCGAAGGCAGCCCGCGTCGCCCGCTCGATCTCGCGCGACCGCAGCTGGGCGATGACCGGGACGCCGATTGAGAACCGCATCGACGATCTCGTCAATCTCTTTGCATTCATCGATCCGGAGCGTGTGCCGCCGGACACCCCCGTGAAGCTGCTGCCGGAGCTGACGCGCGACGCCATTCTGCGCCGCGTCAAGGAAGAAGTGATGACCGACATGCCGCCCAAGGTCATCCAGGACGTCTACCTCGACCTGTCGCCGGCCCAGCGCGCCAGCTACGAGCTGGCCGAGACAGAAGGCGTGATCCACCTGAACGAATTGGGCGACACTCTTACCGTGCACCACGTTTTTGAACTGGTCCTGCGCCTCAAGCAAATCTGCAACTTCGACCCGCGCACCGGCGAGAGCGCCAAGCTCGAACAGATCGTGGCCGACATGGACGAGGTCGCCGACAACAATCGCAAGGCGCTGATCTTCTCGCAATGGGTGGAGCCGCTCGAAACATTGGCCGAGGCGCTGGCGCCGTTCGGGCCGATGCAGTATCACGGCAAGATCCCGCAGCGCGAACGGCAGCCGATTCTGGACCAGTTCAAGGCCGATAAGAAAAAACACGTGCTACTGATGAGCTACGGCACGGGCAGCGTCGGCCTGAATTTGCAGTTCGTCAACTACGTGTTCCTCTTCGATCGCTGGTGGAACCCTGCCATCGAGGACCAGGCGATCAGCCGCGCTCATCGCATCGGCCAGAAGGAAACCGTTTTCGTGCAGCGGTTCATCTGTCAGAACACCATCGAAGAGCGCATCGCCGAGGTACTGGAAAAGAAACGGCAGCTCTTCGAGGAGATGCTCGGCCAGAACGGCCCGCCCGCATCGCTGGGGCTGGACGAAGAAGAAATCTTCGGGTTGTTCAACGTGAAGCCGCGGCCTCGGCGTTCCGGCGTTCACGTTTAGCGCTTGCCCGACGCCATGCGAGCGCTAAACGAAGAACTGCAATCATCATACGTTGCAGCACGCTTTTTCGAGAACGGACAAATTCACCGGGTTCCGCACCTTCTCGCCGACCAGGATCCGCCGCGCTTCCGCCGCCCCCTTTGAACGCATCTCCTGGAAGGCCTCCACGGAGTAATACGCCGTGTGCGGCGTCAGCACGATCCGCGGATGGTTGCGAAGTCGTTCATCGTCGAGCGGCTCCGTCACCACCACGTCGAGGGCGGCATACGCAACATGGCCGGCATCCAGCGCGTGCAGCAGCCCATTCGGATCGACGCACGGTCCGCGTGCCGTGTTGATCACATAGGCGCCTTTCGGCAACAGTGCCATTGTCTGGGCGTTCAGGATAAACTTCGTTTCAGTCGTCAGCGGGCAGTGCAGGCTGACGAACTCGGATTGCGCCAGCAAATCTTCGAGTCGATAGGTGCGCTCCACGCCCAGGGCTTTCTCCAGGCCGTCGGGCTTGTACGGATCGTAGATGACGACGCGCATGCCGAGAGCCTTACCGCGAAGCGCCATTGCGCTGCCGATGCGGCCGCAGCCGATGATGCCGAGCGTCCGTCCGCGCAAGCGCGGCGTGCCGAGGGCAAGTTGCGGATCCCAGGTGCCGGCGCGGAGGGCGTTGGCGACGCTGAGGAAGCGGCGAGCGATTGCCATCAGCAACATTAACGCGTGATCGGCGACCTCCTCGGTGCCGTAGTCGGGCACGTTGCAGACGACGATGCCGCGCTTGCCTGCCGCGTCGATGTCGATGTTGTCGTAGCCGACGCCGCAGCGGACGATGCCCTTGCATTTGGGGAGTGCCGCGATCGAGCGTTCGGTCAGCTTGATGGTGTGATAGACGAGCAACACGTCGGCTGCGATGCCGCGCTTGGCGACGTCGGCCTCGTCGTTGGTCTGCAAGAGCAGGATGTCGGCGACATCGTCGAGGATTTTGCGTTCCTGGCCGACCTCCGCCAGGGCATCGGTCGCGACCACTTGAAATCGTTGTGTCATGGATTCATCCGGATTATTGTTGTGAAAGCCCCTTTCGCATATGGTATAAACGGAAGACATCACCCGCCGTAGCGACACGCTCGGAATCTTATCCCGCCAAGACCGGAGACATCATGTTGCGTCGTCTTTCACTTCTTGTTGGTGCACTCGTTCTCTTGCCGCTGGGTATCCCGGCAGGCGACAAGGAAAAACTGTTCGTCGCCAAGCCGCTCACCGAAGAAAAGAGCTTCACCCCCGGCATCGAAGGACCGAATTGCGATGCCGAGGGGAATATCTACGTCGTCAACTTCGAAAAGGAACAGACCATCGGCAAGGTTACGCCCGACGGCAAAGCAGAGATCTTCATCACGCTGCCTGGCAAGAGCACAGGCAACGGCATCGTCTTCGACAAAAAGGGCTTCATGTACGTCGCCGACTACATGGAACACAAGATTTGGAAGGTCAGCATCAAGACGAAGGAAATGACCGTCTTTGCCTTCGATCCCAAGATGAATCAGCCCAACGATCTTGCCATCGCGCCGGACGGGACGCTCTTTGCCAGCGATCCCAACTGGGTAAAGAACACGGGACAGCTCTGGCGCATCGACAAGAAAGGCAAAACGCAGCTCGTCGCCAAGAACATGGGCACCACCAACGGCATCGAGGTCAGCCCCGACGGCAAGACGCTCTATGTGAATGAAAGTGTGCAGCGCAATGTCTGGGCGTTCCCCATCAAGACCGACGGCACGCTCGGCGACAAAAAACTCCTCAAGAAATTCGACGACCACGGCTTCGACGGCATGCGCTGCGACATCGTCGGCAACCTCTACATCACCCGCTACGGCAAAGGGACCGTCGCCGTGCTGTCGCCCAAGGGTGAAATTCTGCGTGAGATCGACGTCCTCGGCAAGCAACCGAGCAACCTCTGCTTCGGCGGCAAGGACGGCAAGACGGTCTATGTCACCGAGGTGACCAAGCAACGGTTAGTACAGTTCCGCGTCGATCAACCGGGGCTGGCGTGGAAACGCTGGCAGGACAAGTAATTCGGGTCCCCGTTTAGCGCCCGCGTGGCGCCATGCGGGCGCTAAACGAGGACCGGGAAACCATTTTAAGGTGGAGAATCTCATGTTCCGTTCCTTGATCATCGCCGGCATTTTCGCATGGGGCGCGTCCGTCGCCTCCGCTCAAACCGTCACCAAGCCGATCCATCTGTTCAACGGCAAAGACCTCACGAACTTCTACACCTACTTGCAGGGCATCGGCAAGAACAAGGACGAGAAGGGCGTCTTCACCGTCAAGGACAACGCCATCTGCGTTTCCGGTGAAATCTATGGCTGCTTCACCACCGAGAAGGAATACGAGAACTATCACCTGGTCGTCGAATTCAAATGGGGCACGAGAACCTGGGGCGGCCGCGCGAAGGCGACGATGGACAGCGGCATCCTTCTCCACTGCGTCGGCGAAGACGGCGGCTCGAGCTACAACAAGGCCGGCAAACCCAGTGGCCCCTGGATGGAATCCATCGAGTGCCAGATGATCGAAGGCGGCACCGGCGATTTCATCCTCGTCGGCGGCAAGGGGCGGCCCAAGCTCACCGCCACCGCCGAGCAGCGCGGCGGCCAGTGGTACTACAACCCCAAGAGCGAACCCAAGGAATTCACCGGCGGACGCATCAACTGGTTCGCCCGCGATCCCGACTGGAAAGACGTCAAAGGTTTCCGCGGCAAACACGATGTCGAAAAAGTCGCCGGCGAATGGAACAAGCTCGAATGCATCTGCGCCGGCGACAAGATCACCAACATCCTCAACGGCGTCGTCGTCAACGTCGGCACCAAGGCGAGCCACACGAGGGGGAAAATCCTGTTCCAGTCGGAGGGCGCGGAGGTTTTTTTCCGGAGGATTGATTTGTTGCCGTTGAAGAAATGAACTATTGCGAGGTCCGATCCCAGGGGCTCGTTTCACTCGCCCCTGGGCTTCGCGTCTCACCACTCACCACTTCACCACTCACCTCACTGGAATTGACAGGATTTTCACGCCGACTACAATCCATATTCTCACGATTGACACCACCGCCCTGAGATTCCCCAGCTTAACGAAAGTCGAAAAACGCCGTGGAACAAGCAGTCGAAAGCAGCCGTCTGGACAAGTTGCGCAGCATCGAGAAGCTCGGGCTCGATCCGTGGGGCCATCGTTTCGACGGACATCAGCCGATCCAGAAAATCCTTGAACTGCCCGCCGACCTGCCCGAACCGGAGCGCCCGCCGGTGAAAGCAGCCGGACGCATCGTCAGCCGGCGTATCGGCGGCAAGGTACACTGGCTCGATATCCGCGATTGGTCCGGCCATCTCACCACGCGCAAGACAGCGGCCGACGACAAGCACGAGGCCACCGAGTTCACCGACTGGTCGAGCCGGGTGCAGGTGATGCTTGGCCAGAAGCAAGTCGGCGACATCGGTTGGGCGCTCGCGCAGGAACTCGATCTCGGCGATCTCGTCGGCATCGAGGGCAAGTTCGGCAAGACCAAGCGCGGCGAGCCGACCATCTTTGCCGAGAAGCTGACGTTCCTCTCCAAGTCGCTCGAACCGCACCCCGACAAGTGGGGCGGGCTCGCCGACATGGAGTATCGCTTGCGGCACCGCTATCTCGACCTGACCTACAATCCTGAGCTGCTTGATATCACGCTCAAACGCATCAAGATTCTGCGCACCATTCGCGCCCACCTGGACGGCCAGGGCTACTGCGAGGTCGAGACGCCGACGCTGCACGCCATCGCCGGCGGCGCCGCGGCCAGACCGTTCAAGACGCATCACAACGCCCTCGATATTCCACTGTTCTTGCGGATCGCGCTGGAGCTGCACCTCAAGCGCCTGCTCGTCGGCGGAATCGAGAAGGTGTACGAGATTGGCCGAGTGTTCCGCAATGAAGGCATAAGCCAGAAACACAACCCCGAATTCACGATGATGGAGCTGTACCAGGCCTACGGCAACTACGAGACGATGATGGAGCTGACCGAGGGCATGGTGTTGGCCGCGATCGATGCCATCGGCGGCGGCTACCGGCGCCCCTATGGCGACAAGGCGATCGACTTCACGCCCCCTTGGTCCCGATTGGCCTACGGCGACGCCTTCCAGCAGTATGTCGGTATTCCGATGACCGACGAAGCCGCTGTCAAGGACGCGGCCCTGAAAACGCACATCGACATCAAGGGCAAACATCACGACGTTCTGGTACACGAGTTGTTCGAGCACAAGGTCGAGCACAATCTCGTCGGCCCCGTGTTCGTCTACGACTATCCGGCCGCCCTGTGCCCGCTGACCAAGCGCAAGGCGGGCGTGCCGACGATCGCGGAGCGGTTCGAGCTGTACGTTCACGGCATGGAACTGGCGAATGCCTACACGGAGCTAAACGATCCGATCACGCAGGAGCAGACGTTTTCGCAGCAGCTTGCCGGGTTGCCCGAGGAAGACTCGATGGCGAAGATGGATCACGACTTCATCCGCGCCCAGCGCCACGGCATGCCACCCGCCGGCGGGTTGGGCATCGGCATCGATCGGCTGGTCATGCTGCTGACGAATACGCAGACGATCCGCGATGTGATTTTGTTTCCGCTATTGAGACCGCAAGCCCAGGGGTGAGGTACTCCGAACCCCTGGGATATCCCAGGGGTTCGGAGTACCTCACCCCTGGGCTTGCAATGCAATAAACTTCACAAGGACGTGCCCTCATGTACAAACTCCTCCTCTGCTGGCGTTATCTCAAAACGCGCTACCTGGCGTTCGCGTGCATCATCAGCGTCATGCTCGGCGTGGCCACGCTTATCGTCGTCAATAGCGTCATGAACGGCTTCTCGACAAAGCTGCAGACGCTGTTGCACGGCGTCCTCTCCGACGTGGTCATCGAAGGCCACAGTATGGAAGGCTTCCACGATCCGGCCGAGAGGATCGCGCGGATCCGCAAGAACGCCTATCTGGATTCGCAGATCGAGTCGATGGCGGTCACGCTTGAAGCGTTTGCGATGGTGCAGTTTGAGCATCGCGGCCAGCGCGAGATCGCGACCCGACCGGTGCGCGTCATGGGCATCGAGATCAAGTCGCGCTCGGAGGTTGGCGGATTCCAGGAACACATTGCAAGCTACCGCACGGTGAAGAAGAACAACGAGGACAAGAAAAGGAACGATCCATTGCCCGCGGCGAGCTTTGCGATCCCCGAGGACCTGCGCAAGCTTTACGAGAAGGCGGAGGAGGGCTTGCAGAACTTCCGCGAGAACGAATTCAAGAAGGCCATGGAGAAGTTCAAGGAGCCGGCGCTGCCTGTTCCAATGGGCGACGGACCGATTGGCATCCCTGACGACATTTTGCAACTGATGCGTGACGCCAAGAAGGGGCAGCCCGCCGCGGCGCCGATCCCGCCGCCGATGCCGGTGCCGCACGTGCCGCGCGTCCCGCCGGGGGCCATCGTGGGCCACCTGATCGCTCATTACAAATACCGTAAACCTGAAACCGGAAAAATTGTGGAGGAACCCGCAATCTTGCCGGGCGACCGAGTCATTCTGACCACGGTCTCCGGCGGCGAAAAACTCATGCCGGTTTACGACAGTTTCGTTGTCGTCGATTTCTTCAAGTCGGACATGAGCGAATACGACGCCAACTGCATCTTCGTCCCCCTGGAACACCTGCAAGGTTTGCGCGGCATGGACAACCGGGCCAGCAATATCCTTATCAAGCTCAAGGATTACAACGAGGCTGGCAAGGTCGTCAAGGCGTTGGCCGCGCTGTTCGAGCACGAACGGCTCGCCATCAACACCTGGGAGGAAAAGCAGGGGCCGCTTCTCAAGGCGATCGAGATCGAGAAGAGCATCCTCAATATCTTGCTCTTCATGATCATCGCCGTTGCGGGCTTCGGCATCCTGGCGATCTTCAGCATGATCGTCTCCGAAAAGACGCGCGACATCGGCGTCCTGAAAGCGCTGGGCGCTTCGTCCGGCGGCGTCATGAAAATCTTCCTGACCTATGGCTTGTTGCTCGGAGTGGTCGGCGCCCTGCTCGGCACCATTCTCGGCCTGGCAATCACTTGGAACATCAACGGCGTCGAGGCGTTCATCGCGTGGCTCACCGGGACCAAAGTTTTCGACGGCGGAGTATACTACTTCAGTGAGATCCCGACCGATGTAAGCGCGTTCGCGGTGTTCATGGTCAATCTTGGCGCCATCGCCATTGCGGTCGTGTTCAGCATCATTCCGGCCCTGCGTGCGGCTATGCTGCATCCGGTGCAGGCGCTGCGGTACGAATAATCGAACCACTGGTCTTCGTTTAGCGCCCGCGCGGCGCCATGCGGGCGCTAAACGGGTACAGGAGAATCCCATGCACGGCACGATGCCCCTTTTGACCGCTCTGAACTTGCGCAAAACCTATGTCAAGTTCGCCAACCGCATCGAAGTGTTGCGCGGCGTCGATCTCGACGTGGCCGAGGGGGAATTTCTCTCCGTCATCGGCAACTCCGGTTCGGGGAAGAGCACGATGTTGCATCTGCTCGGCACACTCGATCAGCCGGACGACGGCACGATCCACCTGGAGGGTCGGCGCATCGACAACCTGCCCGCACAGGAACGCGACCAGCTGCGCAACCACACATTCGGATTCATTTTTCAGTTCTACCATTTGCTGCCGGAATTGAACTTGCTGGAGAACGTGCTGATGCCGGCGATGATTACGCACTCGGTCTGGAGCTGGTGGCTGAACCGCCGCGAGCTGCACAAGGCTGCGCTGGAGATGCTTGACAAGGTCGGTTTGAGCCATCGCTTGAAGCATCGCCCCAAGGAGCTTTCGGGCGGCGAGATGCAGCGAGCGGCCATTGCGCGGGCTCTCATCAATCGACCGCGCGTGCTGCTGGCCGACGAACCGACGGGGAACCTCGACACTGCCAACGGCCAGCACATCATGCAGTTGCTGCGCGACCTGAACCAGCGCGAGGGTCTGACCATCGTCATGGTGACGCACAACCTTGATCTGGTGCATGAAACCGACCGTGTGGTGCGGTTGCTCGATGGCCGGGTCGAGTTGCCGGAGAAGATTTCGCTGCCTGCGTTCGCCACGGCGGGGGCGGGGAAGTAATATGAGCCGTGGTTCTTCGTTTAGCGCCCGCGTGGCGCCACGCAGGCGCTAAACGAGGAACTCGAAGAGGTACCACGATGTCAGCCACCCCAAAAATCTACATCAACGGCAAGTACTACGATAAGCCGGACGCCAAGATCAGCGTCTACGATCACGGCCTGCTCTACGGCGATGGCGTCTTCGAAGGCATCCGCATCTACAATGGAACGGCGTTCAAGCTGAAAGAGCATGTCGAACGACTGTTCGAAAGTGCGCGCAGTATCAAGCTCGAAGTGCCAATCGCGCAGCCGGAAATGGTCAAGGCGATCAACGACACGATCGCGATCAACAACAAGCGCGACGGCTACATCCGTCCGGTGGTGACGCGCGGCGCCGGTTCGCTGGGGCTCGATCCGCGCAAGTGCGCCGACCCGCAGGTCATCATCATCGTCGATGATATCACCATGTATCCCGCTGAGTTGTACGAGACCGGCATGGAGATCGCCACTGTCGCGACGATCCGCAATCATCCGAATGCGACCAATCCACGCATCAAGTCGCTCAACTATCTCAACAACATTCTCGCCAAGATCGAGGGCATCCAGGCCGGCTGCCTCGAATCGCTGATGCTCAATCACAAGGGGGAGATCGCGGAGTGCTCCGGGGACAACATCTTTCTCGTCAAACACGGCGTGCTGCGCACGCCGCCCATCGATGCCGGCATTCTCGAAGGCATCACACGCAACACCGTGATCGGGCTGGCAAAGAAAGCGGAAATCACGGTAGAGGAGATCGCGCTGACCCGACACGACGTGTTCGTGGCCGACGAGTGCTTCCTTACGGGCACCGCGGCGGAAATCATTCCGGTGACGAAGTGCGACGCACGTACGATCGGCGCCGGCAAGCCCGGCCCCATCACCAGGCAACTCCGCGAAGCTTATCACCAGCTCGTACGCGAGTAGCGTATCATCACCTTGATTTAACGAGAAAATCCTTGGAGTTGGAGCCGGGCTGGACATCGAAAGTAAGGATCGACTTACTGTTGAAGGTGTCCGCAACCGGTTTGTTCTCGGTACCGTGGATCTCCACCTTGTTCATGCCGATGAACGGGCCGTTCGAGGCGCTGAACGAATAGCGTCCTCGTGCGCCGATTTTGCCCATCACGGTTGGCTTGGTCGTGTCGATCGGGGCGAACGAAATCGTTCCCCCGTCCAATAGTACCTCGTCGAGCGTAATGTCTCCATCAATGCTGGAGCGATCGCTAGGCGCGCGGAACATATACCAAAGACCGAACAAGGCCACCAAGAGCGCGACTGCCGCGATGCTGAAGAAAATGGCCTGCTGGCGTTTCCCGCCGCCGCCCGCTCCCTTGGGCCTGTTCGGCTTTCTGGGTATGGTTGCGATTAGACCGTTGGGATTGTCATCATCCGGTTCCACCAGAAGCACGATGGCACAACCGGTGCAGCGCACCTTCTTCGCCTCGGTGATCATTTCACCGATCTTCAGCACGGCTCTGCAAGCTGGGCAGCTAAAACGGATGGACATGGCAACACCATGCGGTGGGGAGGGGGACCGACCGTCCCACGAACCGAATCGGAAGCATCTTATCCCGAATATCGCCTACCCGCGACCAAAAAACAAGTGGGACCAGCCGTTTTTTTCGGCGCGCACGGCACCGATCTACGGGGCTATCACTTCAGGAAGTACTCGCCGTTGGTTAGCTTGGGAAGTGTTTCACGCAACCGATCGATCAGCCTTTGCGTCGCCTCCAGGGGGTCGATCGTCAACCGGCGCAGGTCGGGCAGCTCCTGCAAGGCCAATATGCCGGCGTCGGTGATGATGATCACTTGGAGTGTCTTGATCTTGGCCAGCTCCTTCATGCCGACATCGGTAAGGCCCATGCCCGTAGAATTGAGTTGCTGGAGTTTCTTGAGTCGGACCAGGTTCGTAATGCCCTTATCGGAGATGCCGGTATTGAAGAACTGAAGTCGGCTCAACTTCGCGGTCGCTGGTATTGGGTCCGCCGCCTCATCGGTGGCGTCCTTGCCCAGGAGGAACGCGGATTCCAGATCGGGCAGAGTCGCCAACTTCTTGACGGCGGCGGCTACCAACTTCTGATCGTTGCCGGCCAGGGGTCGGAAATCGATGCCGATGATCATGGGCCTGTTTGCCTTGAGCGTTGAGAATTTCTTCGACTTGGGCACCCGACGCCGGGTCACGTAATCGGTGCCCAGATCCTCCATTTTGCAAGGACGGGCGGATTCTCCGACACTTGCACGGTGGCGTCGACAATGCCGACCGGAAATACCAGGACAACGATTGTGATGGGATTCATGGCAGGACTCCGACAAAAGCAACGGGGCCATTGCAACGACGAGAAACCACCGCGTTTGGTTTGCTGGAACTAGGCCCGGTTGAAGCCAATTCCAGCGCGATTGGAATTGTCCGAATTGGCCAGCCATGCTATACGCTCCCCAATCGCAACGGGCAAATCGGGAGTACCAGGATGAAGATTCCATTGGCCACTGTAAACCTGTTGAACGAGATCACCATCGCGGCCCCATGCCCGGTGACATGGAACACGATGCAAGGCGATGACCGGGTACGCCATTGCGGGCAGTGCCAGAAGAATGTTTACGACCTGTCCGAATTGACCGCCGCGGAAGTCGTCGAATTGATTCAGACGAACGAAGGCCAACTTTGCATTCAGCTTTTCCGAAGGGCCGACGGAACGGTGATCACCGCTGACTGCCCGGTCGGCATGCGCTGGCGCATATGGAACTGGCGCATATGGAAACGGCTCCGCAAGAGCATGGCCTGGGCGGCTTCACTCTTCGCACTGGTCTTCTTGCCGGGTTGCCCGATGGGTGGAGGCAACATGCGGATGCCGGACAGGGGATACCCGATGGCGCTTGATGCGAACGTTGGAAAAGTTCCATCCGCCGAAGACGAAAAAACGGAAGAGAAGCGCGCTCCGGTGCCGATCAATGAGCCGCGGTAACATACGAATCAATTCAACAAGCTCCTCTGCACCACCTCACGCGCCTTGGTGAATTCAGGTTGCCAGGTGATCTCCGGCGTCCCGTTCAAGAGACAGTCGCGCAGCTTTTCGAGCGTGTTGAGGGCCATGTGCGGGCACTTGTTGCAGGCGCAACTGATGCCGGGGACGGGGTGGTAGCGGTGTCGCGGATGCTTGCTGGCGAGTTGCCAAAGCATGTTCGCTTCGGTGGCGACCAGGAAGTCCTTCGTCTCCGCGAAACCGCTGACGTACTTGATCATCGCCTCGGTGCCGCCGATGAAGTCGCTGTGCTCGCGGATGTTGGCGGGACATTCGGGATGAGCGATGGTGATGCCGGCGGGGACCTTCTTCTTGAGCGACAAGAGATCGCCCACGCTGAAGATCTCATGCACCATGCAAGCGCCGTCCCACAGGATCATGTTGCGGCCTGTCACTTCTTCCAGGTATTGGCCGAGGTGTCGATCGGGAACAAACAGAATCTCCAGGTCGGCCGGCACGCGCCGGATAACTTCTTCGGCGTTGCCTGATGTGACGATCCAATCCGACAGAGCTTTCACGGCGGCGGTGCTGTTGATGTACGTGACGGTCTGAAAACGTCGGCCATTCTCACGCAGCATCTGCTGGTACCGATCCAGCTTTGCAGCCGGGCAGCTTTCCGCGAGACTGCAGCCGGCCTTCATGTCGGGCAGCAACACACGTTTTTGCGGATTGAGCATCTTGGCCGTCTCGGCCATGAAGTGGACGCCGCAGAAGACGATGGTGTCGGTCTCCACTTTCGTGGCTGCGCGGGCGAGCTTGAGGCTATCGCCGGTGAAGTCGGCGAGGTCCTGGATCTCGCCGTCTTGATAGTAATGGGCCAGGATGGTGGCGTTTTTCTGTTTCTTGAGCTGACGGATTTCGCTGACGAGGTCGATCATGGCAGGGTTCCTTGTTTTTAGTGTGGCGCAGGACAACCCACAACTCTGCCTACATTGTATACCGATTTGGGACGCCCAGGGATGAGGTACTCCGAAGCCCAGGGATTCGGAGTACCTCATCCCTGGGCTTGCCGGGAACTGAAGCGCACTCATGCCGCGCGCCGCTGCCCAAGACTCGCAATCTCGCTGCCGATCAGTTCATGGACCAGCTTGTTTGCGGTGGGCCGATCGTTCGGGTCGCGTGCCAGCATGGAGTCCACGAGTTCGGTGAGCGTGGCCGGTGCCGCGGGAAGATGATCGGTCAGGAGCGTTGGATCCTCGGTGCGGTGTCGCTGCATCGTCTCCAGCGGCGTGCCGGCAGGGAAGGGAAGCTGGCCTGTCAGTAACTCGAACAGCGTCATGCCGAGGCTGAAGATGTCGGCACGCTCGTCGTCCTTCGGCTCCTGGCCGCACAATTCCGGCGCGAGGTAATTGACGGTGCCGAGGACGTAGCCTTTTTCGAGGAAGGGGGCGTTCTCGCCGGGGCGATGAGCGAAACCGAGATCGAGGAGGATCGCCTTGCCGATATCGACGAGGCGGATGTTCTCGGGCTTGACGTCGCCATGGATGAAGCCGATGCGATGGAGCGCCGCGAGCGCTTCGGCCGTTTGCCTGGCGATCCAAAGTGCGGTGGCCTGGGGCATGCTGTAGTCGCGGCGCATGCGCCGGCGCAGCGATTCGCCGGCGAGATATTCCATGACGAGAAAGTGCGGCGGCGTCATCACATGCGATTCGAGAACGCGCACCAGATGCGGATGCTGCACGCCGAGACAGGCACGCGCCTCGCGCTGGAGTAGCTTGACTGCCACCGGCTGATCATCCCAATCGGGCCGCAACACCTTGACGGCACACGGAAAGTCGGTGTCGCAAGCGCGCGCGGAATAGACCGTCGTGATGGCGCCGCCGCCGAGGCAGGTCAGGAGTTCGTAGCCGGGGATTCTTGGCAATGCCTTCATGGCGCGGCAGACGATGGAGAGGAAATGTTGGACGTCGTCGATGGTTATCGGCGGAATGGAGGGGGGAACTTGAGGGAACCCGGTCCGCGGTTACCGATTAGCGCGAGCCTCAAGGCTGCGGTTGCGGACGTCTTTCGGCGAGCCCTCAACGAAGGCTAAAAGAATATCACGAACAGAACCAGGCAGATCAAGGCGCCGACGCAGGGAACCAGCCAAAAGCGCCGCCAGTCTGTGACCTTGGACGTAATTCCGGTTGCCGGATCCGTGATCTCGCGCGTGTAGTACTGGTTCAGCCAGGCGGCTGCTTCGGTCCCAACATACATACCCAGGCCGTAGGTCAAGACGCCATAAAGTGATTGGGCGCTGGCCCGGATCTCGGCGGACGCGATGTTGGATGTATGCATCATACCGGCAGCAAGGAAAAAGTCGAAGCAGATGCCGTGCAGCGCGATGCCGATAACGGCCACGCCCAACGGCGGCATGGCGGCGAAGATGCCGTAGCGCAAGCTCCAAGCAGCCATGCCGATGATCAACACCGAGCGCATGCCCCACTCCTGGATGAACCATGACAGGGTTAGCAGGAAGAAGATTTCCACCCATTGGCCGATGGTCATGAGCGGTCCTACGTTCTCGGGTTTCACCTTCAAGCCTTCCTGAAAGTACAAGGCGGTGTAGGCGTAGTAAAAGGCGAGGGCGATGGTGATGAGGAACGACACGCCGAAGAAGACTGCTCCCGAGGCCGTCGTCAAGAGGCTAAGGGCATCAACGAAAGGAACGCCGGGCTGAGGGAACACCAGCTTGGGAACCGAAGTAAATCCGCTACCCCCGAGTGGCTTCCCAGTCTTTAGATCTTTCCCGATGGTGATCGCGGTCACCGCGCCCTTGTCGTCAAGTACCGCCTCGAGGGCCGCTCCGCCGCCGTTGCCCAGAGTGGAGATGATTCGCTTGGCCTTGTAGCCAGAGCCAGGAGAAATAACTTCCACGGCCACGATCTGCAAACTCGTCTGGAAGGCAATTTTCGACCAATCGCCCGAGAGGGTAATCTTCGGAACGGAGGTGTACCCTCGCCCGGTATCGCTCATTTCCGCCCCGACGATTTCACCGTCTTTGACCTTGATGAGGACCGTTGCACCGGCACCGCCGCCGCCTTCGATGAGGCCGGTCGGGACATCACCTTCGTCACGGTAGGTGCCCCCCTTCAGGACCTCGAATTTCACGCCCATCACCGCTTTTGCTTCCGCGCCACTGCCGCTGGCCAGCGGCGGCGTGTGCGGCAGAAAGAACGAATACACCCCGAGAATCGCCGATAGGGCCGCCCCCAAGAGGAGCGGACTGTTGTTCATCGGCTGGCCCGGTTTCATGAACAGCCGCAGAGACAACCCGGCCACGATCCAGCCGATCGTTCCGAGTACGCGGATTTCCGGAAAGTCGAGCGAGGTGGGCACGTTGGCAAACACCACGGCGTTCGACAGCGACATGGTAGGCGTATACACCAGCGCGTAACCCAGCGCGACCCAGAAAAAGGCGAACGGCTTGCGAATGTAGGCCATCCATGCGAGCAGGGCAGCCCCCGCCAGATGGAGGATTGCCATCAGCTGCTCGCTGGGGAAATAACGATCCGCAATGACGCCAACAAACATCGGCGAAATAATCGCGCCGAGCGGAATCGTAGCATAGACTCGTCCGATCTCCTTGCGCGAGAACCCGATCGTGTTGAGGTAATTGCCCAGCACGACGTACCACGCGCCCCAGACGGCGTACTCCATGAATATCATCACGGAAAGCGGCACGCGCACCGCCAATTCCATCGGCGCTGTTTCAGCCGCTGCCTGAGCGAACAACATCATCGTGCTCACGGAAGATCTCCTGCGGGACTCACCGCTGTCGTACAATGAAACAAGTTGCCATGTTAGGCGCACGCCCCCGACATTGCAAGCGCCCAGTGGCGAAAATCGGCGAGCCGAGCGGCGTAAGCCGCCGGTTGAGCGACGTAAGTGCGGCAACCGGCGGCTTACGCCGCTCGGCTCGCCTGGGAATCATCCGATGCAAATCGACTTCTACGGTTTCCAGTTCGAGGCTTCGCGCGTCACCTGCTATCTGTGGTCTCCGTGGCGCGCCTCAGCGCTCGAACATCGGCTCTTCAATGAGATGAAGCAACTTCCCGGCGTCCACGTCGAGTCCACGCCCGATGAACTACGCGTGCAAATCGCCGACGTGAAGGCCTGGCAGCAGGGCCTCGTCAGCATGTCGCGCCTTCTGAAAGGCTGGCAGGAGGAGGCCACCGGCGCCGGCAAGGAACGACGTCTCTACCGCTGGCTCTTCGAAGGCGACACCGACGAGCACGGCTACGATCACGCCAACGACGTCGCCTGCCTGTGGGTCTATCTGCGCGTCGGCATCGACACCGGCGAGTTCGAAGCCGACGAGCCGAGCGAGTGGATCGACCTGCACAGCTTCGGCGTACGCTTCTGGCCCCCGGGACGCTGACGAAGGAATTAGCAATTGACAATTAGCAATTATCAATTGCCAATTAGAAAAATGATCCGGCAATTTGCAATTGCTAATTGCTAATTGTCAATTGTCAATTGTCAATTTCTTATGGCACCGGAAACGCCTCTGAAAGCCGACTCCTGGCGCGCCTGGTGCTTCCTCGTCTGGCTCAGCTTCCAGCGGCAGGCGCGGGCCCATCTCATGGTCTGGATTGCCCTCGGCCTGCTGGGGCTTTCTCTCCTCATCGTCGGCATCCAGACGCAAGCGGGCCGATGGACCATGGCTGGCTGGTCGCACCCGCGCGGCAAAGGGGTGAGCCACGCGCAGCATGTCGATCACGTCGGTTTCGCTGGCATGCTGCCGTGGCATGAGCCACAAGCTTCGGTGCATGCGATGGTTCATGGTGGCTATTACGCTGCCGTTCATGAAGCGACGGGTTTTTTTGTCTTTTCCGACTTGATCGCTTTCTCGTTGTTCACGACGTTCTTGCTGCCGTTGTGGTGCATCGCATTTGCAACCGAAGGGCTTGGGAGAGAACGTGAATCGCAAAATTTGCTCTGGGTGTTGACGCGGCCGATCCCCAGGCCGGCGATCTTTCTGGCGAAATACCTCGCGCTCTTGCCTTGGTGCTTGGTGCTCAATGTCGGGGGCTTTGCGCTCTTGTGCCTGGCGGGCGGCCGGCATGGCCGGTTGGCGTTCGAGGTTTACTGGCCGGCGGCCTTCTGGGGCACGCTGGCGTTTTCGGCGATCTTTCACATGATGGCCGCCTGCCTGCGCCGCGCTGCCATTCTCGCCTTGCTTTACGCGTTTTTCCTCGAAACCCTCATGGGCAACATGCCGGGGCAATTCAAGCGCCTTTCGATCAGCTTCTACACGCGCTGCTTGATGTTCGATCGGGCCCACGAGTACGGCATTCATCCCGAGCGGCCGCTCATCTTCCTGCCGGTCGGCGGCACCACCGCGTGGCTGGTGCTGGCCGGGGTCACGGTGTTGTGTTTGGTGGTCGGGGCGATTGTGTTTACGCGCAATGAATACCTGGATGTGAATTAGCCGCTTGCCGTTTAGCGTTCGCGCGGCGCCACGCGAACGCTAAACGAAGACCGGATTCACCGATTGGATATCAACGTCGCAATCGGCTTCGTTTCCGGAATGTTATCTAGGACGATCTTCACGATCACCAGGAGCGGCACCGCCAGGATCGCCCCAGGGATGCCCCAGACGAAGCCCCAAAACGCCAGCGACAGTACGATCAAGAGCGGACTGACATCAAGCCGCTGGCCCGCCATCTGCGGCTCCACCCAGGTGGCGATCACCTGCTGAATGCCGATGAGGGCGACGACAATGACGATCGGCTTCCACATCTCGTCGAACTGCAAGAAACTCAAGACAATCGGCAACGCGCAGGCGACGAGACTGCCGAGATAGGGAATAAAGTTGAGCAGAAAAATCAGAATCCCCCAGGTGGCGGCCAGTTCAACCTCGAATGCCGCAAGCACGGCGTAGGAGAGAATCCCCGCCAGCGCGCTAACCAGCGTCTTGACGGCAATGTATTGGCTGATGGCCAGGTTGATGCTTTCGACGACGGACATGATGCGCGTGCCGTGTTGTTCGCCGAAGGCGAGGTTGATGCGGGCCGGGAAGCTGACTTTCTCGGCGATCAAAAAGAAAATGTAGAGTATCGTCAGGACCGCCAGCGTCGTGGAATCGCGGAATCGGCCGAACGCCGCCCCGGCCGCCGCGGCGAGATCTTCAGGTGAGATGTTGATATCGCGCAGAAACCTCTCCTTCAACTCCGGCGTTTTGAAAGGCAACCGCTGCGCCACGTCGCGCACCCGGTCCTCCAGCCGTTTTTCGTATTGCAACAGCTTCGACTGGTCGGCGACCTCGGCAAAATTGGTGTACACTAGCGTTCCGAACAGCGACACGCCCAGCAAGACGAGCGTGACGATGACGCCGTAGGCGAAGAACGACGGCAGCCCGCGCCGCACCAGCCAGCGGTGGATCGGATTCGTCAAGAAGCCCAGGAACACCGCAATGAAGAGCGGCTGCAGAATCCGCTCGAATTTCTCCAGAACATAGATTGTCAGCACAAACAGGACGAGGCCGTACGTTGCCATGCGGAGGCGGCGCAGAAAGATCGTACCGTCAACGACGGGCGGCTGAGGCGGCGCGGGATCCACGTGGCTCATCGCATCTCCTGTGGGGGGCTTACATGCGTTGTATGCGGACGGTATTTGCTTGACAGTGCTGCCGGTGAACCGTGATGATGAGAAGCCCAGGGGTGAGGTACTCCGAACCCCTGGGATAGCTTCACCCCATCCCAGGGGTTCGGAGTACCTCACCCCTGGGCTTCCGAGAAAAACCACATGCCCGCCGAGGGAATGCAATGGTGGCACATCGTCATCTCGACCTACAAGAGCTGGCTACCCGGCGATAAGCGAGGCTTCCGTTCGCCCGACCACAAGGTCCACTCGTCCGGCGATTACAAGAAACCGCCGCCGATCGCAGAGCATGCGGCCCTGCGGGCATATCATAACCAACATTCCGGTAACCCCGTCATTATTCCCGCAGACCAGCTTGAAGCGGTTGGACGGGCCATCCTCGCCAAGTTGCAGAAAAAGAAACACCGGGTCTTGGTCCTCAGCATTGCCACGACGCATTCGCATTGGCTCGTGGAATTGCCGAATGACTATGAAGAGACCAAACAGATCGTCGGCCAGTGCAAGTCGAAATCCTCGCACTTGATCCGTGAGATTGTGCCAGGTCGAGTATGGGCAGCCGGCGGAGACTTCAATCGCATCAAGGATCGACAACATCAATTGAATGTGTTGGGTTATATCTTGAAACAAAAGGATGCCTGGATCTGGGATTTCCGGAAAGAAGAAGCCCAGGGGTGAGGGTACTCCCGAACCCCTGGGATGTTGACACGCTATCCCAGGGGTTCGGAGTACCTCACCCCTGGGCTTCCGAGGGAATCATCATGAAACTTCGCTTCGCACTCATCTTCCTGTTCATTGCCGCAAGTGCCCGTGCCGACGAAGGCATGTGGCTGCTCAACCAGCCGCCGCGCGAGTTGCTCAAGAAGAAATACGACTTCGACCTCACCGACGCCTGGCTCCAGCGTGCCATGAAGGCGTCCATCCGCTTCAACAACGGCGGCTCCGGCAGCTTCGTCTCGCCCAACGGTCTCGCGATCACCAACCACCACATCGGCTCGGACCTGATCCAGAAACTCAGCACCAAGGACAACGACCTCCACAAGCACGGCTTCCTCGCCAAGACGATGGACGAGGAATTAAAGTGCCCCGATCTCGAACTCAATGTTCTCCAAGAGATCATCGACGTGACCGACCAGGTGCAAGCCGCGGTCAAGCCGGAGATGAAGCCGGCCGAGGCGCTCGCCGCCCGCAAGGCAATCCTCGCCAAGATTACCAAGGACTCGCTCGCTAAGACCGGCCTCCGCTCGGACATCGTCACGCTCTATCACGGCGCTCATTACCATCTCTATCGCTACAAGAAGTACACCGACGTGCGCCTGGTGATGGCCCCCGAGTACCAGATCGCGTTCTTCGGCGGCGACTCCGACAACTTCGAGTACCCGCGCTACAACCTCGACATCTGCTTCTTCCGCGTCTACGAGAACGGCAAACCGCTCAAGACGCCGGACTACTTCAAGTTCAGCACGACCGGCCCGAAGGACAAGGAGCTGGTGTTCGTTTCAGGCCATCCGGGGACGACGAATCGGCTGGAAACGTACAGTCATCTTGTACATCGGCGCGACGTGATCCTGCCGTACACGTTGCAAATGCTGCGGTACAAAGAGGCGCTGTTGTCGCAATATGCGGAGAAGGGCGCGGAGCAGCGCCGCTGGGCTCAGCGCGATATATTCCCCGTCGCCAATGCCGGCAAGGCGCTCACTGGACAGTACCATGGACTTCTCGATCCGGCTATTATGAGACAAAAGAAGGAGGCCGAGGCCGAGTTGAGGCCCGTCGATACAGACGGGTTTGATCCTTGGCGGCGAATCGGATACGTCCACGTTGCATTTCATGGCAAGCAATTGGATTACTTTCTGCTGGAACGCGGCGACGCGTTTGACAGCCGCCTGTTCCGCGTCGCCCGCCATCTAGTTCGCCTCGCCGCCGACCTGCCCAAAGACGACGCGAAGCGGCTGAGTGAATATCGCAGTTCCGCTTTGGAATCGATGAAATTTCAGCTCTTTTCGCCAAGCCCAATCGTCAAGGAATACGAGCAAATGAAATTGGCTGGGTCACTGTATTTCCTGGTCGAAAAGCTTGGTATCGGTGCGCCGGATGTCGGTCAGATAATGGCAGGCCGTTCGATCCCCGATCGCGCTCGTGAACTCATAGCCGGGACCAAGCTCGACGATGTCGCTGAACGCAAACGTCTTTTTGAAGGGGGCACCAAGGCTATTGCTGAATCCAAGGACTCGCTGATTCTCTTCGCCCAAAAAATTGACAAGGTGAGCAGAAAGCTCCGCCAAGAGTTTGAAGAAGCCGACGAAATCCAGCAGCAGGCCTACGCCGACATCGCCAAGATCCGCTTCAAGAAGTTCGGCACCTCCATCGCCCCCGACGCCACCTTCACCTTGCGGCTCGCCTTTGGCACCGTGCAGGGTTACGACGTGGATGGCGTCAAGCTCGGCTACACCACGACCTTCGATCAAATGTATAGCCGCGCCAAGAAGCAGCAGTATCACGACCCGTTTCATCTGCCCAAACGCTGGCTCGACGGCAAGGACAAACTCGATCCCAAGACGCCGTTCAACTTCGTCTCGACCGCGGACACCATCGGCGGCAACTCCGGCAGCCCGGTCTTGAACCGCGCCGGCGAGTTCGTCGGCATCAATTTCGATCGCAATCGCCACGGCTTAGTGCGCAACTTCGTCTACACCGATCACCAGGCCCGGCACATCTCGGTGCATTCACGGGCGATTGTGGAATCGCTGCGCAAGTTGTACGGCGCGGACGAATTGCTGGCGGAATTGGCTGGGCGGTAATATAGCCCGCCATTTATGGCGGGTAGGCGCGGCGCCTACCCGCCATAAATGGCGGGCTATATGGAGTCATTTCTCTTTTTCGGTCGCCGGCGTCGCCTCGACGACGACCGCAATCACCTCCGGCGTTCTCGTAAAACGCACGAGGATCTTGACCGCCACCCACAGCAACAACAGCAGCACCAGCGGGATCGGCAGCCACGGCGCGATCGCGATGGCGACGATCGCGACCGCTTCCAGGAATCCCACGAACAGGTCCCACGACGCGGTCCAGGTCGTGCTGGCGCGGGTGCTGAATGTTTGCGGCGGCGGTTTGTCGTCTACCTTCGTCTCGGCGATGAACTTCTGCCGTTCGCGCATGTGGATGGTGAACGTGGTCAGGTCGGTCAGGTTCGCCCAAAGTTTCAGCGTGCCTTCCTTGCGGTTGATATCGTCGCTGATGGCCTCCAGCTCGCGCATGACTTCACGGTAACGCTGATCCTTCTTGCCGATCTCCTTGATGAATTCGCGGATGCCGTCCCGCTCGAGCTTGCGATTGGTGAGGTGGGCTTCGAGATCGTAATACTTGGCGGTCATGTCCTCGGACTCGATGGTGTCTTTTTCGACGTCGCCGATCTTTTTGACGTCCTTGCGGAAGCTGTTGAGATTATCGACCGGCACGCGCACGCGCCACATGCCGCTGCGAACCGTGTTGGCGGAGGTGTTGACTTCCATCTTTTCATATTCCGCCTTGGCTTCCTTGCGGGCGGCGTCGAGTGCTTCTTCCGCCTCGGTGAGCTTTTCGACGATGAGCTTCATGTCAGCGGTGTACTTGACCTTGCGCGGCTGGTCGACTTTGGCTTCCTTCGCGCCCTTCCCCTGGGGAGGCTGTCCTTCCTGAAACGCCACCTGCCCACCGAGGCCATCGTGCTCGGCGGGCATCGGCGCCTGCGGGCCCTCGTCCCTCGCCATTCCCTTTTCGGCCGCCGGCATGCCGATTTTCTCCGCAGTGGGAGCCGCACTTTTGCTGCAGCCGACACCCAAGGGGAGAACGAACAGAATCACCAGCAAGATCGAGCGCATGACGTGCCTCGCGAATAAAAGACAACAGCGGATAGCGTCCCACGGATTATGATACAAATCGCGCGGATTTATGGATCTTCCGGTTTAAGCGTCCGTAGGTCTTGAAAAAGCGGACATGCAGACCACTCTTGAAGTTAAGCAAAAACACGACTTCAGGAGACGATCCACATGTCCACCAGCTTACTGTATCAAGCGTTCGGCGTGCGCGGCTACCGCCATTCCCG
>SHZY01000080.1 GCA_009692065.1 Gemmataceae bacterium
CGCAAACCGAGCTTGGAGTTCCTTAAACTGTTGTTCCAGCCTGGCGCATCCTGCGCACGGTAGCGTCCCTGCGGTCGTCATAACGCGACATGATAAGCAGTGGCCGAAAACCGGGCAAGCCGAAGCCAGCTGCCCGTGAAGGGCTACCATCCGTGCCATCCGTGTGATCCGTGGTTATTTTCTTGGTTCCTCGACTATGCTCTTCCACACCTGGGTTTTTCTCGTCTTCTGCCTGATCGTCTTTCCGGTCTATCTGCTCGTCCGCAAGAACAATCGCCTCATGAATCTCTGGTTCATGATCGCCTCCTACACCTTCTACGGCTGGTGGAATCCCTGGTACCTCCTGCTCCTCTTCGGCACCTCGGCCATCGATTACTGGATGGTTCTGTTGATGGAGCGCAAGCAGAGCACACGCAAGCTCTGGCTCATCATCAGCCTCGTCAGCAACTTCGGGTTTCTCGCTTACTTCAAGTACTCCGGGTTCATCACCGAGAACCTCAACGCAGCCTTTTCGTTGGGTCTGCCCGATCCGGCCGTTTATCCCAATGCGATGCTTAGCTTCTTCGGCGCACCGGACGATTGGCTCTTCTCGCAAGTCATCCTGCCGATCGGCATCTCGTTTCACACCTTTCAGTCAATGAGCTACACCATCGACGCTTACTTCGGCACCATCAAGACGGAGCGCAGCTTCATCCGCTTTTTGACGTTTGTCTCGTTCTTTCCTCAGTTGGTCGCCGGACCGATTGAGCGGGCGAGCAATCTGTTGCCGCAGTTGCAAGGCGCGCCGATCATCACACGCCAGTGCATCGCCGACGGGCTGTCGCTCTTTCTGGTCGGCTTTTTCAAGAAGGTCGCGCTGGCCGATTACCTCGCCAAGTATGTCGATCAGGTCTATGGAACTCCCGGCCAATTCCAGGCGCCGGCGTTGATCCTGGCCACGGTCGCGTTCGGCTGGCAGATTTATTTCGATTTCTCAGGCTACACCGACATGGCCCGCGGCATCGCCGAGATGATGGGCTTTCGGCTCATGCTCAACTTCAACAACCCGTACACCGCGACGGGCCTCGGCGATTTCTGGGCCCGCTGGCACATCAGCCTCTCCACGTGGTTCAAGGATTACGTCTACTTCCCCCTCGGCGGCAATCGCGGCGCGCTCTGGGAAACTTATCGCAACATGTTCATCACCATGGTAATCTCCGGCATCTGGCACGGCGCCGACTGGGGCTTCATCATCTGGGGGGTGCTGCACGCGGTCGGCCGCTGCGCGACGCGCGACCTGGAATTGAGCTACTTTTACAAGGAACGCTTGCCGCGGATCGTCAAGCAGATGGCGGTTTTCACGTTCGTCACCTTTACGTGGATTTTCTTTCGCGTTCCGAAATGGGAAGACTCGTGCCTGGTCATTCGACGCATTTTCGTGTCGGGCTGGGACGGCCCACTGGATCCGAAGTTTCCGCTGCTGCTGGCCGCCTTGGTGCTGGCCGTGTGGATTTATCAGCTTGTTTACACCAGCGAGTCGCCCCTGCGGCAAGTGCTCGAATGGAACTCGGTGAAGGTGGCCTTGAGCGTGTGCATGATCTTGTACCTGTTGGTGATCGCGCAATCGAGTACGAAGCAGTTCATCTACTTCCAGTTTTGACTTGGCGAGCCGAGCCCCGTAAGGGGCCGGAGGATTCCGCAACCATGGATACAACCGACCGCATCGCGTTCTCCAACAGCATCCGCCTGAGCGCCGGGCAATGGTCATGCCTCGCGCTGTTCATGGCTGCATTCGTACTGATCGCCCCGCGATTTTGGAACCAGGTCGAGGATTTCGCGATCGAACCCAACTATCGCATCCCGCACGAATTGAGCCAGGATTACTGGCTCTTCGAGCGCTACGCCGGCCTGGCGGCTCAGAAGTACGACAGGTTGATCCTCGGCGATTCGGTCGTCTGGGGCGAATATGTGACCCGCGAGGAAACGCTGTCGCGTTACCTCAATCATTCTTCGGGCCAGCCCGAGTGGTACGGAAACCTCGGCATCGGTGCGGCGCATCCACTGGCACTCAGCGGCCTGATCGTACATTACGCCAGCAGCATCGCGAACAAGGATGTCGTGCTGCATTGCAACCCGCTATGGCTCAGTTCGCCGAAGACCGACTTGCAGGACGAGAAGTTCACCGACTTCAACCACCCGCGCCTGGTGCCGCAGTTTTTCCCGCGCATTCCGAGTTATCACAAGGAGGAGGTTTCACATCGGCTGGGCGTTCTCGTCGAACAGCGGTTTGACTTCAACAAGTGGACGAACCATTTGCAGCAAGCCTATTACGACCGCACCGACATCCCTGGCTGGACTCTGGAACATCCCTACGTCAATCCGGTGGCGCCCTTGACTCGCGGCTTGCCCCCTTCCGACAATACACGCCGCTATCTGCCGGAGCCGTGGAACAAGCGAGGCCTAACCAAAACTGATTTCGCCTGGGTCGCTATGGAGACGTCGCTGCAATGGCCCGCCTTCCAGCGTGCCGTGGAAACCTTGCAGCGGCGCGGCAACCGCGTCTTTGTGCTCGTCGGCCCGCTCAATGAGCATATGATGACGCCGGCGAGCCTGGAGCGGTACCAGAAGGTGAAGGCCACGATCAAGGCATGGCTAGTGAACAGGAAGATTGCGCACCTGGTTCCGGAGGCGTTGCCGAGCGAGCACTACGCCGACGCGAGTCATCCGCTGGCCGCCGGCTATGAGGCGATTGCCCGACAAGTGATTGCGGCTCACAAATAAAGGATTGAACATGCGAAAACAGATCTTGCTCCTCGGGCTGTTGCTGGCGTGCCTGTCATTTCGCGGGCAGATTCCGCTTGCCGAAGCACAGCAAGCCAAGTCCCCGTTCTACGCTGACAAGGCGGATTTGCTTTACTATCTCGACGGCGACAAGAAGGCCCCGGTCAAAACGCTGGCCGATTGGCAGAAGCGGCGCATGCACATCCTCGCCAACATGCAGCTCGTGATGGGTCCGCTGCCGGCGGATTTGCGCAAGGTTCCGCTCGATCTCAAGATCGAAGGCGAGGAAAAGCTCGCCAAAGTCATTCGCAAGAAGATCTCGTTCGCGGTCGGCAAGGATGATCGGGTTTCCGCCTATTTACTGATGCCGCGCACCCTCACCGCCGGCCCCTCTCCCGGAGGGAGAGGGGAGAAGAAGGCGCCGGCCATGCTGTGCCTGCATCAGACCACCGGCTTCGGCAGCGGTGAACCGGTCGGGGTCGGCGGGCTCAAGAATCTGCATTACGCCCTGGAACTCGCCGAGCGCGGCTACGTCTGTTTGGCTCCAGACTATCCCAACTTCGGCAGCTACAAGCGGAACCCTTACGCCGATGGCTTCGACAGTGCGACCATGAAAGGCATCTGGAACCACATGCGCGCCGTCGATCTCTTGCAGTCGCTGCCGGAGGTGGACGGTACGCGCATCGGCTGCATCGGTCATTCGCTGGGCGGGCATAACTCCCTCTTCGTTGCTGCCTTTGATCCTCGCCTCAAGGTGGTCGTCACCAGTTGTGGATTCAACTCGTTCTACAAATACTCCAAAGGCAACCTGACGGGCTGGAGCCACAAGGGCTACATGCCGCGCATCGGCAGCGAATACGGCAAAGATCCCGCGAAGATGCCGTTCGATTTCACGGAGATCCTCGGCGCCCTGGCGCCGCGTGCGGTGTTCATCAACGCACCGATCAACGACAGCAACTTCCCGATCGCCGGCGTGCGCGATTGCGTCGCGTCGGCATCGCCTGTCTTCAAGCTCCATGAAAAGGCCGAGAACCTGGAAGCCGCTTATCCCAATGCCGGCCACGATTTCCCGCCCGACATTCGACTCAAGGCGTACGCGTTCATCGATCGGCACCTGTGGCCGCGTGCCGAGTTCACTCGTCTGATCGCTCATTGGGCCGAGTATGGCGACGCTGATTACCTCAAGTTCGTCGAGGACGCTAGGCCGGACGTCTGCCAGATCGGCTTTTACGGCGGGCACTTCTACGGCCTCGTGCATACGCCGCAGTACAAAGGGTATCCCGCGCACTTCCCGGTCCAGGGGATCCATGAGTGCGGCAAATGGTTCGAGGAACGCAATGCCGAGATTCACAAGCGAGGCGCGAAAGTCGTCGGACATTTCAACGTGACATTTCTGGTGGGTGAACCGGAAAGCAAAGACGGCCCGCGCGGCTTCTTCAAGTTTTACAACGAATTGTGGGACGAGAAGGAGTTCGGTCCGAAGCCGGTCGCCGATCCACTGAAGCTGCTGGCACGCAATGCCGACGGCACGCCGATGGCATCGAAGCAGTACAGCATCGGCAACATGCGAGAGTACACCGCTTGCCTCAACAATCCGCACTGGAAGGCCGTGCTCAAAGCATGGGCCAAGCGAGGCATCGAACGCGGCGTCGATGGCTACATGATCAACTATTTCTATCGGCACAACTGCCTGTGCGAACATTGTCAGGCAAGCTTTCGCGCCAACCTCATCAATCGCTTCACACCAAAGGAGATCAAGGATCGCTTCGAAATTGATGACGCGAAGACGCACAAGTTCACGGAACTCGTGGGCTGGCATGATCCGAAGCAATCGACGCCGCTGCGCCGCGAGATGCTGCGCTGGTCGCAGGTCTCCTGCAAGCAAGCGTTCGACGAAGTCTTCGTCCAGTACGCCCGCTCGCTCAAACCAGGGCTGTTACTCGGCCAGTGGAACCACATGGGGAACTTCAGCCAGATCAACGGCGATGAACGCTGTATGTTGCCCGGCGACCTTTGGGGCCGCGATGAGGACTACCTCTGGTACAGCACCGGCAGCGCCGCGTTCTACACGGATCTCGCGGCGGATTTCCTGGGCGAAGGCACGCTTCAGGCTCGCTACATCCGTGGCGCATTCGACAACAAGCCGTACACGCTTGGCAAGTACGAATCGACGCGCATCCGCGTAGCCATCGCCGAACTAGCAGCGAACGGCGGCGCGCCGATGGGCTTCTACACGAACTTCAAGAAGGCCGACACCCGGGAGGAGATCGTGCGCTACTACCGCTTTCTCGAAAAGAACGATGCGCTCTACCGCGGTAATCGCTCGCACGCCGAGGTGTTATTGCTCTACCCGCGCAAGAAGGTGCACGAAGGCGACGTCGCCGCCGTCGATGCCTTCAAACTGTTTGGCAAGAACCTGCTCGATCAGCACGTGCTCTTCGATGTATTGCCGGATGATCAGCTCACGCAATCGCAGCGTGCGCAGTACCGCCACGTGTTTGTCGTGAACCAGCCGATGGAGGAGACGGTCAACCTGAGCCGATTCGTGGCGCCGAAGACCGTGCGCGTGTCCGCAAGTCGGCCGAAGAAAGGTAACGAGATTACGCTGCACTTCGTCAACTACAACCGCCAAGAGCCGAAAGCAAAGAAAAGCGCCGGCGGCGGGATCCAGGACGAGAAGCCGATTGCCGTGGAGGGCGTGAAGGTGGACTTCGACATGCCCAAGGGCGTCAAGGTTGCGCGCGTGCTGGTGTCGTCGCCGGAGAGTCCAGACGCCGTCGAGGTGAAACACACGGTGCGCGACGGCAGGTTGCAGTTCACTGTGCCGCGGTTTCTGGTGTATGCGATTGCGCGCATTGAACCTGGTTAGGCGCGACGCGCAGCGGAGTGCGGGTAGGATGTATACAATCGCTTGAATTTGAAACACCGAGGAACCCGGCATGAAAATCACTCAACTCAACGCCCTCCGCGTCCGTATTCCGCAAGTAGCTCCGATTGCGCCCTACCAGAACCGCTACAAAGCGGGCACTTATAAGGAGTCGCTGCTCATCCGGCTCGAAACGGATGGCGGGCTTGTCGGCTGGGGCGAAACGCCCGATGACTGGATCAACAAATCATTCGAGGGGACGCCTGTCGAACGGCTGAAGGGCCAGACGCTCGGCCGCGATCCGTTTGATATTGAACTCTTCTATGCGGAGAACACGCTCGGCAGCTACCTCGCCAGTGGCGTCGAGATGGCGATGTGGGACATCGTTGGCAAGGCGACGAAACAGCCGCTCTACAAGCTGCTCGGCGGCGCCGTCCGCTCCAAGAAAATCGAGCTGGCGGCGTGCATGGGCATTCGGCCCTACGAGGAAGCGAAGGCTATTGCCAAGGGCTACGTCGAGCAGGGGTTCACCACGCTCAAGACCAAGGCGGGCCGGCGGGCCGAGGAAGATCTCGAAATGGTCCGCGGCATCCGCGACGGCGTCGGCGATAAGCTCAAGCTGCGCATCGATCCGAACATGGGCTATGAACCCGATGTTGCTCTGTCGCTAGCCCGCGATCTGGAAAAGTACAACCTCGAATACTTTGAGCAGCCGATGGAGTTTAGCCGCATCGGCGAGTCGGCCCGGCTACGGCGCATGACGAAGACGCCGCTGGGCCTCAACGAATCGGTGACGACGCCGGAGATCACGCTGCAGATCTTGCAACTGCAAGCCGCCGATGTCTTGCTGCCCGACACGTACCAGTGCGGCGGCATCCTCGGCGTCAAGAAGGTGGCGGCGCTGTGCGAGGCGGCCAAGATCCCGTGCGTCTTCCATTGCGCTCACGACCTCGGCCTGAAGACGGCGGCGATGCTGCATGCAGTGGCAAGCACGCCGAACTTTCCGCTGGCGAACGATTGCACCTACTACGGGCTGGAAGGCGATATCATCACGCCGCTACATGTGATTGAGCGCGGGTATATGAGTGTGCCGGAAGGGCACGGGCTGGGCGTGAATGTGGATGAAGCGAAGTTGGCGAAATACCGGGTGTAGGTATTTCTTCGTTTAGCGCCCGCGTGGCGCCGTGCCGGCGCTAAACGAGGATCGGCTTTTCAATGCCGCAGCAAGAACTCGCCCAAATTGAAAAGCGCGTACTGCACGTCTTGCAATCCTTTGGCGCGATCGCCGAGCTTTTCGATATGGCGCAGCGCGATGCCGACCTCGGCAGCGTTCGGACGGCGTGACAGCGTGCCGAGATAGATCTCCTCGACGAGCGCGGCCGTCTCCTTCTTCTCTCGCACTAGCGTCATCAAGCGGCTCTGTGGCGACGTCACCTTGTTCAGCATCCCCTTGTTGTTCAGCAAATGCAGCATCTGCGGCAACGACGGGTCCTCTTCGCGAGCGCACTCGCAGGTCGCATCGCGCACCGGCTTCGAAAACGCTTGCAGGAACGGATGATTGACGCCGCCTTCCGCCAGCTCGATCGCGCGCGTGCCGGGCGGGTAGCCCTTGAACGTTTCCGGCACCCCGGTCGCCGCGGAGATAGCATCCAGGATCTGCTCGGCCGACAACATGCGAACGGCAGCTTTCGTGAAATAGCGGTCCGGATCGGCGGCGAACTCCGATTGCTTGGGAGCCCCGACGCTGGCGAGTTGGTACGTGTTCGAGTTGAGAATGCTGCGAACCAGCGGCTTGAGGCGGTAGCCATTCTTCACGAAATCCTTGGCGAGCGCATCAAGTAGTTCGGGATTCGACGGCGGATTGGTGTCGCGGAAATCATCGACCGGCTCGACGATCCCCCGGCCCAGCAAGTGATACCAGACACGATTGACCAGCGACGGCGCAAAGTAGCGGTTGTCGGCTTTCGTGAGCCATTCGGCCAGCTTCTCGCGGCGGTCCGCATCCGGCGCCAGCTCCCCGGCGGGGTTGCCGAACGCGATTGGATCTTGCCGCTTGCGCGTGGTCGGATGCTGCACTTCGCGGCCGGGCTGCAGGTAAACGATCTCGTCATCGAGGCCGAACTTGGCCCCTTTGAGCTGCACATGGGCGAAATACGCCGACAGGCCGTAGTAGTCGGTCTGCGTGATCGACTCGAACGGATGGTTGTGGCACTTGGCGCACTGCACGCGCACGCCGAGGAAGAGTTGAGCGAAAGCTTCGGCCGACTCATCCGGCGTGCGCGAGATGCGGTAGAAGTTGGCCGCCGGCTTGTTCAGCGTGTTGCCCAGGCCGGTAAGGAGCTCGCGTGCAAAAAGGTCCATCGGTTTATCGGTGGCGATGGTACGAACGAGGTAGCGGTGAAAGCTGTGCACGCCGCGTTCGCTGATGGTGGTCGGACTGCCGCGCAGAACGTCGGCCCATTTCAGCGCCCAGAAGGAGGCGTACTCATCGCGGTCGAGGAGCTTGTCGATCAGCTTGGCACGCTTTTGCGGATCTTTCGAATCGAGAAACGATCGCGTTTCATCGGCTGTCGGCAGCGCGCCGATCGTGTCGAGATACACGCGGCGCAGAAAAACCTCGTCGGTCGCCAGCGGCGCGGGGTTGACTTGCAGCTCTTTTTGTTTCGCAAACACATGGCGATCGATGTCATTGGCAGGCGGCGGAGAATTGAAGGCGAACGCAGGATCGGTGCGGACGTATTGAAGCCGGGCGCTGCGGATCTGGTCCAGGTAGCGCACCAGAATCGACGCGTCACCGGTGCGATTGAACGCGACGAGCCCGCCGGGGCTGACCGTGGCGGCGCCCGCGGTGTTGACGCTGAAGACGGCCAGGGCGGTGACGTCGCGCACCGAGCGGCTTGCGCCGAAGATCGTGCTGACCTTGAAGTGGGCCCGCACGGTGATCTGTTTGGTTGGCAGGTCGCTCGTCAGGCGCAGGTTCTCTGGCGACACCTCCAGCTTCTCAAGCACCGTCGGTCCCTGGTCGCGGCACCCCTCGGCGACCCAGCGTTTCAGCGTCTCATAGGCGGGTTCGCCGGCCTTGAGGCGAACGCCCCCTTGATGCGGCACGCTGCCGGTTCCCTTGAGCAGGAACAGGCTGTTCTCGGGGCGAGCCCGATCGACGCGGCGGCCGAGTTCGCCGCGCGTGAGCGTAAAAAGATCGACATCGGGCTCGAACCCGCGCAGGCTCAGGCGGAAGCCGTTCTTGCCGTTTGGCGAACCGTGACACGCACCTTGATTGCAGCCAGCCCGCGACAGGGCGGCGATGACATCGGTGCGGAAATCGACGGGGCGTGGCTCGTTGGCGCGGGCCGTGGGAGAAAACGCGATCAGAACTAGAGTCAGAACTAACGTGCGCGGCATGAACCAGTCCCCCCAACATATATCGTACATCTTATCAGATCGCCGAGATACTCGCTACTTCTTGGGCGCCGGCGTCTGGACAATCTCGATCTCGAACCGCCCGCGCAACTCCTCCTCGAAGCCGTTGACGACGGCGGCGATGTTGAGGTTGATGCTTTGGCGGCCAGGCGTGCGGTCGGCGGGAACCTTGATCTCGACATCCACGCCCGTTTGGCCACGCGGGATGACGACCGCCGCCGGTAGAACCAATCCAAGCACTGGCGAGAGCTGCACGGTGACGTCGCCGTCGAACGACTTCAGACGCTCGGTATTCAAACGCACCTTGCTGGTCTCGCCGGGCTCCAGCTTCAGGATCGCCGGCTCCGCGGAAACCGTGAACGCGCTGCGGACGTCGAGATCGAACGTGCGCGTCAGTGCCATTTGCCGACCGCCCTGGACGCCGATGGCCGTCACGTCCACGCGGTGCTTGCTGAGGTTCGTCAAAATTTTCGAATGGATCGAGCCCTTGTCCTTCGCAAACTCGGCATAGACGCGTGTCCGGCCTTCTTCCTTGGCAGCGAGCTGGCCCCCCTTCGCGGTGTAAACAATCGGTGCCTCAAAGCCCTTCGTTCGCGTCAGCGCAATCGGAAACTCGACGTGCTGATAGCGGCCAAGGATCGCCAGTGGTTGCGGCAACTCGAAGGTGAAGAAGCTCGGCGGCGTAATCTGAAGTGCAAAGCGATCCGTGAGCGCCGGCGGCAAACGCCGCTGGTCCTCGCGCAATGCGTGCGGGATCAAATCGACGTTGATGATTTGCTTGTCGATCAATGGGCGCGTTCGAACCAGATTACCAGAGCCGGACGCGTTGGCGACGGCAACCTGTGCGAGGATTTGCAGAGTGTGAATCCCCATGGGCGCATCCTGTGCTGCCGTCAGCTTGCATACAACCGAATTGACTCCTTCTTCAATCTCGCTGGGCGACAAGGTAACGCCCGGCGGAGCGCCGACCAGCGACAGCGTGATCTTGCCCGCGTAGTCGCTGCGAGCCAAGGTCAGCGGAATCGGCTGATAGTCGCCGTGCGGCACCGTCAGCGCGTCGATGTCGGCAGTCACCTGCACAAACGGCTGCGGCGTGCGAACATCCAGCCGATATGCGAAGGCCGGGCCGCCCTCGCGGTTGACATCGCGCACCGTCAGGCCATAGATACCCGGAGTGCCTGCGTTGAAATCGAGGGTGACCTCTTCCTGGGCATTTTCACCGGCACGGCGAATCTCCTTGCCCTTGGCGTCGGTGATGGCAATCTCCAGTTCGGCCGGCGAGTTGAACGCCCGCGCCTCGGCCCGCACCTGGATGCGCTGGCCCTTGGTCAACTCCACTCGGAAGAAATGCCGCTCGTCGGGCTTTTGCAACACCCCGCACAACACGCCCGGAATCCTCGCCGGCGTGCCGTCGTCGATGGTGTTGCCGGGAGCTTGATGAACGATTACTGCTGCATCGACTGCCTCCATCGGCAGCCAGGCTGAACCATCGTCGCCGTTCCGTTTCACGACGCCGAAGAATAGGCCCGCTGCATCGGCTGGGAATTCATACGCATAGCGGGTCTCCTGCTCGGTAGGGGACCGATCGGGAATGAGCGGCTGAATTCCCGGCAACTGGAATTTGAATCGTTTGCTCCATTCAATCGCGATCGGAACAGCCACGCGCGCCGCTGGAAACTTGCCCATGCGCAAGACGTAGAATCCATGCTCGGAGCCGTGAAAGCGGGCGTCTCGCATTTCCACCGTGTAGCTACCTGCCGTCGCAAACGTGTGCGCGAAGCGGCAATCGAAGTAGAGACCCGCGTCGTTATCGTGCTCGGCGACGATCTTCCCTCGGGCGTCGCGAATGGTGACGAGCGGATCGACGTCCTTGCCAAGTCGATTAGCGACCGCTTCGAAGCTGACGCGTTGCCCTGCCGTCACATCGATGGCGAAGCGATCCACCGTCGCCTCACGAAACCGCCCCCAAAACGCGACTGGCAGAGTTGTTTTTGCGTCTGCTTTCGCCGGTTTCACCGGCAGATCGTCAATCAGCAACACGCACGCGTTGCCGAGCCCGTTCTCCGTCGCCAGCCGCACGCCGAAAATGCCGACGGGCGCATCATTCGCCACGGCGATGTCCAGCACGGCCTTGGTCGCGGACTGTTCGCCGACCGGCGTCGCCTTGACCGCGCCGGACGCCAAGCTCGTCCAGAGGCCAATGGGCTTGCCGAACTGTGAGCCGACCACGGTGACGCGTGTTGTCTTGCCGCGCTCCAGCACCGGGGGTTCGCAGTGCTCAACGAAGCCCTGGGCACGGCAAGCGCATACCGGCACGAAGGAAAGGATGCCAGAAGCGATTGCGATCAGCCATGGTTTGCAGCGTGTCATGACGGACTCCAGTACCATACTTCATCTCTACTCAAAGCTATCCGGATTGCCTCTTCGTGCCAAGTCTGGTATCAAGAGGTACAGGGTCAACTGCCGACATCCATCTTTCCCTGGACCGCCATGGGATCCGAACGACTCTATCATCTGCCGGGTTTTTACGAGCCGTTCAGTTCGTTCAGCCATTGGCTCGGGGCCGTGGTCTTTCTGTTCCTGGGTTGGGCGCTCTTGGTGCGTGCCCGCAACAATCGCGGCGGGTTCCGGTACGTGGCGGCTTTCGCCGTCGCGGTCGTCCTGATGATGGTGATCAGCGGGCTCTTCCACATGCCGCCGCGCGGCAGTCCCCTTCATCGCGTGGCCGAGCGCTTCGATCATGCCGCGATCTTCGTCATGATTGCCGGCTCGTTCACGCCGGCGCTCGGGATTCTCTTCAGCGGCCGGAGCCGCGCACGCGGCCTGACGATTATCTGGGGCGCCGCCCTGGTCGGCATCACGATCAAGACGTTGTTCTTCGACCGCGTGCCGGAGTGGCTGGGCTTGAGCATGTACCTAGGGATGGGTTGGTTTGGCGCTGTCATCGTGTTCGTGGCTGCGCGCGGCCACGGGCTGAACTTCGTCAAGCCGTTGCTCCTGGGTGGCTTGGCCTACTCGATCGGCGCGGTGAACGAATATTTCCAGTATTTCAACATCGTGCCCGGCGTGATCCAAGCCCACGAGTTGCACCATGTGACGGTCCTCATCGGCGCGTTCGCGCATTGGGTGTGGGTCTGGCAGTTCGCCACCTGGGAGCCGCGCGCGGACCGTGCGTCCGAAGGCTATGAGGAACCGAGCCCACAAACCGCATAAGGGAGACACCCCTCTCTCCCCCGGGGAGGGGAGAAAGAGCATAAGCTGCTTGCTTTCACGCAAGCAAGGCGTTAGACTTTACCGAAGTAATACCTGCCGTCCGACCGCAGTCCCGCCGAAAGGATCCGCCGCATGTTCAAGCTCTGGAATCTTAACTCCCGCGCCGACCTGCTCGATCGCCGCGAACTCTTGCGCGTCGGCGGGCTGTCGCTCGCCGGCCTGTCGTTGCCTTCGTTGCTTCAAGCCCAGGGACGGCCGTCCCCGGGCGTTCAAGCGCGGCGCGGACGGAGTTTCGGCCAGGCGAAACGCTGCATCATCCTGTATCTCTCGGGCGGCCCGGCCCAGCTCGACACCTTCGACCCCAAGCCGGACGCTCCCGACGACATCCGCGGCGAGTTCCGAACCATCAACACCTCGGTGACCGGCGTCCGCTTTTCCGAACTGGTGCCGCACACCGCGCGCTGGATGAACAAGATCGGCCTCGTCCGCACCATGAATCACACGCACAACGATCATGGCCGCGGGTCGTACTGGATGTTCACGGGGTACATGTATCCTGGCTCCGTGCCTGACGTCAACTCGATGAGCCGAGCGGATCAGCCGCACATTGGCTCGATCGTGGCGAAGCTGGCGCCCGGCGAAGGCCCGATGTTCCCGTTCGCGATCGTGCCGCACCGCATGGACGTTGCCGGGGGCCGTCGCGCTGGACAGTTTGCAGGTTCGCTCGGCGGCAGGTATGATCCGCTCTTGACGGGCGGCAATCCGAACGACGACAACTTCCGCCTCGATCACCTGCCGCTCGCGCCGAACGACGATGTGGCCGCTCTGCGCCGCCGCCTCACCTTGGCCGATCAGCTCGGCGCGCAGCAACAGCAGTTGCAACATCTGGCAATCACGCAGAACATCCGCGACAATCAGGCCCGCGCTCTCGATGTGCTTTCCTCCGATGCCGTGCGCCGCGCCGTCGATCTGGCGAGCATCGAACGTGCCGAACGCGAACGCTATGGCCGCAATCTCTTTGGCCAATCGGTGCTGCTGGGCCGTCGGCTGCTCGACGCCGGCGTTCGCCTGGTGCAATGCAACTGGCAGCGTACTCAAGGGCGCAACGGCTTCGCCTGGGACACGCACTGGAATAACTTCTCGGCCCACCGCGAAGACCTGGTGCCGCCTTACGATCTGGCCTTCAACGCCTTGATGACCGACCTGGACCGCACCGGCAAACTCGACGAGACGCTGGTCGTGGTCGCCGCCGAGTTTGGCCGCAGCCCGCGCATCACCCGCTCCAACGGCGGCCGCGAACATTGGCCGGAATGCTACAGCGTCCTGTTCGCCGGCGGCGGCATTCGCGGCGGCACGGTGGTCGGCCGCTCCGACCGCATCGCCGCGTACCCGAGCGCCAACCCGATGACGCCGGCCGACTTCACCGCCACCATCTATCACTGCCTCGGCATCGACCCGCACGCCGAGACTCGCGACCAGACCGGCCGGCCGTTCGCTCTCGCGCATGGCAATCCGATCACGGAACTCGTCGGCAGCTAATCTGTCGCGCATCCAATTGGGGAGCGCCCATGAAAGCACGTCTCGGCGGCCTCCTGATTGTCGTACTCCTTCTCGCCGGCGGCGCCTTCGCCGCCTGGTATTTCTTCCTACGCCTCGGCAAGCTGGATTTCGATAAGCTGGGCGGCACTATCCTCGTATATGAGATCGCAACTAACCAGCATCCGGAGGAGGAGCAGCATTTTGATTTGGAACGGGACATGCCAATTCAAGTCGAGTCCCTCCAGTGCCGGCTCGATCCGGATGGCCGCGGGTTTGCCACGGTGCGCTCCCTGGGCAAGGACCGCGTCGAGATCCGCATCCCGCGCAAGGACGACGGCCATGCGGAAGAATTGAAGCGTATGAAGCTGCTGGTGACGAAGGTCGGCAGCCTCGAATTCCGTATCCTCGCCAACAGTGCGGATGACGCCGAGGGGATTGCGTGCGCCAAGGAGATGCTGAATACAGACGACGGCCTGAACGCGGAACTCAAGGAACGCCGCGAGAAAGGCCTGCCGCCGCCGGGCCCGCGCACGCCCGACCGGATCGGACCTCTTACGTTCACGATCAAGCTGGCGGCCAACGAGAAAAGCGTCGTCAGCTATAGCTGAATCGAATTGAGCCCGCACGAATGCAAGAGCCTCAACCTCGACAATGCCGCGGAGTACGATGAAACACGTAATTCGATTTGGCTGGAGGCGAAGAAATTTCGCGGCAAGGCGGCCACATTGCGCGAGAGACCGGACGGTGAGCGGCTGCTTTTGCACGGCGCTCTTTTTTACAGCCTCGCCTGCGAGGATCGCAATCTGCCGGACCAGGAGCGCATACTCAAAGCGGTGGAATACTTTGTGCTGGCGCGCGATCCGGAGTTCGATCCGGCCGACCCGCCCCGCCGCACGCCCAAGATTGACGGCAGCTACCTGACCAGCGCCTACAGCGCCCAGGGCCAGGACCGTCGCCCGACCTTCCACTTCGCCTTCAACAACGAGGGCGCCAACTTGTTCCGCACGCTGACGCGAAAAAATGTCCCGACCGAGGAGAAGGACCCGGACGGGTTCAAGGTCAAGCGACACCTGGGCATTATTCTCGACGGCATGCTCATGTCCGCGCCGACCATCAACTCGGAGATCGGCGGCCAGGGCCAGATCAGCGGCAACTTCACGCAGAAGGAGGTCGATCATCTGGTCAACATCCTCCGCGCCGGCCGATTGCCCGCCAGCCTGAAAACGCCGCCGGTTAGCGAGCAGGTGGTGCCCGCCAAACCCGACAAATGACGCGGGACTTACTTCTCCGCCTCTGCCGGCGCCGGCGCGCCGCGGAACTCGGGCGCCCACAGCTCAAAGCCCCAATTGGTGGCGGTAGCGGGAACGGCGGCAGTTCCTCGGTTGATCTTCCCACCGTGGTCGACCTTGTCGGGCCCGATGGAATGAACGACGAGGCCGGTCGTTGTCTGCTTCCACCGCAGCGGTTGGCCATCGAAGGGATCCTTGAGCGATGCCGTCAGCATGCCTGCCTTGACGAGATCGTCCGCACCGCGGGGCCAGGTTCCGCGCTCGAGGCGAAAACGTTCGGCCGTGACGGCAAGAATCTCGCATCGCAACTTCGCCTGTATACATCGTTCGTTCTCGACAAGTTGGCCAACGAACCGTTGCATGTACGGCGTCGTGACGTCGCCACTCTTCTTCAGTTTCTGATCTACAGCGTGAAGCCCCTCGGTCTGCGCTTCATCGCGCAGCTTGCTCGCGTGGACCTGTTCGGTCTGCGAGCGCAGTTCCTGGCCGTGGATCCGCAGAAGCAGACTCGAAAACAGGTCGTAGAATCCCGACGGAACGCGCGTTCTCAGGCCGCCCAACCTTTTCGAATGAGATATCTTCCCCGCCTTGACCAGAAGGAATATCTCATGTCCAAATGCCCGCTCGCCGCGAAACGCGTGATACAGGGCGACCGAGTCGGCTTCCCGCTCGAGCGCCGCTTGCAGTGCACGCAGCCGTTCCATTGAAACGACACCGTTCGCCAGCGTGCGCTCGACCGTAACCAGCGCCACCTCTCGGGCTGCCATGCGCAGCAGAAAGGCCATGAAGGCGGGGTAACCATCGAGGGAATGAGTCACGTTCAGCATCGCCTGACACGATTCACCCGCCGCCTCGATGTTCCCATCGTTTGCACTGAGTATCGCGTCGTGTTGCAAGAGCCTCATGACCTCCGGAATCCTCAGGTTGATGCCGGATCCTACCTTGAACGGATCCTGGACTGGCGCCATCGGGTAGCGGCCATCCGGAAGATTCTTTAACTTGCGTGCTTCCTCGATGGTGCCCGGTTCCAGGTTGCCGAAGGGGTCTCGCAGCCGTTTTTTTTTCCGCATTATTCAATCGCGCATTGAAGTATATGGTGGAATTTAGCGTCGACAGTGATATCTTGAGCAACCCGCAGACCCTCCCAACTTGCAACGCCGCATTGCGATCGTCTGGCGGCGGCGGAGTTTCGGCGATCAGATCGTTCCATCGCCAGTTCGGGTCGTCTGCATCCAGCTCGCGATAGATCGCTTCCAGCTCGCGGTCTTGCATCCAGCCCGCGACAAAGTAATACCCCACCGGCGTCCCCGCCAGCAGCAGCAGCAAGAAGCCGCCGAGGTAATAGCGACGCCGCCGCGACTTGCGCGGCACCGGCTGCGATGGGGAGATGAATGGTAGGACGTTGCTCATGGCCGCTCCTTCATCAGCTTCCGCAGCTCCTCCGCCTCGTTTACCGCGCTGCCGGGCCGTCCTGAACGCGGATCAGCTTCCACGGTCACGGTTCGCGCATGCTCCGCCCCGTCCACGCTTAACACCACGCGATAGACGCCCGGCTTCACCGGTTGGCCGTATGGAGTAAAGGGAGGCTTGCCCTTGCCGTCCTTCGGCTCGCCGCCGGCGACCAGGTCCCAGGCGATGCGATGGAAGCCGGGCTCGTGTTCCTTCGCCAGGTCGAAGCCGCGCACCACGTTGCCGTGCAGGTCGAGGACTCTTAGCGCCAGCTTGTCGGCTTTCTTGGCGAGCGTATAGTCGAACGTGGCGTTGCGCGACGGGTTTTGGCCAACGAAATGCCGCGTGCCGGTGCGGAACATTCCTTCACGCGTGAAATCGAGTTGCCAGCGCGTGGCCGTGGCCGGCGAGAACAGCTCCCCCCTCACCCCCGGCCCCTCTCCCGCGGCGGGGAGAGGGGAGAAATGCGCGGGCTTGAGTTGTCGCAGCGTCGTGACGTCCAATACCCAGATGCTGCGGCCATGGGTGCCGGCGACGATCTCGTTGGCGGTCGTCGGCTGCGCGATCTCGTGAACGGCGACCGTCGGCAACTTACCTCCGTTGATCTTGAACCACGCCGCGCCGCGGTTGATCGATGCGAACATCGCAAACTCGGTGCCCAGGTAGAGCAAGTCGGGATTCTGCAAGTCCTCGCGCAATACACGCGTCGAGCCGGTCTGCAAATTGGCGCGTAGCGAGCGCCAGGTCTGGCCGAAATCCTCGGTGACGAAGACGTACGGCTCATCGTCGTCGGAGCGATGGGCGTCGAAGACGATGTAGCAGCGGCCCGCCGACGCGTGCGATGCCTCGATGCTCGAAACCCAGCGTGGGCCGGGCAGGTTGAATTTCTTGGTGAGATCGGTCCACGTCTTGCCGCCATCGCGCGTCATCCAGACGGCGCCGTCGTCCGTGCCGACCCAGAGGACGTCGGGATTCTTCGGCGATTCGCTCAGGCAGGTCGCGCTGCCGTGCTTGGTGCGCGTGATCTCCGGCGAAATGATGCGCAGGTCGTCCCCCTGCTTGACGGAGCGGAAGACGTAGTTGCCGGCCGCGTAGAAGATGTGCGAGTTGTGATTCGACAGGATGAACGGCGTAGACCAGTTGAAGCGGAACTTGCCGGCGCCGGCTTGCATCTTGGGGCGGATCGATTTGCCCTCGCCGGTGCGCAGGTTGCGGCGGAACATATTGCCGCCTTGACTCTCGGAGTAGACGATGTCGGGATCATTCTGATCGACCCGGCAAACGAAGCCGTCGCCGCCCTGGATGAATTGATAATCCGCGTTGGTCGGCCCGCTGGGGCGCAGGGTGTGCGACGGGCCGCCCCAACTGCCGTTGTCTTGCAAGCCGCCGTAGACGCGGTAGGGCCTGCGCGTATCGACGGCGACGTGATAGAACTGGCCCAGGGCGAGATGATCGAGAAACTCCCAGTGGGCGCTGCGGTCGTAGCTGACGTAGAGCCCGCCGTCGGTGCCGAGCAGTAAGTGCCGGCTGTCCTTGGGGTTGATCCACAAGTCGTGCAGATCGACGTGGAAGCCGGTGTTGATCCCATCGGTGGAGAAGTTGACGCCGCCGTCGGTACTGCGCCAGAGGTTGATGCCGAGCGCGTAGATGGTGTTCTCGTGGTTGGGATCGCAGCGGACGACCGAAAAGTAAAACGGGCGTTCGTTGAGGCTATTGACGCGCGTCCAGGAATCGCCGCCGTCAAGCGACTTGTAGATGCCGCCGCTGTGTGCGCCTTCGGGGCCTTGATAGTCCTGGACGTTGGCGCGTTGGCCGCCGAGGAAACCGCCGGAGAACGGTCGGACGGGACTGCCGGGTTCGGGAGCGGCCAGCGTGACTTCTGCCTCCTTTTTCTCTTTGCCGCGCTGATAGGCGATCTTCACCTTGTCGCCGATCTGCTTGGTGGCCAGCGTCTTGAAGAGCACCTCGCGTGAGCCGATTTTAACGCCGTCGAGAGACAGCAACAGATCGCCGACCTTCAGGCCGGCCTTGTCCGCAGCGCCTTTCTCGGTGAGTTCGGTAAGCACCACGCCGTCGTCGGATTCATCGACCTGGATGCCCAGGTTACCGCGTTTGAGGCCCTTTTTCTTCTTCTCATCTCCGGGCCAATCCGAAAGTTTGACGTCAACCGTCTCTTGCTTCTTGTTGCGTTCATAGACGAGCGTCATCGTGTCGCTCGGGTTGAGCGGCTGCATCGCCATCAGGTAATCGGGAATCTTCTTGAACTCCGTGCCGTTGATAGAGAGAAGCACATCCCCCTTCGCAAGCTTGGCACTGACCGCCGGGCTTTTCTCCGGCAGATTGCTGATGCGAACACCCTGGGCCGAGTTTTCGACGGAGACGCCGAAGTATCCCTTGGATGGGGCCATGCCGGTGCCGGTCTTGTCGGTGTCGATGATGGCGACGACCAGGTTCGGGTTCTTCCGCGACCAGTCGAGGCCGACGCGTCCGAGGTTGGCGATGGGCAAGCCCTGCGTGAGCTTCTTCCAGGTCTTGCCGCCGTCCACCGTCTTGTACAAGCCGCTGCCGGGGCCATGCGTCTTGGCCGGGGCGTAGGCGTCCGCGCCTGGCGGTGGCTTGACGTCGCCGACGAAGGTGTCGAACTCATCGCGTTGCCGTTCCCACGCGGCCATGACCAACACCTCGGGATTGGTCGGGTGCATGATGACATCCATGACGCCGGTCTTGTCATCGAGATGCCAGACGCGCGTCCACGACTTGCCGCCGTCAGTGGTCTTGTAGAGGCCGCGTTCCTCGTTGGGGCCATAGAGCCGGCCAAGGGCGCCGACGTAGACGATGTCGGAGTTCTTCGGATGAATGATAATCTTGCCGATCTGGAACGTTTTCTTCAGTCCCATGTTCGTCCAGTCCTTGCCGCCGTTGGTCGATTTGTAAACGCCGTCGCCGTAAGAAACGCTGTTGCGAGGGTTGGCCTCGCCGCCGCCGGCCCAGACGATGTTCCGGTTGCTGGGCGCGACGGCGACCGCGCCAAGCGAAACGGTGGCTTCCTTGTCGAACTGGTGCGTAAAGGTGGAGCCGTTGTTGATCGTCTTGAGCAACCCGCCGGACGCCGTGGCCGCGTAGTAGCAAGTCGGGTCGGCATCGAAGACCGCAAGCGACGTGATGCGGCCCCCCATGTTGGCGGGGCCGATGGGACGCCAGGCAAACAGTTTGTCGAGATTTGCCGGCGCTTGGTTCTTGGCAACTTCTTGCGAGTGGCCGACAAATGCGAGAACTACGATGACGGCGGACGCGAAGAGGAATCGATGATGTCGCATGAGAAATCGCCCCTGGGAGAAGAAACCGGTGGATACCAAATAGATAGCGGCTGCGAACGGCGATGACAACGTTACAGCGTGGTCGCATCCGTTGGGCCCGTGTATACTTTGAGCGATCGACCTCGCCACATGTGCGAAACCGCCAAGCCAGTATTGCGGCCGGTCTCCAGGGCGAGCGGCTAGTGGGAATTGTGCTGGGAGCTGACGGATGAAAATCGACCATCTCGAAGTCATCAACCTCCGCTACGAGTACCCGCCAGCGCAACGCTTCGCCTACGCAGGCGGCACCTGCACCGGCAGGCTGTCGTCGCTCATCCTCGTGCACACCGACACAGGCGCGGTCGGCATCGGCTCAGCGTATTCGCATCCGGGGTTGGTCGCGCTCATCGTCAAGCAGCAACTGGAGCCGCTCTTGCGCGGACGCGACCCGCGCGAAGTCGAGTTCCTCTGGGACCGGATGTACGCCGTCACACGCTGGTATGGACGCAAGGGGGCGGCCATGTCGGCCATCGGCGGGCTTGACGTCGCCTTCTGGGATCTGCGCGGCAAAGCGCTTGGCAAGCCGGTGTGGTCGCTTCTGGGCGGCACGCGGAGGAATTGCCCCGCCTACGCAAGTGCCTTGCTCTGGAAGCCCGATGTCAAGTTGCTTGCCGAGGAAGCAGCGGGGTACCTGGCGAAGGGCTTTCGCCGCATGAAGATGCGCCTGGGCCGTAGCGAGGAGTATGACACCGAAGCCGTCCGAGCGGTGCGCCGCGCCATTGGCAACGACAACGATCTGATGGCCGATGCGTCGATGAAATATCATGTCACCCTCGCACGCCGGGTCGGCAAATTTCTGGCGGAGCAAAGAGCCTTCTGGTTCGAGGAGCCGTTCCAGCCGGAGGACATCGATTCCTACGCTGCCCTACGTGGCACGGTCGGCGTGCGCCTCGCAGCCGGCGAGAACGAGTTCGGCGTGCAGGGGTTTCGCGAGTTGATCCGCGCCAAGGCCGTAGACATCGTGCAGCCCGACGCGAGCCGATGCGGCGGCATCAGCGAAGTATGGAAGACTGCAAAATTAGCGGCGGACGCGGGCCTGTCGTTCGCGCCGCATACCTGGAGCGATGCGGTTGCGGTGATCGCCAATGCGCACATCGTCGCGGCGATGCCGAATGGCCTCACCGTCGAGATGGACCAGACCGGCAACCCGATGATCGACGATTTGCTGGTCGAGCCGTTGCGCGTCAAGGACGGCATGCTGCACTTGAACGAACGGCCCGGCCTCGGCATCGAGTTGAACGACACCGTTGTCAAACGTTTGCGCACGGCCGACCCGCTGGCGATTCCCGACGGATTCTACTCCGACATGGTGTTTGGCGCCGAGGGGCTGGGGCCGTCGGCGCCTTACAAGGAGATGCCATGACAACCATCGCACTCGGCTCCATCTTCACCGAATGCAACCACCTCGGCGGCGCGCCGACCAACCTGGCGTGCTTCGATCGCTACGAACTGCGGCGCGGCAACGAGGTGCTGGCGCAGGAAGCCGGAACTGTTGGCGGCATGCTTAGCGTGTTGCGTGATCGGCACGCGACGAGCGCGCCGCTGCTGGTCGCCAGCGCTTGCCCGGGCGGGCCGTTGACGGCGGATTGCTATCGTCAGCTCAAGTCGGAACTGCTCGATCGGCTCAAGACCGCGGGGCCAATCGATGGCGTCCTGTTGGCGCTGCACGGCTCGGCGTCGGCAGACGGCGTCGGCGATCTGGAAGGCGATTTGCTTCAGGCGGCACGCGCGCACGTTGGGCCGCGGATGCCGATCGTCGCCACGCTGGATTTGCACGCTCACGTCACCGGCGCGATGGTGCAAGCCGCCGACGCATTGGTCGCATGGGAAACGTATCCGCATAAGGACGCGTTCACCACGGGCGTGCGGGGAGCGAATCTATTGATGGATATTCTCGCCGGCAAATGTAAGCCTACGATGGCGCTGGCGAAGGTGCCGGTGCTGGTCGGCGGCGTGCGCGGGCACACCGAGGGGGAAGGGCCCTTCGCTGATGTCATGCGTTTTGCGAAGAGCAACGAGGGCAAGAACGGTGTCCTGTCCACGAGCGTCTTTCTAGTGCATCCGTATCTCGACCTGCCCGATATGGGCGGCGGCGGCGTAGTGATCACCGACAACGATATGCCCAAGGCGGTCGCGCTGGCCGAGGAGATCGCCCGCCGTTACTGGGATCGGCGATTCGATCTCGATTCGCCTGTCTTCACGCCGGCGGCGGCGATTCGGCGCGGGCTGGAGCTCGAAGGCGGACCGGTTCTGCTTGTCGAGACGGCCGATTGCTGCGGGGGCGGCGCGGCGGGCGACAGCGTCGCCACACTGCGAGCGCTGCTTGAACTCGCGCCGCAATCTGATTCCCTCGTGCCGGTTGTTGACCCCGAAGCGGCCGCGCTTTGTCATCGAGCCGGCGTTGGTCGCGAGATCACGCTAAAACTGGGGCACAAGCTTGATCCACGTTGGGGAGAATCACTTTCGCTGACGGCTCAGGTCGTCAAACTGAGCGATGGCCTCTTCCGCTACACCGGCGGCATCTGGGATGGGCAGACCGGACACATGGGACCCAGCGCGGTGCTCAAAACCGGCGGCATCCAGGTGCTGGTCATGAGCCATGCCACCTACGACTGGGCCGACGAGCAGTTCCGCGCTCTTGGCCTCGACGCGCGCACGGCCAAGTTCGTCGTGGTCAAGAATCCGATGAATCATCGTCTTGCGTATGCGGGACTTTATCGCGAGACGATTTTGCTCGACACACCCGGTCCAACGCCAGCAGTCATGCAGAATGTCCCCTACCGGCGCTTGCAACGGCCGTACTATCCCGCGGATCGCAACATCCCGGGATTGCAGCCTCGCGTTTGGACTAGCAGAAGATAATCTTTCCGCCGCTTGCGGCTTAGCGCTCGCCAAACGCCTTGCGAGCGCAACGCCGCAAGCGGCAAAAACAAGGAGCAAAAATGACCGCCACTGCAACCAAATACCTGCGTCGCGATCCAGCCGATGTGAAGCCCTGGGCGGAGACGTGCGGGCAGATTCGTTGCCTGATCGAGGAGAAGGACGGCGCCGCCGGCGAAGTTTGCCAGGTCGAGATCCACGACGCCAAGCTGCATTACCATAAGCGAACTGACGAATTCTACTACGTCATCTCGGGGAACGGCACCATGACCTTGGACGACGAGCAGATCGGAATGCATCCAGGGGTGGTCGTCTACGTGCCGCGCGGCGTCAAGCACAAGGCGACGGGCAAGTTGAACGTCCTGATTGTTTGTGTCCCACCCGGCATCATGAACGATGTGCATGAGCTGGAATGAACCGCCGCGGTCGCATTTGGTCGGATATAGTAACGGTGGCTCCCTCGTTTTTTCCCGCCGGTGCAGATGCTCGATACCAATAGCCAGATATCGATGATGCAGCATTTGCTGCCGGGCGCCGTTGACGGCGACCAGGCCGCGGTCGATGCCTTGCTTCGCCATTACGCCGAGCGGTTGACGATCCTGACGCGGCGGATGCTCGGCGACTTCCAGCGCGTACGCCGCTGGGCGGAGACCGACGACGTTCTGCAAAACGCCCTCGTTCGGCTGGTCGGCGCACTGGGCAGTGTGAAGCCGCAGACGTCGCGCGATTTTCTCGGTCTCGCCACCTTGCAGATTCGCCGCGAGCTGATCGACCTGGCCCGGCACTACTACGGACCCGAAGGCCTCGGCGCCAACCACGAGAGCCACGGCAAGGACGATTCGCAGCATCCGCATCCAGCCGAGAAATCCGACGTCCGCGACGAACCCAGCTCGCTCGCCCAGTGGACCGAACTACACGAAGAGATCGGCAGATTGCCGGACGAGGAACGCGAAGTCGTCGGCCTCGTGTTCTACCAGGGGCTGTCGCAAGCGGAGGCGGCGGAGTTACTCGGGATCTCCTTGCGTACACTGCAACGCCGCTGGCACGATGCGCTGTGCAAGTTGCATCGGGTGTGGAACGGCGCGTAATTCTCCCCCCGTCTTCGTTTAGCGCCCGCGCGGCGCCACGCGGGCGCTAAACGAAGATCGGCAAACAAAAAGCGGATCGTAACCCCATGTCCACCAGCGAAACGATCGACGACTTGATGCTGCGCTGGGAGGCGGCCCGTCACCAGGGGCGCGATCTTTCAGCGGCGGAACTCTGCGCCACCGCTCCGCACCTCACGAACGACGTCCATCAGCGCATTCGTACGATCCTCGCCATGGAGAACATTCTTGGCATCACAGAATCCGATCCGCTGCGGACGATGATCGCGCCGGTCGATGGCGACATGGAACCCGAATCGCTGCCGCGGATACCGGGCTACGAGATCACGCGCGTCATCGATCAGGGCGGCATGGGCGTCGTCTATGAGGCGACCCAGACGGAACTTGGCCGCACGGTGGCCATCAAGATGATCTCGGGCGCACGCTTGCGGCCCAAAATCGTCGCACGCTTTCGCGCCGAAGCGGAAGCGGCAGCGAGGTTGCAGCATCCCAACTTCGTCCAGGTGTTCGAAGTCGGCCAGATCAACGGCCGGCCATTTTTCTCGATGGAATACGTCGCCGGCGGCAGTCTTGCGGAACGTCTCACACGCTCTCCTCTTTCCACCCACGAGGCTGCCGAGCTGGTTGAAACGCTGGCGACCGCCGTCCACGCCGCCCACGAGCGCGGCATCGTGCATCGCGATCTCAAACCGTCCAACATCATCCTGACGCCCGACGGCATTCCCAAGATCGCCGACTTCGGCCTGGCCAAGCGCCTCGACGATGACTCCGGCCATACGCACACCGGCGAGATCCTCGGCACGCCGAGCTACATGGCCCCGGAACAGGCCGAGGGCAAGAAGGACCAGATCGGCCCGCATACCGACGTCTACGCCCTGGGCGCCATCCTCTACGAACTGCTCGCGGGCAGGCCGCCGTTTCAGGGAATGAGCCCGCTCGATTCGCTGCGGCAAGTCGTCGGGACGGAACCGACACCGCCCTCGCAAATCAATCCATCGCTGCCGCGCGATCTCGAAGCGATCTGCCTCAAGTGCCTGGAGAAAGCCCCGAACCAGCGCTACGTCTCGTCCCAGGCGCTGGCCGACGATCTGCACCGCTACCTGTCTGGCCAACCGGTGACGGCCCGGCGCATCGGTCCCGTCCAGCGCGCCTGGAAAACAATCCGTCGCCACCCGCAAGCCGTCGCGCTCGTTGTCGCGCTCAGCGTGCTCGCGCTGGTTCCGGTCTATTTCTTGGTCGAGGGTTATCGGGCCGAGCAGCAGGTTCGCCTGCAAGTCGAGGAGAACCAGCGGCAAGTCCGCCTCAACGCCGAGCAGCAAGCCCCTCTGGTTCGCGAGATATTGCAGCGCAACTGCTACGAATGCCACGGGCAGAATCCCAAGAAGATCGAGAAAAAGCTCGACATCCTGAATCACAAGACCTTGCTCGACGCCGCCCGGCACATCGTCGTGCCTGGAGACCCGGAGCATTCACTCTTGATCCAGCGAATCACCGACGGCTCGATGCCGCCGGAGGAACAAGAAGTCCGCTTGCCGCGTGTCACGGAGCACGAGTTGGCGATTCTGCGTGCGTGGATCGTGGGGGGTGCGCCGCCGCTGCCGACGGGAGACCACGAACATTCGGTCCCGTCCGTGGTCCCCTATTCGGAGTCGGCGGCCAAGGTGAAAGCGATTTTTCACGAACGCTGCTACGAGTGCCACAAGTTCGACGTGGGCAAAGGCGGCATCCGGATTCTGCACCATCGCAACTTGCTCAACGTGCGCAAGGTCGTCCTCCCGGGTAGCGCGGACGGATCGAAGCTATTTCAGCGGCTGGTCACCGACGATGTGGATTTGCGAATGCCGCCCGACGAGCGACTCACGGACGAGGACATCGAAACGATTCGGAGCTGGATCGAAGAAGGGGCGCCGCCGTTTCCGAAGGAGAAGTGATGTGAAACTTCGTTTCATGCGTTTACGACACACGTATCCAAACGAAACAAATGCAATCCATTTCGGCAGGAAAGCGTCGGCTATTTTTACTGGCAGCGGAATTGGCGGCTGGCGAGCCGGCAACGACCCGCCGAAGGAAATGTGGGCGCAGTACGTACGTACCTTCAACCAATGATGCCAGGTACCGGCTAGGCGAGGTCTGTAATGCGCCCCTAAAACTGGACCACCAAAATCGATTTCATATGGCAAAACCGAATCGGAATTCGGTCGCCGCGAGGCATGATGGTGGATTTATCGCTTTGTGCCACTCAGGAATGAGAAGGCGACTTCCTGTCGCCCCATTCCGTCGTGGCCCCTGAGTCGGCGCTCGGGTCGGTTCCCACCGTTGCCCTATCCTCCGCTCAGGTCCGAGTCGTTGTACGCTCGGAGTTGACAAGCGGCGAGTGCTCAAGCCGCCATTGCTGCTCGAA
>SHZY01000081.1 GCA_009692065.1 Gemmataceae bacterium
GGTCGATCGGGAAGCTATACGCGCTGGTGCTGATCGAAGGGAAAGCGATCGTCTTCAAGTCATGCGCGACAGCAAGTTGGAGCGAGTTGCGATAGCACGCCGCGAGCAGATCGTCCTCGTGATTCTCGCCGCCGTACCAGACGGGGCCGACGGTGTGGATGACATGCCGTGCCTTGAGGTTGTAACCCTTCGTGATTTTCGCCTGTCCGGTCGGACAGCCGCCAAGCGTCTTGCATTCTTCGAGCAACTGCTTCCCGGCTGCGCGGTGGATGGCCCCGTCCACGCCCCCGCCGCCGAGCAGACTTGTGTTGGCAGCGTTGACGATGGCATCGACGTCGAGCGTGGTGATGTCGCCCTGGACAATTTCGATTCGGTCGTTCATGACAGGGCATCACCTTCGTTACCCGCCATAAACAGCGGGCTATCTGTGCTTCAGGCTTTCATCCCAAAACTGCTTGGTTCCATGATGCAGCCGAGCGCCGATCTGCGTGATGACCTTGTGCGCCAGGAAACACGCGGCACGGGCCGCATCCTGCGGCGGCACGCCGTGCGTGATGCCGTAGAGGAAGGAGCCCGCAAACATGTCGCCTGCCCCCGTAAGATCCTTCGGCGTGCACGGCACCGCGGGAACATGGGCTTCGACGCCGTCGTGGCGTATGAATGCGCCGTGCGGGCCGTTGGTCACGACGACCGACGGAACTCTTCCCTTGAGCCTCGCGAATGCTTCCTCGGCACTCGTAGCCCTTGCCACGGCGCAGGCTTCGCTCTCGTTGCAAAAGAACAAATCCGCCTGTTGCAGGGCGTCGGCGAGCGCGTCGCCAAAGGCGTGAATGACGAACGCATCGGAACAGGTGATCGCGATCTTGGTGCCGTGCCTCTTGGCAATGCCGATGGCTTCGCGGATCGCGGTCTGGCCGGTGTCTGGATTGGCGAAAACGTACCCCTCGATGAACAGCCAGTCGGAATTCTTGATGCGTTCCTCATTGACGTGCCGGGCGGCCAGATGGCTCGACACCGCCAGGCAAGTGCGCATGGTGCGCTCGGCGTCGGGCGTGATGACGCAGACGCAGGTGCCCGTCGCCTCGTTGACGATGATCGGGTTGCCGATGTCGATGCCCAGTTCCTCGAACTCGCTGGCATAGAATAGCCCGTAGCGGTCGTCGCCGACGCAGCCGATGAAAGCAGCGTCGCCGCCGAGTTGCGAGAATGCGATGACGGAGTTGGCGACCGACCCGCCGCTGACGAGCTTCGGCTCGTGTTTCTGATAGCGTTCGAGCAGCGTTTTCTGCGCCGCCAGATCGACGAGCTGCATGCCGCCACGCTCAAAGCCGAGCGTGGCAAACTCCGCCTCGCTGACTTCGAGGAAGATATCGACGATGGCGTTGCCGAGGCCGCAGAGCTGGAATTCTTTTTTCATGGTAACATCCAATAGCGCTGCGGGAGGGCGAGGCTCCTGCCGAGCCGCAGAGCGCCAGTTTTCTCCGGGTTCGCGGCTCGGCAGGAGCCTCGCCCTCCCGAATCTCTAATCCACTTAGGGCTTCTTACGTTTTCGGAATTTGCAGAGCGATGTCAATGCGACGCAATGTCTCCGCCTTGCCGAAGATCACGAGACATTCGAACACGCCGGGCCCGATCATGACGCCCGTCGTCGCAACACGCAACGCGTGGTTGAGATCGCCCGCCTTCGCTTGTTTTGCGGCGCTGAACTCCTGGAGCTTTGCCTCCAATGTCGGCACATCGAAAGGCTCGGCGTTTGTCAGCACCTCGGCAAACTCGCGCAGCAGTTCCGGCATGTCTTCTTTGTGCAGCCGCTGTTTGACCGCCTTGGCGTCGTATTGCGGATCGCGGAAAAAGAAGGCACCGTAGGTCAACACGTCCGAGAGAATCTTGAGCCGATCGCCGCAGGCGTTCACGACCTGAACGATTTTGTCGCGGTCGATCTGATCGCCGAGCAGTCCGCCGCGCTGCAAGATCGGGATGACGCCATCGATCTTGCGTTCGAGCGACGCCACCTTGGTGTACTCGCCGGCGACCCAGTGCAGCTTCTGCGGATCGAAGCTGGCCGGCGACTGATTGACGCGGTCGAAGCCGAAATTCGTCCGCATCGTTTCGAGCGACATGATTTCGGTCTTGTCATCGAGCGACCAGCCGAGTCGGCCGAAGTAGTTGATCAGCGATTCCGGTAAATAGCCAAGGATGCGGTAGTACTCCACCATCACCGGATTGAGGCTCTCGTTCTTCTTGATCTGCTCGTCGGTCCACTCGGCCGGCACCGCATGAACGGCACGCAGCATGGCGATCACGTCCGGCGTCACGAACTTGTGCGCATCACGCTTGCTGAGTTTCTTGCTGGAGCCCGGAGCATTGACGACCGGCACATGGGCAAATATCGGCGGCTGAATCCCCATCGCCTCATACACCAGCATTTGCGTCGGCGTGTTCGACAGGTGTTCCTTCGCGCGGATGATGTGCGTGATCTTCATGGCCGCGTCATCGACGACGGTGGCGAAGTTGTAGAGCGCGCTGCCGTCGGCCCGGGCAATGACCGGGTCGCCGATCAGGTTCGACTGCACTTCGACCTTGCCGCAGATCTGGTCGTCAACCACGACGGTGCGATCGTCGGGCACCTTGAGCCGAATCGTCGTGGGCTTTTCGTGGAAAAGGCGCAACGCGTCCTGAGGCGCTAGGGTGCGGTCCCGACCGCGGTGAACATAGTTCCGCTTCTCGCCTTCGGCTTGCTTGCGAAGAACATCCACTTCTTCCTTGGTCATGTAGCAAGGGTAGGCATGGCCGGTCTCGATCAGCTTGAGTGCCGCCTCACGGTAGAGGTGGCCGCGCAGAGCCTGAAAGTAGGGTCCGCACGGTCCGCCGATCCCGGGGCCTTCGTCCCAGGTGATGCCAAGCCACTGGAAGCCGTCGAGGATCGGCTGAATCGCCTCGGGTCGATTGCGTTCGGCATCGGTGTCGTCGATGCGCAGGATGAACTGGCCGCCGTGCTTGCGGGCATAGAGCCAGTTGAACAACGCGGTGCGTACCCCGCCGATGTGCAAATAACCGGTGGGACTCGGAGCAAAGCGGGTGCGAACAGTCATATTCGGGAACCAGGGGTCAGAGATCAGGGGTCAGGAATCAGGGGTCAGGAATTATCGGCGCCAGTCTTCTCTGACTCCTGATTCCTGCCTCCTGATTCCTGGACGCGGCGTGCGCGGCCTTCGACGAGCGTGACCAGGATCCCCTCCGCGACCGACTTGCCGTGCTGGTTGACGATCTGTCGGCCCCAGATGATGACGCCGCGCTTGCCGCGCGAGCGTTCCTCTTTCTCCAGTACCTTGGCGCGGATGCGGATCGTATCGCCGATGTACACCGGTTCCAGAAAGCGCCAATCCTTGATCGAGACAAACGCCAGCGTCCGCATGGGTGGGTTTGCCAGTCCAAGGCCGCTTGAGATCGCGAGGATCAACAGCCCGTGCGCGATCGGCTTGCGAAACGGCGTGGACTTGCAAAACTCGTGGTCCATGTGGATCGGGTTGAAATCGCCCGAAATCCCGGCGAAGTTGACGATGTCGGTTTCCGTCACCGTCCGGCCCAGCGATTCCCATTCCTGGCCAACTTGCACGTCATCAAAGTACAAGTGGGCGGCGGTGAATGACATGGCAGTTCGCTCCTCCATTTCTTCGTTTAGCGCCCGCGTGGCGCTCGGCGGACGCTAAACGAAGTCACGGCTTTCCATCCGACAACAGCGGCTGCGGTTTACGGTCGTGCGGGTTGATGCCGACGTACACTACCTCGGCCTCGGTAACCTGCAATATCTCGGTTCCTCGCTCCGATTCAACGGCGACATTCATCGTGATCGACGTCTTTCCCATTTTCACGAGCCTGGTCTTGAAGCTGACGACATCGCCGACCATCACCGGCTGGTGGAACTCGACGCGATTGATCGCCACGGTCACCAGGAACGGCAAGGATCCGCCCGCCCGCCCCACTTCGCGCCGTGCCCCAATCGCGCCCGCCGAGTCGATGTGGCTCAGGATGACGCCGCCGAAGATCGACCCGAGCGGGTTGGTGTCCCGCGGCATCATCACGACTCGGATGGCGAGGTAGGGTTCAGACATATTTCCACGCAAGCCCTGGGGTGAGGTACTCCGAACCCCTGGGATAACTTCACCCCATCCTAGGGGTTCGGAGAGTACCTTACCCCTGGGCTTCACCGTTTTTCAATTCGCGCCGCACGATCCGCACGCCCTCCACCATATTCGCCAGCTTCTGCTGGGCAATAGAGCGAGCCGTTTGCGAGAAGCCGCAATCGGGCGTCACGTGCACGCGTTCCGGCTCGATATATTTTAGGGTTTCGCGAAGCCGCTGGGCGACCAGTTCGGGCGGTTCGATCCAAGTATTTTTGACATCGACGAGTCCGACGGCAAGTTCCATCGGCGCAGGGATTTGCTTGACCAGCTCGATCTCCGCCATTTCCCGGCTCGCGAATTCCAGGGCAAGCTGATGAACCTTTGCGCTCGCCAGGTGCGGAAACAGCGGCGCGTAGCTGCGCCACCCGACCGCTCGACCGCGATAGTTGCCGAAACACATGTGCATGCTGATCTTCGCGTCCACGCCGGCGACGGTGCGGGCGATCAGATCGAGAAACCGCTCCGCACCCTCACCCCCAGCCCCTCTCCCGGAGGGAGAGGGGAGTAACGAAGGATGGCACGCAAAGCTCGGCTCATCGAGCTGGATGAAATCGACGCCGGCTTGGACGAGCTGCTTCATCTCGTGGTTGACGATCGGCAACAGCGCGGCGGTGATCTCGTCGCGGTTCTTGTAGACGTCGCCCCCCTGGATGCAGCCGGCGAGTGTGAAGGGGCCGGGGATCGGCATCTTGGCGGGCAGGCTGGTGTATTGCCGCAGCCGGCGATATTCTGCGACGAGGCCCAGCCCGCGCGGCGCTTTCAGCGGGGCGATGCAGGTGTATTTGTTGCGTTGATCGTGAGCGGGCGGGCCCCAGATTCGGGTGGTAGGCAGCGGTTGCAAGCCTTCGAGATAGTCGTAAAAGCCCAGGTTGAAATCGACGCGCTGCATCTCGCCGTCGGTGATAATGTCGGCGCCGGCGCGCAATTGATCGTCGATGGCGAGCCGCACGGCGTCGTGCAGGGATTCCTCGCGGTCGTCCGGGCCGTACTGCGACGGATGCTGTGCGACATCCGCGCAGAACTTCACGTACCAGCCGGGCAACGACCAGCTGCCGATGACGGTCGCAGGAATGATTGGCAACATAAGGATGCTGGTGGAAATTGGGCGCGGGCGTGGTTATGTTATTTGGATGATATCGATTGACCAACCCCGTGCCGTCTTCGTTTAGCGCCCGCACGGCGCCATGCGGGCGCCAAACGAATCAAACCGGAATATTGTGCCATGATCGACTTCACGACACTCCGCACGCAATTCCCCGGTCTTAACCAAATCCGCGACGGCATCACGCCGATCTTCTTCGACGGCCCCGCCGGCACGCAGGTCCCGCACTGCGTCATCGATGCGATGGTCCACTACCTGACGCACTGCAACGCCAACCACGGCGGCGTCTTCGCCACTTGTGTCGAGTCCGACCGGATTCTCGATGCCGCCCATGCCGGGATCGCCGATTTGCTCAACGCTCCTTCCCCGAGCGAAATCATCTTTGGCAATAACATGACGTCGCTCACGTTCCATCTGAGCCGCTCGATCGCGAAGATTCTCAAGCCCGGCGACGAGGTGATGGTGACCCGTCTGGATCACGACGCCAATGTGTCGCCGTGGACACTGGCGGCGCGCGACGCCGGCGCGGCGGTGCGCTGGATCGACATCCATGCGGAGGATTGCACGCTTGATCTCGACAGCTTTCGCAAGCAGCTCTCCCAGAAGACGAAGTGGGTAGCGGTCGGCCTGGCGTCCAATGGCGTCGGCACCATCAACGACGTCGCAACCATCACCAAGGAAGCCAAGCGTGCCGGCGCCATGGTCTTCCTCGACGCCGTCCATTATTCCCCGCACGGGCCCATCGACGTGCAGGCGCTCGGCTGCGACTTTCTCGCATGTTCGGCGTACAAATTCTTCGGCCCACATGTCGGCGTCTTGTGGGGTCGGCGCGAGCTGCTCGAATCGCTGCCGTGCTACAAGGTGCGGCCATCGTCGAACGATCTGCCCGGCAAGTGGATGACCGGCACGCAGAATCATGAAGGTCTTGCCGGCGTCGCCGCGGCGGTTGAGTATCTCGCAAGTCTCGCCCCATCCGGCAAACGCCGCGAACGCTTGCGGCAGGCGATGACGGCGATCAAGGAATACGAAAAAACGTTGAGCAGACATCTGCTGGCGGGACTCGCCGAGCGGTCGCGGTTCAGCGTTTTGGGCGTGCGCGACTTCAATCGGCTGAACGAACGGGTGCCGACCATCTCGATCACCGCCAAGGATGCGTCACCGCAGAAAATGGCAGCGTACCTCGCAAGCAACCAGATCTACGCGTGGGCAGGCAACAGCTATGCGCTCGAAGTTTCCGAGCGGCTCGGCCTGGAACCCAACGGCTTCCTGCGACTCGGATTCGTGCATTACAACACGACCGGCGAGATCGACACGCTGTTGCAGACGCTGGATGAAATGCCCTAACGCATTGTCACGCCTTGATTATCGGGTGGTTGGGAGGGCGAGGCTCCTGCCGAGCCTTGCAGTTTCCGCGGCGTCACGGCTCGGCAGGAGCCTCGCCCTCCCGAAACTCACGCTGTGACAATGCCCTAGTTTCGGCCGTCAGTAAATCCGTTGTTGCTCGTCATCTCATACAATGACGGGCAGTCATTTCACGCGCGAGGGTACAACTCATGACACGCTTGTTGACGATTGCGTTGCTGGCTTTCGTTTCGCTGGCCGCGGTGTTCACTCAGGCCGGCGGCGATAAGGACTTCCAGGTCAAGGGAACGTTCACCAAGGATGACCCCAGGGATCAGACCCGCGGCGGCCCGAGCCAGGTCCACACCGTCAAGTTGAAGGCGGGCAAAGCCTACACCATCGACATGGTCAGCGCCGAGCTCAACTCCTACCTGCGCCTACTCGATCCCAAGGGCAACCAGCTCGAAGAAAACGACAACAGCGGCGGCGGCCTCAACGCACGCATTTTCTTCAACTGTTTCATTGACGGCGACTACAAGATCGCCTGCACGACCTTCGCCGGCAATATGACCGGCAGCTATGCTTTGACCGTCAAGAACACCGGCGCCGCCAAACCCCCTCCCACCGCTCACGCCCTGATGATCGACAAGGATGCTCCCGCGCTCCAGGCCGACTTCGCGGTCAACGGCAAACCGGTCACGCTGGCCGACCTCAAGGGCAAAGTCGTGCTCGTCAACTTCTGGGAAATGCGGTCGAGTAGCTCCGTCAAACTTCTGGCCAAACTTGCCGAATGGAATAAGGCCCACAAGGCGGACGGTCTCGTCATCGTCGGCGTGACGTTCTACCACTCGGAGATCGGCCAGAAACCGGGCTTCGACAAGGAGACCGGCGACGTCGTCACCGTCGCCAAGGCCGACAAGACTTCAGACCAGGCCCTGCTGCGTGAATTCGCCGCCCATCACAAGATCGAGCATTTGCTGCTCGCCCTGCCGAAAGCGGAGGCCTTGCGCGCCTTTGACGCGTACGTCGTCAACGGCTTCCCGCAGGTGGTGCTGATCGACCGCAAAGGCGTGGTGCGGCTGATTGATGTCGCGGGCGAGAAGAACAGTGCGCAAATTGAAAGCGAGATCAAGAAGGTGTTGGCGGAGAAATAGGCAAGTATCACGTTCCTAAATTCGTCGATGATGATTCCATTGTTCTTAGCCCGAAGCGCGAGCGAGGGATTTGCCGCATCCCTCGCTCGCGCTTCGGGCTAAGAAAACATGATCAGTCAGCGGCCGGTAACGTGGCCGCAACTTTCGATCGGCGCCGCTTGATGATGACGATTGCAAAACCAGCGCAAAGCACGATGCCGGCGACTAACAGCCAGGCCATGTTAAACGGCCTCCGTCCCTGAACATACACGACCTTCAGAGTATCGCCATCGATGTGCACGCGGTAATCGATTTCCCAGCCGTCTTCTGTTTCCGAGAGAAATCCATCGGGCCCGCGCAGTTGTTCCGATTGCAGCGAGCCGGGCATTTTCGTCGTTAGCCAATCCTCTTTACCGCGGACTTCCGATAGATCTGGCATTTTCTGGCCGCGCGAAACAGCAACAAGGAAGAATGGACCTAGATTGATGCCTCTATCGTTACTCAATGATACACGGTCTTCCGAATTGATTCTGGACGAACGGAGTTTGAAGAATCTGGGCGGCCCTGATCCCCCAACACCGAACTTAACGTAGAAGTCATGCTCAAGATACGTTTCAAGGTTCTCGAATCGCACCCTGATCTCAGTTTCCCGCCGTGAAAATCGAGGGAACGGCAGGTCCGCCCACGCCTCGCTGACGAGAACGAGAGCGATCACCGGCATCAATACCAACGACCAGCGACTCATGATGGCGATCTCTTTCCTTACCGCACGACCCCCACCGCCCTACCCACCAGGTCATACACATCCGCCGCTGTGATTTTGACGGGGACGATATCGCCCGCCATCAGGTTCTTGCCCTTGACGCGGACCATGCAGTCGATGTCCGGCGAATCGGCGTGGCTGCGCGCTTGCACGTGGTTGGGCACTTCCGGATCGGAGCCGTCCACGATTACGTCCAGCGTCTTACCGACCTGGGCTGCGCTCCAGGCCAGAGCGATCTGTTGCTGGGCCTGCATCAGGCGTGCCCGGCGTTCCTCCTTGACCTCTTCCGGCAAATGGCCATCGAGCTTGACCGCCGGCGTGCCCGGTTCAAAGGAGTAGGTGAAGACGCCGCAGCGTTCGAACTTCGCGTCCTTCACGAACGTGACCAATTCCTCGAACTCCGCGTCGGTTTCGCCGGGGAAGCCGACGATGAAGGTGGTGCGCATCGTCAGGTTCGGGATCGAAGCCCGAAGCTTGGCGAGCAACTCTTCGATCTCCTGCCGGCGCACGCGTCGCTGCATGCGCTTCAGCGTACGGTCATTGATGTGCTGGAGCGGCATGTCGAGATACGGAATGATCCGCTTTGATGTGGCCAGGGTTTCGATTACTTCGTCGGTGAAGAAAATCGGATACAGATAGAGCACGCGGATCCATTCGATGCCGTCGATCTTGTCGAGTTCGCGCAGCAGTTCCGCGAAGCGCACTCGGCCATACAGGTCCATGCCGTAATAGGTGGTGTCCTGGGCGACGAGGATGAGCTCGCGCACGCCGTCGGCCGCCAGCTCCTTCGCCTCGCGGATGACTTCCTCGATCGGCTTGGTGACGTGCTTGCCGCGCATGCCGGGGATGGCGCAGAAGGTGCAGGTGCGATCGCAGCCCTCGGAGATCTTGAGGTAAGCGTAATGGCGCGGGGTGATGCGCAGGCGAGCCGTATCCTCCTGGGCACGCACCGGCGCAGGGCGAAACAGCGAACGCTGCTCGGCCCGATGCATGGCAGCCCGTTCGACGACCTGGGAAATCTCCTCGCGGCCAAAGACGCCGACGATCTGATCGACGCCCGGGACCTCTTTCAGCAACTCGTCGTGCTTCCGCTCGGCCAGGCAGCCCGCGACGACGACAGAGCCGACGCGGCCCTTGTCCTTGAGAGCGAGCATCTCGCGGATGACGCCGAGCGACTCCTGGCGGGCAGGTTCGATGAAGCCGCAGGTGTTGATGACGACAACGTCGGCCCCGTCGGCATCGGTGACGAGGGTGTAGCCGTCCTGCGCGAGCTTGCCGAGCATGCGCTCGGAATCGACAGTGTTCTTCGGACAGCCAAGGCTGACGAAGGCGAAGGTGCCTTTGGGTTTGGTCATGAAGCGTGTGCCTGTGGTGTTGGGGCGTAGGAGGTATTCTACGACTTGGCTGCTTGTTTGAGGATTTCGCGCCAGATATCCAACAACTGCAACCGGCCGGCCCAGGCCGCGATGTACTCTCGATCCACTTTATCTTCTTTGATCTTTAGCACCCCCGCGATATCGCGGAGGTGCTTTTCCGATCGACCTTTCTGGTAGTATGTCATTTTCTTGATGATTACATCCTCGGGCGAGGCGAACCACGTCTCATGCCCGTCGGCTCCAGCGATGCGCACGCGCCGGTTGAAACGGGAGCGATTGAAATCGCTGTCCTCGGGAATGAATACGTCGATCTTGAACCCCGACTTGGGATGAAGAATGTTGAACTGAAAGTGCTGCCGAATCGCCTCGATGACGGAATCCCGCGAACAATAAAACTCTGGCGCCGCAAAGGTGGCACAGAAGGCGTCTACATTGCCCATGCCCAGCTCAACGACCACATCGATATCGTTGGTGAATCGCGATTCTCCATACGTCGTTGTCGCCACGGATCCGGTTACGAGATAGCGGATTTGTTGACGATCAAGCACATCGACCAGCCTTCGCAATAGCTCAGACGGCTCCATGCGAGAGTCTCCGCGCGACCATGCGGTCCAATTCATCTGCCGTCAACTCTGGATGCTCGCGGCGCAGGTTATCGCGAACCAGGTCTCGCGCGAATCGCCACATTTGATCGACCATCGCCAGGCGTTCCGTATCGGTTTTCTTGGCAAGAATCTCCGCCATCCGATCGTCGACGACTTCAAAAGTAGGAATTCGAGACGGCATGGACCTTCTCCGCGTTTGCATGGCACGGAATTCGTCTGAAGGTTTTATAGCAGAGGTGCGCGCGAAGTGTCAAGCAGGCAGGGCGCGAACGCTAAACGGGGAGGGTTACGCCGCCACTTCTTCCTGCATGCGGTTGCGCATGAAGTTGATGCCCTTGGTGCAGCCGCGCAGGAAGGTGAGCATCTCTTGAATGACGTCGAATTGGCCGAGGTCTTTTTCCATCTTCGCCATGGCGGCGGGGAGAACCTGGCCTTCGCGGAAGAGCATCTTGAAGGCGAGGCGGACGGCATGAATCTGCTCGCGGGAGATGCCGGCGCGTTTCATGCCGACGAGATTGATGCCGGCGATGTTATCGATGCCGATCTGGATGATGAACGGCGGGATATCCTTTTGGGTCGCGGAACAGCCGGCGATCATTGCGAGTCGGCCAATGCGGACGAATTGGTGCACCGCCGAGTTGCCTGACAGGATGACGCCGTCTTCCAGGACGCAATGTCCGCCGACGAGAGCGCCATTGGCGAGGGTGCAACGATTGCCGACGACACAGTCATGGGCCACATGGCTGTTGACCATGAAGAAGTTATCATCGCCGATGACGGTCTTCATTGAATGGGTTGTGCCGCGATGGATGGTCACATGCTCGCGAAACGTGTTGCGATCGCCGATTTCGAGCCAGGTCGGCTCGTTGTTGTACTTGTGATGTTGCGGGCGCTCACCCAGAACCGCACCGGCGTAGACGATGTTGCCACGCCCCATTTTCAGCGGACCACACAGGAACGCGCCGGGCCGAATGACGCAATCGTCGCCGATGGTGACCGGGCCGTCGATCACCGCCAGCGCGCCGACCTCGACATTTTCGCCGAGCTTCGCTTCCGGTGAAATCACGGCCGTGGAATGAACTCGGCATCTCGACGGAAAGGCCATTTCGCTTCCCCCAGTTCCTTGGGCAGCGCCTGCGCGCGGCGCCAGCGTTATTCTCTCTGGACATCCGTTTCCAGAGTTACGCTTTCGTTTCTCCCTTTTTCCGGGCAGATACGGGAGACAACGGTGTTCCGGCAGAGTTCCAGGTATACGAGATTCTGGGATTGAAAAACCAGATCAATTTCTCTCGGGCGGCCAAGTTGCGCGAAGATGGATAAAGTGACGAACCACCGTCGGCTTCCCTACCCAGGCGGATGGCCCGGTTCAGGGAATCCATGGGGACCACGTTGACTGGCTGGCTTGTCACCTGCACGTTGGTTTGTCATTTGCAAGAATCGGCAAACGCACACGTTGAATTGAGCAAACTTCTCGATTTCGCCGCGCGTGGCTTGGCGTCCGCGAGCCGACACGCGAGGGCAAAGCCGCAAGCGACGCACAAAATCTGGATCAAACCCACTTCAACAACACCGTCGCCCCGCCAGCCACCTTGTCGCCGACCTTGACGCACACTTCACTCGCACTGCCGGCCGGGATCAAGACATCGGTGCGGGAGCCCAGCTTGATCATGCCGATGCGTTCGCCCTTCTTGATCTGATCGCCGACTTTGAGCCAGCAGACGATGCGGCGCGCGATCTTGCCAGAGGTCTGCTTCACACGGATCGGCCGCCCTGTTCTCCCCTCTTCCGCCGCGAGAGGGGTTGGGGGTGAGGGAACAATCATGTCGATCCAGAGCTGCTCGTTGCGCACGGCACATTCGGGATCGCGAGCGTCGAGGAAGGCGCCGGGGAAATAGCGGACGTCGGTCACCTCGCCATCGAACGGGCAGCGGTTGACGTGGACGTTGAAGATCGACAGGAAGATGCTGATCCGCAGCACCTTGCCCAGCTCCGGCTCTTCGACTTCCTCGACATTCGTAATCGTGCCGTCGGCGGGACTGACCAAGGCGTGAGGGTCGACCGGGATCGCGCGCTCCGGGTCGCGGAAGAAAGTGATGATCTCGAGTTCGACCAGCGACAACGCGACGAATGGAAGCAAGGACAACCACGGCAGTCCCACGGCCCAGAATAAACTGGCAAAACCAGCGTTCAGGAGCACATACGCCAGCGTGAAGAGAAGCATCTCCGCGAAGCCGTGGCGAGCGAAACCGAGGCGGTTGCGGTAGGCGTACGGATCGTCTTCGGGCTTGAAGGAGTAGCCGCAAACGTTGCGCGTGTATTTGAGGTCGCGAGAGTCGATGGTGTCGTGTGGGCAATTGGGACACTCGCCGACGCGTTTGGCCTGCATCCTTTGCACGTAGCCTGGGCAGAGCTTGCGCAGCCAAAATTTGCGAAAGCGGGCCCAGGCGAGTTCAATCGCCATGCAGGTGCCGCCGCCGGGTTGGACGCTGGTCGGCTTTTGCGGAGTGGTTGGGAGGGGCATAGGTTTATTCCGGCCGCCCCAGATGCTTCTGAAAAAACAACGCAATCCGCCCGTGCAGCCGTTCCATCACCAGCGGGTCAGGCACCATGTGTGTCAGGCCGGAAAGTGGGACCATCTCGAAATCCTTGCCGGCCCGAAACAGCGAGTCCACGATCTTGAGCGAGTGGCGGAAGTAGACGTTGTCGTCGGCGGTGCCGTGCAGGATCATGAGCGGCTGCTTGAGGTCCTGAGCATACGTCAAGAGCGAGCCTTCCTTGTACGCGTCGGCGTCCTTGGGAGGAACGCCGAGGTAGCGTTCGGTGTAGTGGGTGTCGTAATCGTACCAATCGCAGACCGGAGCGCCGGCGACGCCCGCATGAAATACGTCGGGCCGGCGCATCACGGCGAGGGCCGACATGTAGCCGCCGAACGACCAGCCGTCGATGCCGACGCGTTTGAGATCCATCATCGGATACTTGGCACCGAGCGCCTTCAATCCAGCAACCTGATCGTCGAGTGGGACGGAGCCGAACTTTTGATAGATCGCCCGCTCCCACGCCGCCCCGCGTCCCGGCGTGCCGCGGCCATCGATGGCGACGACAATGAAGCCCTGGTCCGCGTACCATTGATCGAGCAGCCAGCGGTTCTGCGTAGCCATCACGTGAATGTGGTGCGGGCCGCCATAGACATCGACGATGACGGGATACTTTTTCTTGACGTCGTAATCTTTCGGAAAGACGACGGCGGCGCGGAACTTCCGATCCTTGGTGCCGATCTCGATCAGATCGACTGCCGGCGGCCGCTGCGGATTTTCAGCCAGGCTTGGCAATTCGCCCGCAGGCTTGCCGTCCTTGCGAAACACAACGGAGCCGGGCATCGCCTTCATGGTTCGGCTCGTCAGCACGTAAACGCCGTGGTCGCGCGAGAAGACGGCGCCGTGCATGCCTACTTCCTTGGTCAGCGGCTCGGGTTCGCCGAAGGGGTCGGAGATCGAGAAGCGATAAATCTGCAATTCCGCGGGGTTCTTGCTGGCATTGAAGATCAAATCGTCGCCGTCCTTGCTCACGCTGATGAGGCCTTGATAGCCGATGTCGGCATTGACGACGACGCGCCGGAACTTGCCGTTGCGCGCCCGCAGTTCCAGGCGTGGCACATCGTCCTTCTCGCTGACCCAGAGAAAAGCGTCGCCGGCGGGAAGCCAGCGCGGGACTTCTTGACGCAAGTTCACCCAGGTCGAGCTCTTTTCGGCGAGCAACGTCGTCGTCTTGCCGGTATTTGGGTCGGCTTCGAGCAGGAGAAGCTCTCTCTGATCGCGCGACTGCACGGTCAGGCAGAGCGGGGCGTTCTTCGACCAGCGCACGGTGGCGAGATAGGGGTATTTGTCGCGGTCCCAGTCGATCCAGGCCGTCTTGCCGCCGCCGATCGAGACCACACCGAGTTTTACCTTGGCGTTGTCCTTGCCGGGGCGCGGGTAGAAGAAGGGCTGCGGCGTTGACTCGGGCCGGATCGGGTCGGCGACGTGCCAGACTTCGACGTCTTTGTGGTCGGTTTCCTGATAGGCGATCTTGTCGCTCTCGGGCGACCACCAGTAGCCGGTGAAGCGGGCCATCTCTTCCTGGGCGACAAACTCGGCAACGCCGTGCTCCAGCAGCGCGGTGCCGCCGGTGGTGACGCGGGTTTCCTTTTGCGTTGCCAGGTCGAGGAAGTAAACATCATGGGCGCGGACGTAGGATATCTTCTTGCCGTCGGGCGAGAATTTTGGGTCCATCAAGAAGCCCTTGCCCGTTGGCAGCTCGCGCACGGTTTTGGAGATACGTTCGACGGTGTAGAGCTTGCCGGACAGGCTGAGGAGGATCAAGGAGCCGTCGTCGGAGAACTGGAAGCTTGTGAACCCGCCGGCGCTGACGCGCATGCGTTCGCGGGCCGCCTTCTCTTCAGGAGAAAGTTTTTCCTCGGCGCCTTTGAGCACCTGGTCGGGGGTTATCAGCTCGCGGGTTTTTCCGGTCTCGACGTCGAATTCGAAAAGGCTGAGCTTCGACTTGCGTGCTTCGGAGCGAAGAAACAGGACCGCCTTGTTGTCCGGCGTCACCAGTGGGCGCGCCGGTCGGCCAAGCTGGAAGCTGCGCGTCTGTGCCAGCGTGCGGAGATACGTCGTATCCACGGCGGTCTCCTTCTTCGCGGGTTGCGCGTTCGCGAACGCGGCGGCGGCCAACAAGGCGAAACATGCCCCAAGGGGTCGAATCATGGAAATCATCCTGTCAGCCAGGGAGCGGGGTGATGGGAAAAGTCTAATCGGACTAGAGTGAATTGACAATTAGCAATTGACAATTTGCGATTGACAAGCGCTGTCCTGCTCACGACGATGATGGTTTCATCCACCGCAAACCGAGAAAAACCATGGTTTCTACCGAATCGCCTCATGGGCCCGTGCTGCCGCCGCGATTTTTCTTCGGCGTGTCGCTGGCCGCCGTGGGCTTCTTCGCCTTGTGGACATGGGTTGTTCGCCCCTGGGCCCCGCCGCCTTCCTTCGATATGAGTTGGGCGGAGATCTGGCGTGACTGGAGCGAGACCCACGCGGCGTTCTCAGGCGTCATGGTTTATTTGACCGACATCGGCGGTGTCGCGGCCATGGCGCTGCTCACGGTCATGGCCGTTATATGGCAGTCGGCCGTTCACAATCGCACGCTGGTCGTTGCCTGGATCGCTGTGATGATTGGCTGCGTGATTCTCAATTCCGGGACCAAGCATATTTTTGACCGAGCACGGCCCGGCGAACTTCTGCGTGCGCCCGTTGTCCATGAGCGAAACCCGAGCTATCCAAGCGGCCACAGCATGGGCAGTACCATTGGCTATGGAATGCTTGCCTACTCGCTGCTCCTTGCCGAACGGCGCCGCGGAGCTCGCGCATTGATCCTATTGCTCTGCGCGACCATCGTGCTAGGGGTCGGCCTTAGCCGAATCTACTTGCGTGCCCATTGGCTCAGCGACGTGGTCGCCGGCTGGACTGTTGGCCTGGCGTGGTTGTTCTTCTGCCTGGGTTGGCTGGAACGATGGATGCGCACGCCATGACCTCCTTGCGGTCCGTGCAATTTTTTGGGCTCTGCCTCAATCCAGTGGACGCCCAGGGGTAAGGTACTCCGAAGCCCTGGGATTCGGAGTACCTCATCCCAGGGCTTCCCAATAATCCGCAAAAAAGGCGGAGAGCCATTTTTTGCAAAGAATCGATGCCGATTTTGCCGATTCTAACGAAGGGCCCTGATTCCCTCGTTCTGTCAAGGAAGGCAACCCGTGCGCAAGCTCCTCACCTCGCTGGTCTTGGGAATGTTTGTCGGCTGCGCGCAGCCCGCCGGAGTGCTCGACGACGAGCAGCAAACTAGCCCGCTCGAACAGATCCTGAACGACGCCCAGGTCGAAAATCGCGTGCTCGACAAGGAGCTGGACCTCAACGATCCCGTCGATCTCAGGCAGCGCGGCAACGAGTATTTCGCCCAGGGCGATTTCGACCAGGCCATCTCCTACTACACCGCCTCGCTGGCGGCGAAGGAGGACGCCAAGTCGTACTTCAATCGCGCGGTCGTCTATATGTCGAAGAACGACTTCGACAAGGCGCTGGCCGACTACGACATGGCCGTCAAGCTGGAGCCAAAGGAAGCGTCGCCGTACATCAATCGCGGCCTCTTGCTGCACCGTATGGGCAAGACGGCGCAGGGCATCAACGACCTGACCGAAGCCATGAAGCACGACGCCACCGACGCGACCATTCCGCTCAACCGCGGCCTGTTGTATCTCAGCATCAACCTATTCGACCGCGCCCTGGCCGATTTCAACCAGGCGGTCGAGAAGGATGGCAAATACGCCGACGCCTACGTCAACCGCGGCTATTGCAAGCACCGCATGAAGCAGTACAAGGAAGCCGTCGGCGATTTCGCCGAGGCGATCAAGCTGGCGCCGCTCAATGTGCTGGCGTTCAGCAATCGCGGCAACTCCCACACGCAGCTCAAGGAATATGACAAGGCGATCGCCGACCTCGACGAGGCGATCCGCCTGGAGAGCCGGGACCCGAACCTTTACAACAACCGCGGCAGCAGCTACGGCGCGAAGGGAAACCACGTGGCCGCCGCCGCCGATTTTGGCCGGGCGATTGAGCTGGCGCCTGATTTCGCGTCGCCCTACCGCAACCGCGCCTTCGCGAATCACGCGCTCGGCCAAGCGGACAAGGCACGTTCCGATTTCGCCGCCGCGCTAAAACTGGAGCCGGAAGTGCGTGAGGGGATTCCCGCGGAGTATTTGCCGAAATGAAGTAATTTTGTGCGCCTAAGACCAAGAACCACGGATCACACTGATAATACGGATAGGAAAAGAAAGAACATCGGGCGTGTTACGGTTTGCTCCAGAATAGCTGCACCGGCAATTCTTATCCGTGCCATCCGTGTCATCCGTGGTTCATTGTTTTGGACGCTCTTACCCGTTCCCAGTCCCCTGAATGCCGGAATCTGGCTTCGGTTTGATGCCGGTGGAGGACGGCGCCGCGCTGGGCGGCGGCTCCTTGCTCATGGCCACCAGCGCCGCCATCTTCGCCTTCGTTTGTTTCAAGTCACGCGTCTTCTGGTCGATAAACCCTTTCGAGTAGAGCACCAAGCCCGCGCCGGCGGCAGCCAGCAAGATACCCGCGGCAAACATGATCCAGCCCGGCGTGTATTCCGACTTGCCCAGTTCCTCCGGCGGGTGCCACAGCATGCTGACGATCGCGTTGACAATCGGCGCGCCAGCGAAGACGAGCGGCGCGACCCAGAGCGGCTTGCCGCCGTTCTTGATCGCGAAGATGATGCATAGCGCGCCCGCCGCTCCGGCGACGCCGCCGAGAGTTGAGAACACCAGAGCGCGCGTGTTGAGCAGACCTTCCTTGGTGTTGAAATTGAGCGACTCCGTGCCGGCGAGGCCGAACTGCAAGGCAATAAGCGGGATGATGACGGCCGTGACGAAGTAGGCGATGCCGACGCACAGGAAGGCACGCACGGCACCGGCGCTCGGGCCGCCGTCGGGGCCCGGGCCGCCCATCTTCGATTGCCCTTCATGCAACACCGGCACGTACACGCCCCACGAAATCACGGCGCCGGCGACAAATGCGATCCAGATATTCGTAGTCATCTCGCTCTCCTCGTTCAACCGGGTCGAATCAATGCGACCATTGTATCGGAATCAAATTGCACCGTTTAGCCCCGCCTCGTAGAGGCAGGCGGACGTCACGCCAAACAGGAAACATCACTCACGCCTGAGCGCCGTCAATACCGGTGTCTTCAGCGTGGACCAGACCGCAAGCGCCGCCGACGCCAAACCGGCGACAAGCACCAGCACGAGCAGCACAACGATGCGCAGCCAAAGCACGTGCGCCCCAGCGCCGACTAGGTGCGGCGCGACCGCCAGCAGCGCCGACACGGTCCCCACCGCCAAACCGAGGGCGAGCAGGAATGCGTTCTCCACCAGCACGAGCCCGGCGAGCTGACTCGGGCGGAAGCCGAGCGCGAGCAAGAGTGCAAGCTCCGCGCGCCGCTCCCAGACGCCTCGCAAGAGCACGATCGCCAGCCCCGCCGCGCCCAGGATCAGACCCAAGCCGCCGAGCGCCTGGAATGTCGCCAGGTACATGTTCTCGACGGCGAGGTAGCCCTGCAATCGGCTCGCCGTCGTCTGCACGTCGAGGTTGAACGCCTCCAGACCCTTGCCCAACTGTTGTTCGATGATTTTCAGCTTCGGCGGATCGGCTTCGCCCACGTCGATCAGGAAGAAGGTGAAGCCTTCTTGCCGTGGGAATAGGGTCAGAAAATGCTCCTCGGCAATCAGCACTTCGCTCTGGAAGATGCTTTCGTGGAGCAGCGCCACGATGCGAAGCTTTACGGGCGTGCCGTCGCCGTCGTTGACGTCGATGGTGTCACCGACGCCGACCTTGAGAATCCATTGCGCGGTGTTCGCGTCGATGATGGCGGGGATCGTGCCGTCCGTTTTGGATTGCAAAAGCAGCCACGGATTGGCCTTCTGGGCGTCGTCTTGTGCCTGGCTTGTGGCGAAATGGAACCCGCCGCGCTCGATCAGAGCTTTTGAGACACCCATGACGCGAGGCTTGAGCGGCTTGTAGAGTCCCAGGCAGCTCGCATCGTCGCCGGCTTGCACTCGGCAGGCGTAGAATCTTGCCTGTTGCAACTCCGCCGTATCGAGTCGGCCGGCGCGCACTTTTTCATTGCTGATATCCTCGAACACGGGCACACTCCCCTCGGCAAAGAACGCGAACCCACCGGAGCCGCCGGTCTTGTCGTGAAAATGCTGATCGGTGTTCTTGTGGAACGATTCGACGGCGACGATCAAGAACGACGCCGACGCCAACAGGCCCACCGTCAGCACGCTGCGCACCGCCTGCCGGCCGGCATTGCGCAATCCCAGACCTGTGACCGTCGGCTGCGGCGCCACCCCATTGCGCTGCCACGCCAGATAGACCCAGACGACGGCGACTCCCGCAATCAGCATCAGCGCGCCGGAGACGAAGAACATCGCCGCCTGCACCTGATGCACACCGGAACGGATTCCGAGCACGATGGTCATCCCCGCGACCAGTAACGCCAGGATGGCGATGATCGGCGCGCAGCCCGTTTTTTCGCGCCCAAGCGGCACCGGCGCCAGGGTCGCGCCCTGCAACAGCGCAAGCGGCGATGACTGGCCCAGCACGCGCGTCGCCCAGTACAGCGTTACCAGGCTAACGACCAGCGACACCGAAAAACCGATTGCAAAGCTCACCGGTTCAGCGTGGACGCGCAGGAAACTCAAGGCCTCGCCGCCCGGCCAGTTGGCGGCCAGCAGCTTCAACATCAGATGCGCGTACGCCATCGCGCCCGCAAGACCGACCGCAGCGCCCAGGACGCCAAGCAGAATACCTTCGGCGAGCAATAGCCAATGCACGCGGCGATGGCTCCAGCCGAGTGCGAGGAGCAGGCCGATCTCGCCGGCGCGGCGGTCCAGGTTGAGCCGCACGAGCAGGCCGACCAGCAGCAATGCCGCCACGATCAGGAAGAAGCTGAACGATAGAAAGAGGACGCCAAAATCTGTCACGCCGGAGCTGGCGCTGAGCGCTTGCGCCTTCACGGGCTGAAAAGTAAAGCCGCCCTGTTCCGGCGTGAGTTCGGCGAGCAGGGCCTGCGGAAAGAAGTCGGGATGTTCCGTGCCCAGGCGAAACTGCATCGACGTGACGTCGCCGAAGCGGCTGCCCCAAAGCTTTTGCGCCAGCTTCAGATTGACGTACGCCTTGGGCGTGGTGCGGTACCGCTTCCAGAACTTCTCGTCGGCGTCCTTGACGCGCTTCTTGTCGTAGGGGAATGGCGGATTCTCCCATTCGTCCATCTTGACCTTGTCGGTGATGCCGGGGAACACGGGCGTCAGGTCGGGGTCGTCGAAACTGCTGTCGAGCGCCGCAACGGAATTCACCTTGAGCTGGATCTCCGTTTTTTTGAGATGGTTTTTTTCATCGGGGGAGAAATACGACACCGTCACCGTGCGACCTAGCTTTCCTCTCCAGGGCGAGCCGGGCCAATCGACGAGCATGATCTCGTCGTCGGCGATGAAGGGGCGCTCTTGGCCGTCCCGCTTGTCGAGGTAGGTCTCCTTGTCACTGGCGATGATCGAGTAGGGGACGTCGATCTTGCCGTCAGTGATGCCGTCGGCGAGGTAGATCACGATCGGCGTCACGTACCAGCGCGGCAGGACCTCGGAATCCGGCGGCTGGCGAGGCACCAGGTTTTCGACCGCGCGGACGACGCGAGGCTCCAGAATCATGCGCTGGCTTTCAAGGACGTGGTAATTACGCTGTCCTTCATAGAACGCAATCACCTGCTCTTCGGTCAAGATGCCCTTGTTCTTTTCGGCGGCTTCGGCGAGCTGGTCGGGCACGCGGCCTTCCCAGCGGAATTTTTTGAGCTGATCGCCATCGGTGTTGGCGGCCAGGAAACGCACGAGTGATTGAGCACGGGCCTTGGGTGAGCGATAGCGCAGCCCCCAGTCGTCCAGAGTTAATTTCGCGTGCAGGTCGGTTGCCAGCGACGGAGTGGCGCCGGCGACGAACACGGCATTGGCACGGCCGACAAGATCGAGCCGGCGCTGCAACATGCGGATCGGCACAAAGGCGTTCCGCACCGGCTCCGGCGTCGGCCGTAAGGAGAAGCGGGCCATCCCTTCGTCCGCGAGGATGCGGCGAACTTTTACCGTCGTCGCCTGGATCACGTCTTTCGCTTCGCGCTTACCGAGCAGGAACTCGCGCGGCACGTTGTCCTCTTTTTGTAGGTTCAGCACGACCTCATCGCCGACGTTCACGCCAAGCGCCGTGGCGAGCGTTTGATTGATGACGGCTTCCTTTTCTTCGGATGCCCAGAACTCGGCGCCTTCAGGAACCTGGCCCGTCGCCCAGAAGGCCGCATCAATGCCGAGCACCGTCACCTTGCCGACGCGTAACTTCTCATGCGTTGCGCTCCCTTGGAGCAGTAGCGCAGCCGCTCGCCGGTCGGCCGAAATATCCGTGACAAGGGTATCGCGAAAGAAGCGGCCGGGGACCATCGCCTCCTCGATCCAGCCGAGTTGTTCGAAGGTGAGCGATTTCAGACTCCCGCGCAGTGAGTCGCCGACAAGTAGCGCACCGGTCAACACTGCGGAGCCGAGGACGATGCCGAGGAAGATGGCGAGATTGCCGCGCCAGTGGTAGAACAAGTTGCGGACCAAGAGGCGGAGGAAGCTCATGAAGGGCCTCCGCTCCAGGCCGCGAGGGCGCCGTCGAGCATTTCCACCTGCTTGGGCAAGGTCTGCGCCAGGTCGGGGCTGTGCGTGACGACGATCAGCATCGTCTGTTCCTGTTGGTGCATCTCGACCAGCAGGTGCCCGATCGCCTGTGCCGTCGTACGATCGAGGTTGCCGGTCGGCTCGTCTGCCAGCAGCAGCATCGGCTTGTGGATGAGGGCGCGGGCGACCGCGACGCGCTGACGTTCGCCGCCCGAGAGTTCCGCGGGGCGATGATCGAGCCGCTGCGACAGTCCGACGCGGTCGAGCAATTGGCGGGCGCGAGGTTCCAAATTCTCTGCCGCGCCGGCCAGGGTCGGGATCAGCACATTCTCCAGGACGCTGCATTGCGGCAACAGGTGATGGTCCTGGAAGACGAAGCCGATCGAGCGGTTGCGGAATCGCGCCAGCTCTGCATCGCCGAGGGTGAATGGTTCTTGCGTACCTAGCTTGTAGGAGCCAGACGTTGGGCGTTCGAGTGTGCCCAGCAGGTAAAGCAGGGTGCTCTTGCCGGAGCCCGATGGGCCGAGGATTGCAAGGGCTTCACCAGGTTGGAGAGTAAGGTTGATGTCGCGCAGCACCGAAAGTTCGCCGCTGCGGGTGGGATAGCTCTTACACAGTTTTTGCAGAATGAGACTCATGCGGCTATTGTGTTAGCCGCGCACGCAGAATCCACTCGTTTTTGTCGCTTGCGGTTTAGCGCTCGCAGCGAACAATCCTCGGCCACCGATTACACACTGCGAGCGCCAAGCCGCAAGCGGCTCAGGCCGCTTGCAACAACCGCGTAATCGCCTCCCCCGCCTGCCCGCCGCCATAAAGTTCTGCCGGCGCCAGGCGCGTCTTGGTATCGCGCAGCGACGCCAGCACACCGGCTTCGATCGTGTCGGCGTCGGTGGGCGGCACCAGACGATTCCAGCCGAGTTCGACCAGCTCGACCCATTCGGTCTCATCGCGCAGGGTAACGCACGGCACGCGATGGAAGAACGCTTCCTTCTGCACACCGCCTGAATCGGTGGCAATGACCGACGCGTGCTTCTCCAGCATTACCATGTCGAGATACCCGAGCGGATCGACGAGCCGAAGGTTCGGGCTGCATTTGTCGAGCAGCTTTTCGCGATTGAGGGCAGCCCGCGTGCGCGGATGTAGCGGCAAGACGACTGGCAACTCGTCGGCGATTGCGCTCAAGCCCGCGAAGACGCCGCGCAGGCGCGGGCCGGCATCGGTGTTCTCGGCGCGATGGATGGTCGCCAGCACGTAGTTCTTCGATTGCAGGCCCAGCTTGCTCAGCGTATCGGCCCGCGTACGCGTTCCGAAATAGATCGCGGCATCGTACATCACATCGCCCACGAGGAAGATCTGATTCTCGGCAACGCCTTCGTTCCTTAGATTGTGGACGGCGGCAGCAGTCGGGGCAAACAACCACATCGAGACATGGTCGGCAACGACGCGATTGATCTCCTCGGGCATCTTGCGATTGAAGGAGCGCAGCCCCGCCTCGACATGCGCCACCGGCACGTGCAGTTTCGCTGCCGCCAGCGCGCCGGCCAGCGTCGAGTTGGTGTCGCCGTAGATGAGTAGCTTGTCGGGCTTGCATTCGAGCAGCACCTTTTCGATGGCTTCCAGCATGCGTCCCGTTTGGGCGCCGTGACCGCCGGAGCCGATGCCGAGGTGATAGGTCGGCTTCGGAATTTCGAGTTCCTGGAAGAACACGTCGGACATGTTTTCGTCATAGTGCTGCCCGGTGTGGACAAGAATCTCTTCGCACCCCGGCGTTTCCCGAAGCCAGCGCGAGACAACCGCGGCCTTGATAAACTGCGGCCGGGCGCCAATGACGGTGACGATCTTCATGTGGGTATTCTCCGTGGGGCAGGTATGTAACCCGCTGAATCTTGATGACCGTTCTTAACCGGAAGCGGCGTACGAATCAACGTCAGGCCTGGAGCCGACTTGCCTGGTTTGCGCGAGTTGCCCGGTTGCTGTTGTTTGCAATGTTAGTTTTGGACTATGATGGCTTTCTAGCCATGAACGCGAAACGGGGACAAGGAGTGTCACATGAAAACGATCATCTTCGATTTTGGCAACGTCGTCAGTTTTTTCGATCACCAGCGTGCCCTGGAGAAGCTGCGTCCCTTCACGCCGCTTTCGACGGAGGAGATGTACGCATCGGTCTACCTGGGACCCCTGGAGGACCAGATCGAGCGCGGCCAGTTGACCCCGGCCGTGTTCTTGCGGCAAGTCCAGGTCCTCTGGCAACTCCGCTGCGACGTCGAGTTTTTGGCGTATGCCATCGGCGATATCTTCTGGGCCAATCCTGAGGTGTGCGAGCTGATTCCGAAGCTCAAAGGACGCTATCGCCTCGTTCTCGGCAGCAACACGAACGCGATTCACGCCCGCCGCTATCTTCGGCAATTCGCCAATGTGTTGCAGCACTTCGACGCGCTGGTGCTGTCGCATGACATCGGCTGGCGGAAGCCAGACGCGGAGTTCTTCCAGCACTGCCAGCGCGAGGCCCGTACGAAGGCGTCGGACTGCGTGTTCGTGGACGATCTGGCCGCGAACATCGAGGGCGCGCGGGCGATTGGGTTCCAAGGCATCGTGTATCGGCCAAATGACGGGTTGGTTGAGAAATTCCGAGCGCTCGGCGTGGAGGTGTAAGCGGGTCCTCGTTTAGCGCCCGCATGGCGCCACGCGGACGCTAAACGGGGAGGGCCAGTATCCTATAATGGCCCTGTCGCCCGCATTCCACGCACGAGGCCGTTCATGGATATCCTGAAAACTGCCGATCCCGAAATCCACCAGGCCATCGTGAACGAGATGCGCCGGCAGCAGGACGGCCTGGAGATGATCGCTTCGGAAAACTACACCAGCCCCGCCGTCATGGCGGCTCAAGGTTCGGTCCTTACCAATAAATATGCCGAAGGCTATCCGGGCCGGCGCTACTACGGCGGCTGCGAGTTCGTCGATGTCGCAGAGCGCTTGGCTATTGCGCGGTTGCTCAAGCTCTTCGGCGGCGACCGGGCCAACGTGCAGCCGCACTCCGGGGCGCAGGCCAATATGGCCGTCTACTTCGCGGCCCTGCAGCACGGCGACACGGTCCTGGCGATGGATCTCGCCCACGGTGGGCACCTCACGCATGGGATGCACCTCAACTTCTCCGGCAAGTGGTACAAGATCATCAGCTACGGCGTGCGCCAAGCGGACGAGCGTATCGACTTCGATCAGGTCGCGAAGCTGGCGCACGAGCACAAGCCGAAGATGGTGGTCGCCGGCGCCAGCGCCTATTCGCGCGAAATCAATTTTGCCAAGTTCAAGGAGATCTGCCAGGAGGTTGGGGCGCTACTGTTCGTCGATATGGCCCATATCGCGGGGCTCGTAGCGGCGGGTCAGCACGTCAGCCCGGTGCCGTTTGCCGACTTCGTGACTTCAACGACGCACAAAACCTTGCGCGGTCCGCGCGGCGGCGTCGTGATTGCGAAAGAGGAGTGGGAGAAGAAGATCAACTCGGCCGTCTTCCCCGGCTTGCAAGGCGGCCCGCTGATGCATGTCATCGCAGCAAAAGCCGTCGCGTTCGGCGAAGCGCTCAAGCCGGAGTTCAAGGCCTACGCCGTTCAAACGATCGCCAATGCTCAGATGCTGGCGCTGGAGCTTGCGCGGCTCGGGTTTCGAATCGTGTCAGGCGGCACCGACAATCACCTGCTGCTGGTCGATGTCACCTCGCGCGGCCTGACCGGCAAGTTGGCCGAGGAAACGCTCGACCACGCCGGCATCACCGTCAACAAGAACAAGATCCCGTTCGACGCCCGACCGCCGCTGGATCCGTCCGGCATTCGCATCGGCACCCCGGCGTTGACGACGCGCGGCATGCGTGAGCCCGAGATGCGGCAAATCGCCACCTGGATCGATGTCGCCCTGGCCCATGCGGGCGATAAAGCCGTCCTCGAGCGGGTTCGCGGCCAGGTGCGCGAGCTGTGCAGCCAGTTCCCAGCGCCGGCGTGAGAGCTGCTGATTTTCCCATATATGGCCCGCCGTTTACGGCGGGTAGGCGCCTACTCGCCGTAAACGGCGGGCTATCAGCCCGTTGAAAAACGCCTCTTGACAGGCATGGTATGCTGTTGCCCAGATGTTGGGGATATCAACGTACCGAAGACCAAGGAGTCACGATGGCTCTGGGCAAACGAAAACGCGAAGAGCAAGGGCTGTGGATCGCTACCACTGAGTTG
>SHZY01000082.1 GCA_009692065.1 Gemmataceae bacterium
TCAACTGGCGTGGCAAACCCCTGACCAGTCACGAGGTCGTCGTTCAGTTGATCGCGAAAACAACCACGGAAACCGGACTACGCGTCCGAGCCGCCTTGGACAAAAACAGTTACCCAACGGGCATCAAGGTCACCGACGACGAACTGGCGCCGGTGAATCTTCGCCCAGCAAAGTTCCACGGCGAGTGGAACTATACCATCAGGCCGTCCGGATGAAGTTGTAACACTAATCGCCGGACAGCCCCTAAGGATACGCGTCTCGACGTCGGGCTCATCAAAATCCAATCAGGCGACGAATACAGCGAGGAAGGGTTCGATTGCGACGCCCATGTGAGTGAGACCGATGCGACCAAGCCGAGGCCGGCCCTGGAGGTCGGCACGCCGGCGACCCCCATGCCCCCCAATCGCAAGGCGCTCATCCGGCTCGTCTATTTCCCGGGCATGGACAAGGACTCCTGCCCGGCCATCGTCTGCTGCGGCGGCCGCATGGACTTCCATGGCGCGCCCATGAGCCGCACCTGGGTTAAACTTGGCGCCACGGCAAGCAAGGGCGCCAAGACGATCAAGGTCGCTGAAAAAGTAGATGGCTGGCGCGTCGGCGATCGCATCCTCGTCACCGCAACCCAGAGTACGCACAAAACCAGCGGGACGCGCCGCCCGGACAAGCGCACCCAGGAGGTTTTCACCGAAGAACGCCTCATCACGGCCATCGACGGCACAGAACTGACGCTGGACAAGAACCTAACCCACGAACATCGCGGCACCGGCGACTATCGCGGCGCTGTCGCCAACCTCTCACGCAACGTCGTCGTTGAATCGACCGATCCGAAGGGCCTGCGCGGCCACACAATGTATCACCGCGGTTCCGCCGGCGCCATCAGCTATGCCGAGTTTCGTCATCTCGGCAAGGAAGGTATGCTCGGCCGCTATGCCGTCCATTTTCACCTCTGCGGCGACACGATGCGCGGCAGCCATGTCCTGGGCGCGTCCATATGGGATAGCCATAATCACTGGCTCACCATTCACGGCACCAACTATCTGGTGGTGCGCGACTGCGTCGGCTACCAGAGCGTCGGCCACGGCTTCTTCCTCGAGGACGGCACGGAAGTGTACAACGTTCTCGACCGCAATCTTGCCGTGCAGGCTTATGACGCCAAGAAGCTGCCCAAGCAAGTTCACGTTGACGACGCCAACGACGGCGCCGGCTTCTGGTGGGCCAACAGTCTGAACACCTTCACACGCAACGTCTCGTGTGAAAACGATCGCTACGGCTTCCGTTACGACGCGCGTCCCATCGTTAGCCGGGCTGCCTCGGTGACTTTTCGCATCCAGCAACCCGACGGCAGCAAGAAGCCGATCGACATTCGCACACTTCCCTTCGTACGTTTCGACGATAATGAAGCCCATTGCGACGGCGCCTATGGCTTGAACCTCGGCAACGGCGTCGAGCGAGTCGGGCCCGATGCACGCCATCCTTTCGTCATCCGGCGCATGAAAATCTGGGACACGCACCTCGCCTTTGTGCCGACGCCACCCTGCGTGCTGGTCGAAGACATGCGCATCTTCAACTCCGTCTATGACGTCTACCTGCCAAACTATGATCGCCACGTCTATCGCAATCTGCATATGATCGACGTCTTCGGCGAACCCTTCAACCGCGGCCACGATGACCGCAGCATTCAGTATGGCCCGCTGACCGTCGAAGGACTGACGTTTGAAGGGAAGTGCGCCAATTCCCTCATTCAGATCAGCGATGACAATCCGACCGGCAAGGCGGTGTCTCACTTCCGCGATGTCAAGGTCGTGGGCAGGCCGGAGAAATGGGCCAAGTATACGCTGATCAACCTCGGCGTCAGCCCTCGCTACGGCCCGAAAACTCCGCAAGGCGTGCCGATCTACCTGCACGATTACTACGGCCCGGGCCGACATGTGCAAGTCGTCAGCACGCGAGCCAAGGACCTCTTCGGCGACGGCAGCAAATTTCGCGCAGAACCTCCGCTCACCGGCGACGAATCGCGCGTCACCGATGTCGGCGACGTCAAGTTTCCCAAGCTGCTTGACCCAGTCGATGACCTCCCGCCGACCACCGTCATCACACATGTTCACAAGATGTCGAACGGCAATCTGCGCGTCTCCGGTACGACAGCCGACAATGGCACGGTTAAACGCGTCCAGGTGAACGGCAATGATGCGCGAACGCTTACACCGAACTTCGCCCAGTGGGAAATCGTGCTCAGTACCCCTCCGGGCGGCTCCCAAATGCTGGAAGCATTCGCCGAGGACGCCGCCGGCAACATCGAGAAACGCGCGCACGCCAGCACAGTAAAGTGATCCGGAGGTAGAGCGTTCTTTTCTCCCGCGAGCGGCGGTATCGCGCGCGGCCCCTTCGTGGGCCTAACCGGCAGGCACGGCGCCACGGCCACCGAGCGCCCGCTGGTGACCGACGCAAACGTGGTGGCGGAGATGCTGGGGTGAGGAGGCGATCATGGCTGAAATGATGACGAAAAGGGATTCGCGATAGTGACGCCGTCGGAGTTGGTCCCGGCGGCCATGTCTTCCGAATAAAGTGTGGTAACGCCGGCCCATCCCATGTCGATCTTGTCTGACGCCTGATAATCAGCGCCCGATTGGATGAGGATGTCCCAAGTTGATGTACATTGGTAGCCATTCACGGGCAGCAGGCTTCGGCTTGTCCTGTTTTCGGCCAGTGAGTATCCTATCCCGTTATGACAACCGCAGGGATGCAACCGTACGCAGGATGCGCCACGCTTCAAGGACAGCTTGATCGCCACCACCGTGCTGGTTCATGGCTTGACGATCGCCACCCGCAACCAGACGGATTTTGGCGTCGCAGGAGTAAAGCTGTTCGACCCGTTTGCTTGAATTACAAAACTGGGCAGCTTCCTAGCTCTGCGTCACCGCTTCAATCAAGCCCGCATCATTCTCGCTGACCTTGTTCACTCGCGCTGACACGGGAAACGCGATCATTGCTTCGGCCGGCAGCGGGCGAAGCAATGGCAGCAAGGCCTTGACGTCGGCAACGTCGGGGTCGAGCCAGGCGTCGGTATCGGTGCCACGCAGGATGACGGGCATCCGGTCGTGGATTGTTCGCGAAACTTCGTTCGCCTCCGTCGTGATGATAGCACACGACTCAACCGGATCGCCGTTGCAGAGCCAGGTCTCCCAGATACCTGCGATTGCGAGAGGATCTCCGCTCTTGAGCCGAAGATAGTAGGGCTGCTTTTGTTTCGAGGCCAGAGTTTTCCACTCGAAATACCCGTCGGCAAGGATCAGGCAGCGGCGTTTCTTGAAAGCGGTGCGAAAGGCGGGTTTGTCGGCAACGGTCTCGCCGCGGGCGTTGATGAACGGCGTTTTCTTGTCTTTCGCCCACGACGGAATCAAGCCCCAGCGCAGGGCGGCCCATGCCTTGGCCCCCTCTTGAATCCGCAACGCGAGAATGGCTTGAGTCGGGGCGACGTTGTAAGAAGCAAACATTTTCGGGACATCGGGTACGCCGAAGAAATCGTCGTAGGTCTCGGAGGCCTGGGCCCGAACGAATCGACCGCACATATCTGTTCCTGGAATTCCTGGGCGTTTGCTGCTCGCCACCGGTCCAGATTAACGAGGGGGGCCGACGCCGTCAAGAACTACCGTGCGTTGTCCTGGGAATGCGATTGCATCGATTGTGCCCGAATTGCGGGGCCGCGTTCAATCGGCGAGTTTCCTCACCGTGGAAAATCTGTCGTCCGCGGCGAGCAAGGGCGCCGGGTAAACGAAGAAAAATCCTTTCTCGCGGCCGTCCTTGTGTCATACTGAAAGCATGAAACTCTTTGCCTCCGCGCTACTGATACTCGCCTGCGCTCTGCCTGCCCCGGCTCAGCCCCCTGCGCCCCTCTTACCTGCCAAGTACAAGGTTGCGCTGCGCTACTACATCCCGGCGCCGCGCGATCAGCATGTCGTGCAGTACGACGCGCTCATTCGGCATCTTCAGCGCCTCGATTTCGAGTTCGAACCGCCACTGGAGAAGCATGCGGATACCGATCGTGAGGATCGCGGCAAGAATTACCTCAAGGGCGTCATCAAGTCAGCCAATGCGTTGAAGCTGCTGGATGCGTCGGTCGTACAGTCGATACAGTTGGTGCCGTATGCGCCGGACGAATTCAAGTTGCCAGACGGGGCGAACGATCCGGTCAGCGTCCGCCTGGAGTTGGCGGGAAACCTGACGGCCGATCGGCAGCGCGAATTGGCGAATCAGTTGCGTGTCCTCTTGCACGCTCAAGGCTTCAAGGAACCGGTCGGCTACGATCACCGCGGCTACAATCGCGGGCCCTACACGCGCATCGTCGGCACGATCCCGAAGAGTAAACTGGACCTCTTGAATCGCGATCTGCGCAATCATCCCGCGGGCTGGCTGGGCCCGATTCTGCCGCCGGACGAGTTGCCGACGCCGCTACGGTACGTCAATCCGGTGCGCGTCGTTGAAGTATTGCCCGACACGGCGGCGATCAAGGAACTGACCGACCCGGAGCCGCGCGAGCCGGAGTATTTGGAGAAAATCAGCGCCGACCTGTGGGAGCAGGTGAAGGGGAAGGACGTGCTGCCGTTCCCGGTTCGCGTGCAAGTCGGTTTCGTCGGCACGATCACGCCGGACGATGTTGCGTGGAAGCTGACGCTGCAAGAGTCGGTGCCGGGCTTTGTCGTCGAAGGCCAGCTCGGGCAGTTCGTGACCGGCATGATTCGGCTCGATCTTGTCAAACGCCTGGCGGCAGCGCCGAATATCAGCGTCATTCGCTTGCCGCGTGTGCAGGCCGTCAACGTCGATCCGGGCATCAAGATTCAAGGCGACAACGCCAAGGCCCGCGCGCTGACCGGGCTGACTGAATTGCACAAGCGCGGCTACGAAGGCAAAGGCGTCCGCATCGGCATCATCGACCGCGACTTCCACGGCTGGGAAACGCTCGTCAAGAAGAAGCTCCTGTCCGCGAAGACGCGCCTCGTCGACCTGACGTTCGATCGCGATCCCGATGTATATCGGGCGCCTTACACCGGCGACCCAGCCCAGATCGGCCACGGGACTTTGTGTGCGCAGGCAGCCGCCCTCGCAGCGCCGGCCGCGGAGCTCGTGCTCATCCGCGCCGATGTCAAGGATCCCTATCAGCTCCATGAGATCGTCCGCTACACCCAGGCAGCCAAGCCGTCGCCATCGATCGAGCAGCGCCACGGCGAACTCGAGGCCCGCACCGCCCAGCTCAAGGTGCGCCGCGACGAATTGCTCGAAGAACGCCGGCTCATCTTCAACGATTTCACGGATCAGTCGGACTTGAAGGAATACCTAGGCTTTCTCGGCCCGTTCTTCTCGTGGCTCTACAGCGACCGCGAATGGCACTTGCAGCGCATGGCCTTCCACGAAAAGCTCGAAACGGAACAACGCCTGCGCGAGGATCGTTTCCGCCGGCACCTAAAGGAGGTCGAGAGCTTGAATGGCATCCCGATTCTCGTCAACGCTCTGTCCTGGAACAGCGGCTATCCGCTCGGCGCCACCAGTCCGCTCTCAAAGGCACTCGACGATCCCAAGGGCCCGCTCTGGTTCCAGGCGGTGGGCAATACGCGCGGGCAGACCTGGCTCGGGCCGTTCCGCCAGGTCGCAGGCGATCCCGCCCTGAAGTTCACGGACGATGAGACGCCGCTCCCCAAGGGCCGCTGGTCCAACGAGGTCAACTTCCTTGCCTGGCAACCCTACAAGGGCGACGCCAAGCCTGACCTGCCGGCGAAGGCCAAGCTGCGACTGACGATTCAGTGGCGCGAGCCGCACGATCCAGATTATTACCTGCGCTCCGACGAGCGCGATGAATACCGCAAGCCGCTCGCCCACCTTCGCCTGCAACTCTTGCGGCAGCGCGACCCGGAAACCAAGGCACTGACGGCCGATCTGTTCGAGCAGATCGCCCGCACCTCGGGTCTCCCAGAGCGGATCGAGCATCTGCCCGGCGGATCAGTGTACGAGCATGTGCTGGAAGTGCCGCTGGAGACGGCGGGCCGTTATGCGCTGCGCGTGGAGAAACAAGTGAATACGCAATGGCTGCTGGGCCAACATCCGATCCGCAAGACGCCGATGTTTCAGCTTCTGGAAGGCTTGACGCCGACGGGTATCCGTCCCCTGGGTGTACCGAACCTGCCGGCGTTCGAAAAAGACTGGGAGCTTCGGCCACGCATTTTCGTGGAGGTGATCGACGACGCCAATCGCGTGCAGGGCCGGGCGGCGTTTGCCGACTTCGCGACGGACGCCGGCTCCATCGGTCTGCCGGCAGACTCGCGGAACGTGATCTCCGTCGGCGCCGCCAACTTCAAGCAGAAGCCGCAACCTTTCAGCGTGTTCGGCTCCCCCTCCGGCATGGAAATGGCGAGGCGTCCGTGGCTATACGCGTATGACGAGTTGGAACTGGCAGGCGGCGGCGCGTTCGGCACGAGCATCGCCAACGCCTTTGCGGCAGGTACGGTTGCGGCGATGCTGTCGGGCAATTTGACGCGCGAGGAAGTCGTGCAGATGCTGCGCGAGCAGGAGGGGCAGGTATTGCGCGTGCCGATTCGGAAGAAGGAATAATTACTCACCACCGAACATCGCCATCAGCGTCCCTATCGCGATCAAAACAATCAAGCATCCATATGCCGACGGAATGCTGACAACCCCTTGCGCTTCACCCAATCCGAAGTGTGGGCCGAGGCGATGCCACAGCAGGAATCCGGACGGCGCGCAGATGATGCCGAAAAGCCAGAGTTGCCACGTATCTGCGCCGTGGCGCATTAGATCACCGGCATCACCGATGTGATCGAACGAACCGACGCCGAGATAAGCTCCATTGGCGATCAGGCAGAAGCCGGCGAAGAAACGGCAGAGATGCCAGATCGGAATGCCACAGAGTTGCGTAGTAATCCACATCAGAAGAGGTGCGAGGACACCAATCACGGGCCCAGCCCAGATGACGACCAAGGGTTGCGGATTGGGGGACACGTCCGCGCGTGAAATCGTCAGCGGATGAAGTACGACCTTGGAGACAGTCCCGCCCGAAATCCACGCGCCGAGCACATGACCGGCCACATGCACGGCCATCATGGCGAACCAGGACAGAGCCACGGTGGAAGCGAGCAGAACGACCTGATGCAGGCGCTTCATGAAGATTCAATTCACTTACGACCCCGTGCCTCTGCTTCACCGAATCGAGCCAGTACGCTCGAACGGGAAATAGCGAAGCACGACCTTCCCGGCAAGGAGGCCCGCCGGGACCACGCCCCAATCGCGGCTGTCGCTGCTCCAAGGCGGGTTATCGCTCAGGAAAAAGTAATGCCCCGGCTGAACGTAGAACGTGGTGGTCGGAGGTTTGCGCAAGGGGTCCCAGGTTTTCGGATCGGCGCCATCAACGCGGTCTACGTCGGGAGAGCCTCCCCTTTGGGTGTAATAGATGTTGCGCCAGAGTTGCAATTGATGGACGCGGATCCGGGCCTTGTCGCTGCCGATGCGAACCGGATCCAGGTCGTCCAGCGTCGGCCCATTCTGAGGCGACGCATCGTACGGGACGCCATCGCCAAACGGCAGCTGGTCGTCGATCCACAGCGTGAGGCGGTCGTCGCAGTTGGCGAAGCGAATCAGGAACGTCCCCACCTTGTTCAGGGCGGTTTTCATTATCGACGCCAGCTTCTTGGGTTTGCCGTTCTTGCTCAGGCGGTAGAGTGTGCAGCGGCCGCTGTCGAGTTTGCAGCGAGCCTGGAATCGATCGCTACCGCGAGCCAGGTCGAGCCACAACTCGCCTTCGGGTTTGGAAACGCTTACCTGGCATTGGAGCAATAGATCGCCGACCCAGTTGGGCTCTTGGTCGAAGCGACGATTGGCGGTTGTGTAAGTGTTGTAGGCCAAATCATCCATGATGAGGTGCGGCCTGGCCTTGCCGATCCCGTTGGGACGCAGGAGGTGCCGATAGCTCAGCCAATCGACGCCGGCGCCTTTGCCGTCATACTGAAAACCATGTGGTTCGTCCCTTCTCCAGGCGGTATTCTTGGCGCCGGCCCAGCGCGGCGCCAGGTCGGGGCGATAGGCCGGGAAGTCGTGGTCATACACGATACGGCGCATGGCCAGAAGCATGGCTGGCGACTTGCGGACGATTTGAAATTTTCCCTGCTGAAAGCGCCGGATCGCTTCGTCATCATCGACATGCATGTGCGGATGCTGCCACAACTCCTCCGGCTTTACCTTGCCGTCCTTGTGCTTCAGGTCCGTGGATGAATAAATCCGACCTGCGTGAATCGCGAGCGTCTCGCCCGGCAATCCCAGCACGCGCGAGACATAGTTCAACTCCTCGCGTTTCTCCCGAAACCAGGAGGGTGGGTGGCGATGCACCATCACGTCGCCGCGCTGCACTGACTTCGGTGACGCTGCGACCGCCAGAATTCGATCACCTCCCAAGGGCCGCGGGGTCATTTTCTCCTTGGCAAAATCGATCGGAAAGCGACAGTTGGTGCAGGTGCATCCGGTGATCTTTTCCGGCACCCGGAATGGCGAATCCATCTCCATGCTGGCGTTGATGGACAGTCGGCTCTTACACTGCGGGCATGTCACATCCTTGTGAAAACCGAGGATTGTCGGGGCCATCGATCCGGTCGGCACAACATAGGCCTTCACGATCGAAAGCTGAGCCATCGTCACCAACGTCATCGCCAGAAACGTTGTCATGGGATCCCCAGTGGTAAAGTGTCAGAACTGGTCACCCCTGCGGCGGCTCCTGCCCGATCACGAATGGCAACGTCAATCCCGCCTGGTCCTGGTATTTCCCCTTCTTGTCCGCGTAGCTCTTCTCGCAGATGGCGTCGGTGCGGTGAAAGAGAATCTGGGCGATGCCCTCATTCGCATAGATCTTCGCTGGCAGCGGCGTCGTGTTCGAGATCTCAATGGTGATCTTACCGCGCCATTCCGGCTCCAGCGGCGTGACGTTGACGATGATGCCGCAGCGGGCGTAGGTCGATTTACCCAGGCACACGGCTAACACATCGCGCGGGATCTCGAAGTATTCGACCGTCTCCGCGAGGGCAAAACTGTTTGGCGGGATGATGCAGAAATCCCCTTCGATATCGACGAACGCTTTCGGCTCGAAGTGCTTTGGATCGATGATGGCGCCGTAGACATTGGTGAAAAGCTTGAAATGGCGGCCGACACGCACATCGTAGCCATAGCTGGAGACGCCGAAGGAGACGACCCCCTTGCGGTACGACTCCTCGGCGAAGGGAACGATCTTGATATCCTTGCGAATCTGCCAATCCGCTAGCAAGCCCATGGGGTGCATCCTCAAATCATTGACCATTTGATCATCGGTTAGCGACGCTTCAGAAGCGTTGCTTGTTCTGTTTTATACGTCGGACGCGCTCGAACAACCTCCCCTTGCTGTTCGGCCGAGATTTCGCTTAATAAACGATGAGCATTTTTCGCGATTCGCGCTGGTTCACCGCCGAAACGTCCGGTATAAGGGAGTCAGTCAGTCGTCTCCTCTTTGCCATGAGGAATGTCATGCCACGCTGGGTATTCGCCTCGATCCTGGTGTCCGGCCTTTGCGCGGGCCAAGCGTCCGCGCAGGCTCCCGACTCGGATCTCGTCAGGGCGCTCGCCCTGGAAAAGGCGATGCAGAAAATCATTCAGCAGAACGAGGTGTCGATCGCCTGCATTCTCGTGTCGCGCTCGGAGCGTTATCAGGAAGTCGGTCAAGGCCCGGCCAAGAGCCAGCCCGGCAAGCTCGGCGCCTTCAATCCGGACCCGAAGCTACTGCGCGTCTCGGAGGAGAAGAAGCTGCAGTATCTCAAGGATCTCGATTTCACCAATCCCGGCTATGTGCCGCGCGCATTCGGCAGCGGCGTGGTGATCGACGCCAAGGGATTGATTCTGACGAACTATCACGTGGTGCAGGACGCGACCAAGATTTTCGTGCGGTTGCCGGGCGGCGTGTCGAGTTACGCCGACATTCTCGCCGCCGACCCGCGCTGCGACCTGGCCGTCTTGAAGCTGCTCAACCCGGACGCCCGGCCGTTGCGGACGATCACATTCGGTGACGCCGACAAGATGGAGCGCGGGCAGTTCATCTTGACGTTGTCGAACCCGTTTGCCGCCGGCTTCCGCGACGGTCAACCCAGCGCTTCGTGGGGCATCCTCAGCAACATCCGGCGGCGCGCCTTCCCGAACCTCAAGGAGGAGCAGCGCATCAAGCCCTTGCAATACTATGGCACCCTCCTGCAAACCGACGCGCGGATGCACCTGGGTTGCAGCGGCGGCGCCGTATTCAATTTGTCTGGCGAGATGGTCGGGCTGATCACGTCGGTCGCTGCCATCCAGGGGGGCGAAACGCCCGGCGGCTTCGCGGTCCCCGTCAACGCCGGCATGCGCCGCATCATCGACGTCCTCAAACGCGGCGAGGAAGTCGATTACGGGTTCCTCGGTGTCTCCTTCGCTCCGCAGGCCGCAAACGGCAATGGGCGTGCCGGCGTTACCCTGGGCCAAATTACTCCCGGCAGCCCCGCGAAGCTGGATGGCAAACTCGAAGACCATGACATTCTGCTTGCCGTCAACGGCCAACCCATCCACGAGATCGATGACGTCTTCGCCACCGTCGGCGGACATCTGACCGGGACCAAAGTTCGCTTGCAAATTCGTGGGCGCAGCGGGGTCGAGCGCGTGGTCGATGTCACCCTTGCCAAGCTGGCCGTGCCCGGCAAGAAAATCGCCTCCTCGACCGGCAGCCGGCCCTACTTCCGGGGCCTGCGCGTCGATCATGCAAGTCTGATCGTGCAGGAGCCGCTGCGGCAGTCGGGGACTATCCCGGCCGGAGTGCTCATCAGCGACGTGCAGCCCGGCAGCCCCGCCGAACGCGCCAATCTCAAAACGGGTGACATCATCACGCACGTCAATCAGCTTCCCGTGCCCACCCCCGCCGCGTTTTATGCCGTCGCGCGCGGCGTGATCGAACTCACCATCCAGGGTGCACCCAACCGCGTCCCGCTGAAAGAGTGACCATGCGCTACGCTATCTGCAACGAAACTTTCGAAGGATGGGACCACGCCCGGATTTGCGGCACGGCTGCCGAGCTTGGCTACACCGGCCTGGAGATGGCGCCGTTCACCCTCGCCCCGCGCATCACCGACGTGACACTGGCCGAGCGTTACAAGCTGCGGCAGCAAGCCGAGGCGGCCGGCTTGCGCATCATCGGCCTGCACTGGCTCCTGGCCAAGACCGAGGGTTTGCAGGTGACGTCGCCTGATACCCAAGTTCGGCAGCGCACCGCCGACTATCTCGTTGAATTGGCCAAGGCCTGTCGCGACATGGGGGGCGACCTGATGGTGTTCGGATCGCCGGCACAGCGCCGCATCCCCGCCGGCGCAACGCGCGAGCAGGCTGTTGGTTATTCGACCGACTGCTTTCAGCGGGCGCTAAACGGGATTGTCGACGCCGGAGTGCGCTTGTGCCTGGAGCCGCTGGCGCCGACGGAGGCCGACTTCATCCAGACGGCGACGGAAGCGTGCGTCATACTAGAGCGCATCAACCATCCGAACTTCGTCTTGCACCTCGACGTGAAGGCGATGTGCTCCGAGGCGATCCCGATCCCGGAGCTGATCAACACGCACGCGTCCCGCACGGGTCACTTCCATGCGAATGACGCCAACAAGCGCGGGCCGGGGTTCGGGGCCGTCGATTTCGTGCCGATCTTTCGGGCGCTCAAAGAAACGAAATACGCGGGCTGGGTGTCGGTCGAGGTGTTCGATTACACACCCGATCCGGTGACGATTGCCCGCGAAAGCATCCGTTACATGCGCGAGTGCGAGTCCCGGGTCCCCGTTTAGCGCTCGCGTCGCGCCATTCATCGTAGTATCCAACATGAGTAAGTTCCTCTCCTCCATTCTGGTCGTTGTCTTTTTCACCCCCGCCGTCGAAGCACAGGCCGACGCCCTTCTCGTCGGCTTCGGTGAAACCAACGTCACCCCCGACCCCGCCAAGAAGCCCGTCTGGCTCGCCGGCTTCGGCCAGAACCGCAAGGCGACCAAGGTGCACGATCCCCTGATGGCTCGCGCTGTCGTTCTTGCACACGACAAGAAGAAAATCGCCATCGTCTCGGTGGACGTCGTCGGCTTGTTCAACGAGGTCGCCCAGAATATCCGCAAGCAGTTGCCGGGCTACAGCTATGTTCTTGTCTCAAGCACGCACAATCACGAAGGCCCGGACACCATGGGCCTGTGGGGCCCGAACCTGTTTGCCAGCGGTATCGATCTCGACTATATGAAGCAGCTCGAAGCAGGCATCGTCGCCGCGATCGGGAAGGCGGACAAGAACAAGGAACCCGCCGGGGCAAGCATTGGAACCGCACCAGCACCGGAGCTTCTGCACGATGGCCGCGAGCCTTACATCAAGCACGATGAGCTCGTCGCGCTACGCTTCTACGATGCACGCTACAAGACCACCGGCATCGTCGTGCAATGGAACTGCCATCCAGAGACCTTGTCGAGCAAGAACACCGAGATCAGCTCCGATTACGTCGGCTATACGGTCGCCTACCTGAAAAACAAATTCCGCTGCCCCGTCGTGTACTTGACCGGCACCGTCGGCGGCCTGATGACGTCGTTGCGCGTCGAGGTCAAAGACGACGCCGGCAAAACGCTCGCGGACGGCACTTTCGAGAAGACGGAACGCTTTGGCGTACTCGTCGGCAAGCTGGCGGAGAAGGCGTTCAGCGCCGCCAAGCCGGTCAAGCTGACGCCGCTGGAGGCACGCACGAAATCGTTCTTCATGCCAATCGACAATCAGCTCTATGTGCTCGGCTTCAATCTCGGCGTCCTGAAACGCGACGGGTTCCTCTGGAAGGGCGATCCGCTCAAGGCCGAGCCGGCGCCGGCAAAGATCGACCCAAAGGTGCCTATGTGCATCCGCTCCGAAGTCGGCTGGGTGAAGCTTGGCGATCTCGAGATCGCGGCGATCCCCGGCGAAATCTATCCAGAACTGGTGCTGAGCAAGGTGCAGGATCCACCCGATAAGGGCGCGGACTTCCCCGACGCCCCCATCGAACCGGGCATCTATGCGCAGATGAAAGCCAAGCATCGCATGATCGTTGGATTGGCGAACGATGAGATCGGCTACATCATCCCGAAGCGTCAGTGGGACGTGAAGGCGCCGTTCTGCTATGGCCGCAAGAAGGCGCAGTACGGCGAAGAGAACAGCCTCGGCCCGGAGACGGCGCCGATTCTGTGTGAGATGTTTCGCGTGTTGGCGAACCGAGCCCCGTGAGAGGCCGGTTAACCGCGTCATCAACCGGCCCCCTACGGGGCTTGGCTCGCCGGCTCCAGCGCGAACACGCGGTCATACGCCTCCACGGCCTTGGCGCCCAGCCGATCCGCCAAACACCGATAGCCCGCGCGGCGATAGTCCCAGCCGTAGCGCGAGCGAGGCGCCTGCTCTAGCCAATCGTACAAGTGAACCCGGCACAGATCGTCGAATTCGTCACGCGGCAAGACCACAGGCTCGCGGGTGATGCGATCGACGAAGTGATACGTCTCGCCATCTCCCAGCGCGGCGGCATCGAATGTCGCACGGTCCATCGCACAATTCAGGTAGGCCAGCTTCTCCGCGCGGGCGCCGATCATATCACTCAGTTGCGCGCGGCTTTCCAGCGGCAGCTTGAAGCCCTGGAATTTCTCGGTGCCATAGATCGAGTGGAACATGCCGGCCTTGCACACGTCCTCAGTGCAGCCTTCCGATTCGATCAGGCGATAGACATTGATGAGATGGCCAAGATAGGTCTTCTCGGTGTGCGCGACCTTCTCGATGCCGAGGTCGACGAGGAAATCGGTCCACTGTTTGTAATTGGCGTGCATGGCGTGACCCCCTTTGTGATGGGGTCATCATAATCGGGGAAAGGGTGGATGGCACGCGAATTTGCCGCTTGTCGTTTAGCGTTCGCAGGGCGCCGCGCGGGCGCTAAACGAAGAGGGGAGATCACTGCCCGCCCGGCACGATGTCGAGAATCTTCGCCTTGGGAAGGGACAGATCGACTTTGATCTTGTCGAATGAGATCGCCTCGCCGACATTGCCGGCGCGATCGACGGCTTCGACTCGCACGAAGAACTGGTAGGGCAACTGCTCGGGCATCTTCCAGATGTGCTTACCATTGTTGGGGAGCTTTTCCGCGAAGCTCGTCCACGGGCCGTCCTTCTGCTCGCTGTAGGACAGGCGGATCGGGTGGCTGCCGAGATTCTTGTCGTCGGCTTTCCAGGCGATGGAGAGCTTACCTTTTTCAGGGCCCGAGCCGACGAGCACGTCGAGCAGTTGGACGACCGGCTTGGTGAGATCGACCTCGATCCAGAACTGTGGCCGTTCGCCAGGCTGCGGCGGGCGATCGCCGAGGCCGACGCCGCTCTTCGCCACCAACGTGATGCCGTAGATGCCTTCGTCATTGACCTCGAACGTCAGCTTCTTGGTCTGGCCTGGCTCAAGGGAACTCTTCAGATCGAGCGGATACTCGGTGAGCTTGTTCCAACTGCGACCCTTGTAGAGGGTGTACCAGAGTTCGACCGAAGATACGCCGGAGGGGCCGACGTCGTTGAGGTCGTAGCTGAGCGAGATCTGCTTGCTGTTGACGAACTTGCGATCGAAATCGCGGAAGGAATCGATCTGCGCGGGTCCGATCGGATTCGCGAATCCCTGGTTGCCGGCCAGGCTGACGGTTGTTTTGTCCTCGCCAACGTTGCCCGCCCGATCGCGCGCCAGCACGCGGACTTCGACTTGGCCGTTGGCCTTCGGGTCCCAGTACGCCTGGTTGCCCCCCAACGGGACGACGACGGGCAACCAGGCCTCGCCGCCGACGACGCGATATTCGACGCGCACCGAGTCGGGCAGCGCGAGATCGAGGTTCTCGTCCCGGATCGTCCAGGCGACGCCGACCTCGCCGTTGCGCGGCGGCAGCGGCTGTGCCTGTACCACCGGCGGAACGGTATCGACGATCACCTTCAAGTTCGGCTTGAACTCATCGAATGACGCGGGGAACTGCTTGCCGTCGCGATCCACCGTCTGGACCGTGAACCAGAAGAATCCGTCCTTGAGCGTAGTGAAGCGGAAGTGCTGCTCTTCCGGAGCGGCCGCGGCGGTGAACTGCCAGGTGCGGCCCTGGTCGGCTGAAGTGTAGAGGCGAACCTGGGCGACGCCGGCTTTTTGCTCGTTCTTGAACGGAATCTTGAACTGGCGATGCTGGAAGAAGATGACGCCGGCCGACGGTTCCTGGGCGTTGGCGTCCACCGAGACGAGCCCGCCGGTCGCCAGGCACATCAGCATTAGCATTAGGTTCCGCATCAAGGGAGTCCATCAGTTTAGCCGGCGAGCAGTTCGCCGCGGACGGCGGAAATACACATCCTCTCCTATCGGCATGGCAACCCGCGGACTTGAGGCGAAAAAACAAGGACGCGAAGCTTGGGAAGGTGGGGAAGCGGTGGTTAGCGACGCTTCGAAGAAGCACCGGAAAGGCAACGCTTCTTCGAAGCGTCGCTAACCGAATACTAGATGGCCATTTCACAAGTCCCTACGCAGTGATCGGGAGAGCGAGGCTCCTGCCGAGCCGTGAGGGACACTGAATTCCAGGCTCGGCAGGAGCCTCGCCCTCCCAAATTACCGCGGATACTGCCCAAGCACTTATGAAATGGTCATCTAGCCCGAACGGCGCCAAAGGGACATCGGGTCGGCGAATTTCTCCATGATCCAGGCGACTTCCTCGGGGCGCAGGAAGATCATGTTCATCACGAGCATGATGAGCGAAAAGGTCTTGAGCCCCATGAACAGACCAATGCCGGCGTGCAGGATGATGGCGCCGGCGAGGAAGACCCAGCGGAGTTTTGGCCGCCAGATGAGGAACAGGTAGCCGATCTCGAACGTCAACGTGAACAGGCCGCCGCCGGTCAGGAACACTTCCTGCAGAATCGGGTAGTTGCCGAGGAAGGTAAGAAATTTGACGTAGGTGCCGAATTGCATCGGGGCGAACTCGTAGCTGGCGACGGTCATCCACAGGGCGGTCCCGTTCCACCAGGATACCCCTTGCAGCTTCGAGAGCCCCGCCATGCCGTAAATGATGCAGACGTGGATCTGCAAGAGCCGAATCGCGACATTGGCGGCCACACTCGGCTCCGGAGTTTCGGGCACGGGCCGTGCTGGGGCGAGCGCGCTGGGCGTGGGCAGCTTCCAGAAGCGATACCACGCGAGCACGATGCCGGGCTTGGCGCGGACCCACCACTTGCGGATCAGCCGATCGACCGAGTACGCCGACCCGCACGGGCTGATCGCCAGATAGAGGAGCACGATGTTCGTCATCGTGTCCATGCCGAACAAGATCGACTGGCAGCGGTGGATGTAGCTCAACGAGCCGAACCAGAGCAGCGCCGAGGTGATGCGCGTGCAAAAGCCGAGCGTGAAGAGTAGCGCGACGAGCAGAATGACGCCATGCACGATCGCCATCGCCTGCGAATCGAGGACGTGGAACCAGAGCGAGAAGATCGGCGCTCCCTTGGCATAAAGTCCGTGCGGATCTTGATTGTGCCGACTGATGTAGGTATCGACGGCCTCTTCTTCTTCCTCATTCAAGACGTAGGCCTTGGGAGGAGTTTTCCACTTCAGGGTGTAGCGCGCGGCATACTCCTTGTCGGCCATGGCCACCGAGGGCTTGATGCCGTTGATGCGCAGGTCCATGCCGAAATTGAAGCGGAACTGGTTGAGGTAAACCGCCTCGGCCTGGCTGGTGGGATACGGCGCCGGCGGCCGCTCGCCCCAGGCGTCCAGGTAATCGTTGAGGTAAGTCTGTTCTGCTTCATTGGAGGGCTGCGGCGCCCAGCCTGAGTTGCCGCCGTCGAGCGGCGATGACAGGATGGGACGGTCGCGCACGAATTGGAGCCGATTTTCAAGGTCATGCCAGGCGTGCTCGCCCATCAAGTCTTGCAGCTTGAAACTGTACGCGGCCAGCACGTACAGTACGACCAGCCCACACGAGATGCGGACCAGCCCCAACACCGACGGATCGGCCGGCTTGAACCAGAACTGCTCCCACCCTTGCAGCCACGACGGCAAGACATAGGCAGGTTGTTGGGACGGTGACGTCATAGATCGTCCATCGTTTCAGGCGTTTTCGGGTTCTCCGCCATTTTTGTAGAATCGTGGCAAGCCCTGGGATGAGGTACTCCGAATCCCAGGGGTTCGGAGTACCTCACCCCTGGGCGTCCACAAATTCGAGGGAGAGCCCTCAATTCCGGCGCCCCCGCACCGCACGCTCCACCCACTCCTCGCTGCCGGCGGGCCGAACCCATTTCGGATCGCCGGCGTGCATGCGGCAATAATCTTCGATCTCCGAGGCAGGGTCGAGCCCATTCTTGTGGCGGATCGGCAGCAGCCAATACAAGTACGGATCGCCGTCGTGGATCAACTCCCCCTGGCTGTCGAAGTTGCCCAGGTAATAGGGGAGGTAGAGGGCCGGATCGTCCGGCGGGAACCCGCTCAGCAGCACATCCATCGGCGGCACCTGATGGATGGCGCGATAGACCTTGACGCTCTTGAAGACCCACGTCCGCTCCTCCGGGTGCCGGGCATACTTCCTGGCAACGAAGCGCGCGTACGACTTGAGCAACTGCTGCGATTCGAAATGCGGAATCGACAGCTGTTGCACGTGCGACATCTTGGGGTGGGCCGGGATGCGCGGCCACGGCCCCGGCTCAACTCGAACATTGACGACGTTGGTGGGCAGCAGCTGCAAACGCCGGCCAAAGCGCGGCTCGGGCGAGCCGTTGGGGAGATACGGCGCCGGCGTCGGGGCTGTTGCGGCCAGCGATTCGGTCAAGGCCAGAAAGCGCTGGTACTCCAGCGCCACGGGGTGCTTGACGCGCCCGTCGCCGGAAACGTGCGGGACCTTGTACCACCAGCCGTACTCGCGGTCGTTATCGTCCGGATCGGTGTAGATGAGCCGAAACCAGAGGTAGCTGTAGTTGCCCGGCTCCGGCGCATAAAAGTGGTAGGCGTTGACGAGATACATGAACTCGAGGTAGGGACGAAACAGGCGCGTCCACGCCTGGGTAGCGATCCACGGCGCGGGGTGAGCCGACAGGCACGCCGTCGCGATGCCCATGAAGTGGATCACGAAGAGCATGCTAACCACAAGTCGGCGCACGGCCGTTGCCACCAGCACGAGCGCGGCGGCGAAAAGGCTGACCGCCGTGAAGACGCGCAGCACCAGGCGCATCGTATCCCAATCGTTGGCCAGCCGCGGCCCCAGATACAACGTGAAGCTGCCGAGCAGGCAGATCCCCGCCACGGCGACGAATGCGAGGGCTGTTTCCTCCACGGCGGCGCGCGCACTCGAAACCGCCGGGCCGGCTTTCATGCAGCCGCGACTCGCGAAAAAACTTAACGGCCCGGAGGTGAGGAAGACCAGGAACGCGGAACCGGCGTGCAGCCCCATTCCTCGGCCAAACCAGGAGCCGATGAAGATACCGGCGGTCCCGAGCGCGATCAGTCCGAAAAGAAACCCCAGTCCGAGCCGAATGAGCTCCGGCGCCCCGGCACCAAGGTAGACCGCCTGCCGTTCGTTCCAGCGCAGCCAGACGGCGACGCCGCTCAAGAGCAGGCCGACAGCGAGCACGATGATCCGGTAATCGCTGGCGATTTCGCCGAAGACGAAGGTCCACAACCAGGACCAGGCGACGAACCCGAACCCCACCCCCAGCCACGGCCAAGGGTTGGCGAGGATCCAGTCTTTTCGCGCGGCCAGGTCCAGATTCTCGGTCGCCATCAAACCCTCGTCCGGTGCGTCGCGGAAGCCCACACGTTCTGCCAAGGCAATGATACCCGATTGCGGTCGGCAAGGCGGCACAAATGACGCAAATCGCGGTCGGCTTTGTGAGTCTTACACACTTCCTTAACGAGAACGCAGACTTGGCGGAAACTTGCGGGACAATTGGCATTTGGTCAGGAGCCCGCAGCGCAAGTAAGGGATGATTTCTTCCTCCTTGCTTGTGCTGCGGGCTCCTCTGGCACAGTCGTTAACCACCGCGTGAATACCATGGACTTTCCACAAATCGGGTTTAACACAAATTATCCATATTGCCTATTTTTTCTTTTGGCGTATGATAGTTTCCGTGGAAGTAACGGTCCTGCGGGGAATAAATCGTTAAAAAAGTCGCAGACTTCCCAAATTGCTGTTGACTCTTTTTTTAACTATCTTTACTATTCTACACAGACGACTGAATCAAAAATGTTTACCAGCGCGGTCGATGCTCCATTTTTTACGGAAAACGAGGCACGATAAGGACATTTCAGTACCTGCCAACAAAGACTCCAGGCTTTCGCAGTTGTCCCGTACAAGCGTGGGTTGGCTTCCCTTTTTTACGTTTTGAGGAGGTTCCGAGAATGTATTCAGCAGTGTTGATGCTGGCTTTGACGGCTGGCAACGAATCGGTCGATTTCGGCAGGAACCGTTGTCACGGTAGCGGCGCGAGCTGCTCCGCCACCGCGGCCAAGACCTGCACGACGGCCGCCCCCAAGTCCAGCAGCGCGAGCAGCTGCACCAAAGAACGGCATCGTCTGTTCGGCAATCGCTGCCACGGCTGCACCGCCAGCACGGGCTGCACGAAAACTGTAGCAGCTGCTCCGGCGCCTGCGCCGACCTGCAGCAAGAGCCACGGCTGCACCGCCAGCCGTTGCAGTGGTGGTAGTCTCTTGAGTCGGTTGCACAATCGTGGTTGCGCGAGCACCCGCGGCTGCGCCGCCACCGGCGCCACTGAAAAGAAGAAAGAAATGCCCAAGGGCGAAAAAGTTGCCCCGCCGAAGGGTGACAAGAAGCCCGTCAACGCCCCCGCGACTATTTCCGAAGGCCGCACCATGGTCACCCCGGAACTCGATTTCGGCTCGACCTATGTGTACACGATGCGTGCGGGATTCGCTCGCAATGGCCGATAAGTATCGGTCCGTGGCGGCAAGTCCGCAACGGTCCAGTTCAATTTCTCGCCTCAAGGCATCGCGAGCCGCTAACACGAATCGCCGCGTGAGCCATGGTTCTCCTGGAGCATGATTCGCGTAATCCGTGCATCGGTAAGGGATGTGATGACAGAGATGTTAGGGGAGAACCAAGATGGTTCTCCCTTTTTTTGCGCGTGCCGGCTGCGACGATGCATCTGCCACGCCGCAAGCGGCGGGAACTACGACCTTGGCGCGTCCGGCACCACATCGTAGGATGGTGGAGATGCCACGGTTTTCTTGCTCGTGCGGTTATCAATCGGAAGACGCGGATCAAAGTAACGCGCCGGGGGATACCCTGCCCTGCCCTCGCTGTGGCCTTGCCTTCCAGACTCCGGCGCCCGGCCCTTCAACAGCGGGATTCCACGCCGACACGGCCCCGACCATCTTGCAGCCCATCGCCTGGCAGCCATTCAACACCAACCACGGTGCCGAGCAACCGCCGCCAGTACTACCCGACTTCGAGATCCTCGAAGAGGTCGGCCGCGGCGGCATGGGCATTGTCTATCGCGCCCGTCAGCTGAGCGATGGGCAGATTCTCGCCATCAAGGTCATCCGCAAGGATCGGCTCCTTCACGAAGAGGCGGTGCGCCGCTTTCGCCGTGAGGCCCAGGCGGCGGCCCGGCTCAGCCATGCCAACATCGTCACTGTCTTCGATTTCGATCACGCCGGCGATACGCACTACCTGGTCATGGAATACGTCTCCGGCATCACGCTGGAACGCCATGTCGAGCAAGCGGGCCCCCTCACGATCCCGCAGGCATGCGACTTTATCCGCCAGGCCTCACTCGGCCTTCAGCACGCCCACGAGCAGGCGCTGGTCCATCGCGATATCAAGCCGTCGAACCTGATGGTGACGCCGATCCCGAATTCCTCCCCTCTCCCCCCAGGAGAGGGGCCGGGGGTGAGGGCACTGGGGGGGCCGTCAGCGATTCTCAACTCACATCGCACCCTCGCCCCCAACCCCTCTCCCGAAGGAAGAGGGGGGCAAGACGTCGACTACACCGTGAAGCTGCTCGACATGGGCGTCGCCCGCGTTTTGCAGCTCGGGGGCGCATCCGTGGCGGAATCGCTCAGCACGTTGACGCAAGGGGGCGCCGTCATCGGCACCGCGGACTACGTTGCCCCGGAGCAACTCGAAGATCCGCACGGGGCCGACATCCGCGCCGATCTCTACAGCCTTGGCTGCACGTTCTACTTTCTGCTGACGGGCCAGGTTCCCTTCCCCGGCGGCAGCCTGCTCTCGAAACTCGACAAGCAGCGCTGGCACGCACCGACATCGCTGACGCACCTGCGTGGCGACATCCCGCCTGCCGTCGCGCGCGTCGTCGAAAAACTGATGGCCAAGACACCCGCCGAACGCTTCCAGACGCCGGGTGCCCTGGCGGAAGCACTCACGCTCCTGGCCTGCAATGGCTTCGAGGATCCGCCGACGCCGCGCATCGAGTTCAAGGAAATTCGCCGCATGACCGGGCACGGCGATGCCATCTTGTGCGTCGATTTTGCCCGCGATGGCCGACACGTCGCGTCCGGTGCCAAAGACGGCATGCTCATTTACTGGGACGCGACGACGGGGCAAATCGTCCGGCGCTTTCCGAAGCACCCCCAGGAAGTCCGCAGCGTCGCGTTCGCGCCGGCCAGCGATTATCTCGCCTCGGCCAGCGGCTTCACCATCCGCATGTACGATGTGCGCGGCCAGGAAGTCCGTCGCTACAGCGGCCACACGGCGTCGATCAAGTGCCTGGCATTCTCCGCCGACGGCAAGCGCCTGCTCTCCGGCAGCGATGACAAGACAATCCGCCTCTGGGACGTTGCGACAGGCCGCGAGGTGCTGCGATTCAGTCGGCACACCGCCGGCATCACCGCGCTGACCTTCATCGCCGAGACGAGCCATTTCGCCTCCGCGAGCAAGGACCAAACCGTGCGCATCTGGGACCTCAAGAGCGGTCTGGAGATCGAATCGCTCAATCCCAACGCTGGCAACATCCTCGACATCGCCGTTTCCGTCGATGGCAAACGCCTGGCGTCCGCTCACTTCGACACCATCCTGCGCGTGTGGGACCTTACCAAGACTGCCGAGATCGGCCAATGCGTTGGCCATAAGCAAATGGTTTCCACGGTCGCCTTCCTGCCCGACGGCAAACGCCTGCTCTCCGCGGGCCAGGATCACACGCTGCGCTTGTGGGACCTGGCAACCTTTACCGAGCTGGCGTGCACGACTTGCCACGCCGCCGGCATCCACGGGCTGAGCGTGTCGCCGGACGGCTCGCGCGTCGTCACCGCGGGGGCGGACAAGATGCTGGTGCTGTCGGCGGTGCCGAAGTGAGGTCGAACAGTTATCGATCACTTCGCATAAAGCGTGCGCCGGCTTGACGGCGCAGAACCTTTTTCGCTATACTCGCGCAGATCCCAATCCCGGCACGGAGGCCGCCCCCATGCTCCTGAATCTCTCGCAATCAGCGGTCGATCAATTCCGCATCGAGTGGGAAGAATCCGCCTGCCCTCTCTGCGGCGGCACGGATCATGCGCCCCATCTCGAAGCGACCGATCCCCTTGGCGGGTTGCGTTTTCTGATCGTGCAATGCAAGCGCTGCGGGCTAGCTTTCACGAATCCGCGGCCAAATCTTGAGAGCGCGTCCCAATTCTATCCTGCCGATTATCACTGCCACCAGCGTAGGGTGCGTGCAACGCATCGGCGGCTTCCACGGTACGTTGCGCGCACCTTACAACCGCACGGCGAAGCGCGGCTGCTCGATTTTGGCTGCGGTTCCGGTGGATTCTTGCAGCGCATGCACGGGCTCGGCTGGAACGTCGTCGGCCTCGATCGCGCGGAGGCGGCCGTTGCGCGAGTCCGCGATCTTGGCCTGGACGCACACGTCGGCACGTTGCCTCATCCGCTCTGGTCAAGCGAATGCTTCGAGGCCATCACGATGTGGCAAACGCTCGAACATGTGCTTCAGCCGCTGGAGGTGTTGCGGGCCGCCTATCGCCTGCTGACGCCGGGCGCAAAGCTGATCGTCGCGGTGCCGAATTTCGATGGTTTCGCCGCACGCTGGTTCGGTCCTCAATGGTTCGGGCTCGATCTGCCACGGCATCTCACGCACTTCACGCCGGAGACGCTGCAGCGCATGCTGACGAAGGCGGGCTTTGGCCACGTCGAGATGCGGCAGGGACGCCACAGTAGCTGGATTCGGCACTCGGCGCAGCGCGGATTCTTGAAATCGCGGCTCGGCTCGGGTTTGCTTGGCTGGTGGGGTTACGTGACCGGCGGCGCTGAGGGGTTGATTGCGGTTGCGGCGAAATAGCCCTCCTCGTTTAGCGTTCGCCAGGCGCCTTGCGGGCGCTAAACGAGGATCGTTCATTCCGTTAGCCGACCGATTGCATAATAGATGAAACCGCTGGCCTTCACCATCTTCGGCTCGAACAGGTTGCGGCCATCGAAGATCACCGGCGTGCGCATCAGGCGTCGCATAACTTCGAAATCGGGGTGGCGAAACTCCGGCCATTCCGTCACGATCGCCAGGCCGTCGGCGCCTTCGAGCGTGGAATACGGACGGCCGCAATACGTCAGCTTGTCGCCAAAGATCGCCCGCACGTTGGCCTCTGCTTCCGGATCGTGAACGCGGAGCTGGACGCCTTCCTTCAGCATTTCCTCGATCAGCGTCAGCGCAGGGGCTTCACGCACGTCGTCCGTGCGCGGCTTGAACGCCAGGCCCCAGACAGCGAGGCATTTTCCTTTCAGATCTTTCCCGTAGTGCGTGCGCACCTTGTTTGGCAGCACGTGCTTTTGCCGATCGTTGACTTGATCAACCGAGCGCAACAAGTCGACTGGAACGCCGGCGGCCTGCGCGATCGAGATGAGGTTCTTCACGTCCTTGGGAAAACAGCTGCCGCCGTAGCCGGGACCGGGGAACAGAAATTGGAAACCGATGCGTTGATCGTGCCCGATGCCGCGGCGGACGTCGTTGATGTCGGCGCCGAGCTTTTCGCACAGGTTGGCCTGCTCGTTGATGAAGCTGATCTTGGTGGCGAGCATGGCATTGGCGACGTACTTCGTCATCTCCGCGCTTTCGGGCGACATCACGAGAAACGGATGCTCGGTGCGCAAGAATGAGGAGTAGAGTTCGCGCAGCTTGTCGGCAACCTCCGGCCGGCGCACGCCGACGACGACGCGATCGGGCTTCATGAAATCGTCGATGGCGGCCCCTTCCTTGAGGAATTCGGGGTTCGACGCGACCTCGATGGGCCGTCCCGCCTTCGCCGACATCCGTTCCATCAGCTTGCGGTTGGTGCCGACGCTTACCGTACTCTTGATGACCACCACCGCATCCGCGCGCATACATTCCGCCAGGAGATCGCCGACGGCCCAGATGGCGCTCAAGTCGGCCTGCCCATCCGGCAACTCCGGCGTGCCGACGGCGATGAAGATGAGTTGGGCATCCTTGGCAGCCGCGGCCAGATCGGTGCCGAAGCTGAGCCGCAGTTCTTTGGTGTTGCGCAAGACGAGTTCGAGCAGGCCCGGCTCGTAGATCGGAATCTTGCCTGACTTAAGGGTGGCAATCTTGCCGGCGTCCTTATCGACACCGACGACCTCATTGCCGCTCTCCGCCAGACAGGTGGCAGTTACGAGGCCGACGTAACCGGTGCCGATGACTGCGATTTTCAAAGCCGATCTCCAAAAGGCCAATGAACCACGGGGGAACACGGGGAGCACGGGGAAAGACAGAGACGGACAGTTCGACTCTCCCCCGTCGAAAAAAGGCGTTTCGGCAACTCCCTCATGCCTTTTCCCCGTGTTCCCCGTTCGCCCCCGTGGTTCTTTCATCTTCGATTTTATGCGACGCCGGTGAATTCGACCAACGCCCTGGAAACTCCGCGCACGTCGTCCAAGAAAATGCGTGTACTCCGCGAACCTCGCAGTAACACGGCCGGTCATTCCGTTGTTGATCGCAGGATTCCGGGGGTGTCTAACGGCAGGACGGTGGGCTCTGACCCCGCAGGCGCTGGCTCGACTCCAGCCCCCGGAGTTTTTCGGTAGTCCGTAGTCAGTGGTCCGTAGTCAGTAGGATGGAATACTCGGCGCGGCCGAGTGAGCCAGGTTGGTAATCGACGCGTTCTGTTGCCAACGACTGACTACGGACCACTGACTACGGACTATTCCGGTGCAGCTCAAAGGTCGAGCGTCCCGCTGAAGCCGGGAGGGTGCTGGTTCGAGTCCAGCCGCCGGAATTGTGCGTCCATGATGTAGCCTGGCAGCCTGCCACCTTGCCATGGTGGATGCGGGAGTTCAAATCTCCCTGGACGCTCTGTTGGACCGCTTGCGGCTTAGCGTTCGCGAGGCGCCGCGCGGACCCTAAACGAAGACGGGCGCATCACAAGGTTGTGCTCCTGGGAGAGCAGTCGGTCTCCAAAGCCGGCGGAGTGGGTTCGAATCCTGCCGACCTTGCTCGCAGTCCGTAGTCAGTAGTCCGTAGCAGAAATACTTAACGACCACTGACTACGGACCAATAGGACCGTGTTCCGAGAGGCTAGCAGCCCGTTGAAAAACGCCTCTTGACAGGCATGGTATGCTGTTGCCCAGATGTTGGGGATATCAACGTACCGAAGACCAAGGAGTCACGATGGCTCTGGGCAAACGAAAACGCGAAGAGCAAGGGCTGTGGATCGCCACCACT
>SHZY01000004.1 GCA_009692065.1 Gemmataceae bacterium
ACAATCGACGACAATGCCATGGGAGTATCTCCAAGTAAAGAAGTAAAGATTCCAGCGATCAAGTGTGGGAACGTCATCACGCCGGGACTGGCAGCAGTTCAGGAAGCGGCAGGATGGCCAGAACGGAAAAGGCCATCCGCCGGACGGTGGGTGTTTTCTATGCTGCGCGTCGCTGATCGGCAAGAAAACGCTAAAATCCACGAAGGACACGGAGTTCACGAACAAAGCCACCTTCGTGAACTTGGTGCCCTTCGTGGATCATTCATTTGAAAGGACACAACATGACCTCGTTCACTCTCCGTTTCAGCGCCGCTCTCCTTGTCTCCTTGTCTCCTTGTCTCCTTGTCTCGCCCGCCTGCGCTCAGGACGACGCCAAATGGGTCGTCTACGACGGCTACGACGGCCCCGGCAAAGGCAAGCACATCGTCCTCGTCTCCGGCGATGAGGAATATCGCTCCGAGGAAGCGTTGCCGCAGCTCGGCAAGATTCTCGCCAAGCATCATGGCTTCAAGTGTACGGTCCTCTTCGCGATCGATCCGAAGACCGGCGAGATCAATCCCAACGTCAACAACAACATCCCGGGCCTCGAATCGCTCAAAACCGCCGACCTGATGGTCGTCGGCTTGCGCTTCCGCAACCTGCCCGAGGAGCAGATGCAGCACATCGTCAACTACCTGGAAACCGGCAAGCCGATTATCGGCCTACGCACCTCGACGCACGCCTTCAACGGCATGAAGGGCAAGTTCGCCAAGTACAACTGGAACAACGGCGACAAGGATTACAAGCAAGGCTTCGGCCGCCAAATCCTCGGCGAAACCTGGGTCAGCCATCACGGCGGCCATGGGTCGCAAAGCTGCCGCGGCATCCTCGACAAGGACCAGGGGAAACACCCAATCCTGCGCGGCCTGAAGGATGGCGACATCTGGGGCCCGACCGATGTCTACGGCGCCAACCCGCTCGCACCATCCACTGTGCTCGTCCACGGCCAGGTGGTCGCCGGCATGAAGTTCGACGATCCGCCGCTCAAAGGCAAGAAGAACGACCCGATGATGCCCGTCGCCTGGACGCGCGAAGTCAACAAGGCCCGCATCTTCACCACAACGATGGGCTCCGCCGACGACCTCATCGCCGCCGGCACACGCCGCATGCTGTTGAACGCGTCGTACTGGGCGATGGGAATGGACGTCTCGCCGACGCTAAACGTGGACCTCGTGGGCGACTACCAGCCGAGCAAGTTCGCATTCAATGGCGCCAAGAAAGGGGTGCGGCCGGCGCAGTTGGTGATAAAATGATGACGGTCCGCCGATAAATAGGTCAGCACTGATGAATTGCCACGCGACAAGACGCTGGACCTTGTCGAGCACGCGGCATTGGCGGCGATGGCGAACATGGTTTTGAATCTGGATGAGGTGATTACGAAGGAGTGAGCAGTGACGATCGAACGCAAGGGCAGGTTCCTCGAAGACTATGATCTCGAAGGGCACCTGTCGATTGGCATCGAGTCAAGAATGCTCGCGGCATGCGTTGCCGAGGCGAATCGGCGACGGGCGTACGGGGTCTTCGGCTCGGGCTCTTTCAATTTCCGCGAAGATAAGCTGGACTTCTTGGCAGAACTACCGCAGCTCCGAAAGGTCTTTTTTTTTTCGAGGACTTCGCTCTCAAAGACATCGACGGCATCTACTCCTTGAAGGAACTGTGCGACTTCACCATGAATTTTCCAAAACGGCCCGGCATTGAGTTTGACCGGCTCAAGAAACTTGACTTCGCCCAGTGGTATTACAACGCGAAGGACACCGGCCTGGGATCTTTGAAGCACTTGCGCGATGTTGGCCTCTGCCATTACAATCCAAAGCACAAGAGCTTTGAGGGTCTGGACCTGCCCGATGCGATTGTGGATTTGGGGATTGTTTTTGCGAACCCAAAATCGCTGCTCGGGTTGCCTGAGTTGCCGCGGCTAAAGAAGTTCCAGATTGCTCGCTGCCGCAATCTGGAAACGATCGGCGAGTTGCCACGCATCGCGCCGAACGTAGAGTTCATAGACATCGAGTCATGCGGCCGGCTGTCGGATGCTCCGAGCGTTTTTCGACAATTGCCAAAACTACGCCATGCGTTTGTGGACAATGAGGAAATCGTCTGCCGTCCCGATAAGAATTCACGCCTCTTGAAAAGAGCCTGAAAATGCACCCCACCCTCGAACACGCCCTCCGCCAAACCCGCCGCCAGTTCCTCACCGGCGTCAGCGGCACCCTGGGGCTCGCGGCGCTGTCGTCGCTGCTCAACAACGAGAAAGCCCAGGGACAGCCGTCCCTGGGCTTGCCGCACCACACGCCGAAAGCCCGCCGCGTCATCTATCTCATGCAGACCGGGGCGCCGACGCACGTCGATCTCTTTGACTACAAGCCCGGCATCTATCGTTTCCGCGGCACCCAGCTGCCCGACAGCGTCCGCATGGGCCAACGGCTCACCACTATGACCGCGGGGCAACAGAACCTCGCTGTGCTGCCCGGCATCGCGCCGTTTCGGCAGTGGGGACGCAGCGGGCAGTGGATGTGCGACTTCTTGCCGCACACCGGGTCGATCGCCGACGACATCTGCGTCATTCGTTCGATGCACACCGACGCAATCAACCACGCTCCGGCCGTCACGCTCTTTCTCACCGGCGCCGAGCAGCCCGGTCGGCCGAGCATGGGCGCCTGGCTCAGCTATGGCCTCGGCAGCATGAACCAGGACCTACCGACGTTCGTGGTGATGACCTCGCAGGACCGCGAACTCTCGTGCGGGCAGATCTTCTACGACTACTACTGGGGCTCGGGCTTTTTGCCGTCGAGCTACCAGGGCGTCAAGCTGCGTTCCAACGGCGACCCGGTGCTCTACCTCTCCAACCCGCAAGGCGTCCCCGCGCCGGTGCGGCGCAGTCAGCTTGACGATCTCGCCGAGCTCAATCGCCTGCGGCATCAGGAAGTCGGCGATCCCGAAATCCAGACGCGCATCGCCCAGTACGAGATGGCGTATCGCATGCAGACTTCCGTGCCGGAGCTGACCGATTTCTCGCGTGAGCCGCGCCGCATCCTCGACATGTACGGCCCCGACGTCAATCGCCGCGGCAGCTTCGCCTGGAATTGCCTGATGGCCCGCCGCATGGCGGAGCGCGGCGTCCGCTTCGTGCATCTGATGCACGCCGGCTGGGATCAGCACAATAACCTGCCGACGCAGCTCGCAGTGCAGTGCCGCGACACCGATCAGCCCTCGGCAGCGCTCGTCAAGGACCTGAAAGAACGCGGCATGCTCGACGACACGCTGGTCATCTGGGGCGGCGAGTTCGGCCGGACGGTCTTCGTGCAGGGTGATTCCACGCAGCCCAGATTCGGCCGCGACCACCATGGCCGCTGCTTCACGATTTGGATGGCCGGCGGCGGCATCAAGCCCGGCATGAGTTATGGCCGCACCGACGACTTCAGCTACAACGTCGCCGAAAACCCCGTCAGCGCCTACGACTTCCAGGCGACGATCCTGCATCTTTTAGGCATCGATCACACGCGATTGACGTATCGCTTCCAGGGGCGGCAGTTCCGCTTGACCGACGTGCATGGCGAGGTGGTGCAGCCGGTGCTGGCGTGAGTGTCGTGTATATGATACTTCATGAAAGTCCGCGAATTATTGAAACTGCTGCGAAAGGGCGGTTGGGAAACTGACCGGATTCGAGGAGATCATCGTCAGCGCGTCCATCCGAGCAAACCAGGCACCGTCACCGTGTCCGGACATCCTTCCGACGTACATCCCAAGACCTTGAAGAGCGGATTGCGACAGGCAAGCCTGGAGAAATAGGCATGAAAGAATACACCGTCATTTTCGAATCCGGCAAGCGCAACTGGTCGGCGTATGTGCCGGACCTGCCCGGCTGCATTGCCACGGGCAAGACGCGCAAACAAGTGGAGCGTGTGATTCGCGAGGCCATCGAGTTTCACATCGAGGGATTGCGCAATCGCGGGGAATCGGTGCCGGAACCGAGCATCGAGGCAGGCGTTGTGACCGTGGACAACCTCCTCGAGCTGCGCAAGGCCAAGCGTGCCGAAGGCGGCAAACGATCGATTCCGCTTGCCAAAGTGAAACAAGAACTTGGTTTGCGCTAGCGTTGGCGGCCGCCAAGCTCATCGGCATGATCGCGGCTCGTGCCAACAACATTCAATCCACAAACACAAACTCATTCGCCGTCAAGAGCACGCGCGCAAAGCTCGTCCACGCTGACAGTTCCAGCCGCTCCGGCGCTTCGCCGCTGCGTTTCAATTCTTCCTGGTAACGTCTCAGATACTCGACGCCTTTCTGTGTTTCCGCTTTGCTCGCTGGCCGACCCCACGCCGTTTGATGTGCCCACGCAATGCGCCCCTCTGCCGCAACGGCCAGCGTTCGCTTGGCAAACGCCTCGGCTTGCTCGCGCACGAACGAATGGTTCATCAAGTAGAGCGCTTGCAAGGGGACCAGCGAGGTCGTGCGTTTCTCCGTTGAGGCGTTCGTATCCGGCCCATCGAAGAGAGCGAGGAACGGATGCCGCTGGATGCGCTGTGTCATCAGGTAGACGCTGCGATGGTTGGACGGATAAATGTCCTTGAAGGGGTTGTGCTGCGTCCAGCCCCAGTTCTGGATGGGCGGGAACGGGTGCGGCCCCGGGCGCTTCAGATCGAGCTTGCCGCTCACCGACAGCATCGCGTCCCGCAAGGCCTCGGCGTCCAGTCGGCGGCGCGGGAAATGGGACAACCAGCGGTTGCTCGGATCCTTCGAGGCTAGGTCGGCGCTCGGACTTGCCAAGAGTTGATAGGTCTTCGACGACAGGATATAGCGGTGCAGCCACTTGATCGACCAGCCTTGCTTGACGAACTCGAGCGCGAGGTGATCGAGCAATTCGGGATGGCTGGGCAACTCGCCGCGGGTGCCGAAGTTGTTGGGCGTGGCGACCAGCCCCGTGCCGAAATGATACTGCCACACGCGATTGACGAGGACGCGCGCTGTGAGCGGATGATCGGGCCGGGTCAGCCAGTCGGCCAACTCCAGTCGGCCGCTCGCGGTTTTGGAGAAGGCGACCGGCTTGCCTTCGATGAACTTCGGGACGCGGCGCGGCGCGAGTTCGCCGAGCTTGTCCGGGTCGCCCTTCAAATGAATTCGGACGTCGGCGACCTTGCCGTCTTGCACCGCGTAAGCGCCCGGCACCTCGATCGGCAAGCCCAGGCGATGCAGCACTCGCTCCTCGGTTTGCAGTGCATTCACTTTCCCCTTATCCTTTTCTGCCTTGATCAGGGCCGGCAGGTCCTTCAAACGCTCGCGATAGTCGGCCATCACCTTGTCGGAATTCGGCACCAGCGGCACGAAATGCTCACGTGGCCTTTTTTGCGAGGCGAATTCTTCCGAGCCGGCGAATGGGAAGGTGGTACTGGCAAAGATGCCGTAGAGGCCGTAGTAGTCCTCGGTCGTGATCGGATCGAACTTGTGATCGTGGCAGCGGGCGCAGCGCAACGTCAGGCCTATGAACGCCGCGCCCGTGGTGTCGATCGTGTCTTCAAGCGTCAGATGCATGAACTCGTAAGGCGCCGTGGCATAGCGCCGGCTGAGCGCGAGAAACCCGGTGGCGACGACGCGCTCGGCGTATTTCTGCGGCGGCCCCGACTTCGCCAGGATGTCGCCAGCCAGTTGCTCGCGCACCAAGTCGTTGAATGGTTTGTCGGCGTTGAAGGCGTCGATCAGGTAATCGCGATAACGAACGATCTCCGGTATCGGATAGTCCGCGTTGTCGCCCGCCGTGTCGGCGTAGCGCACCACGTCCATCCAGTGCCGGGCCCAGCGCTCGCCATAGCGCGGGCTCGCCAGCAACCGATCCACCACCGTCTCCCAAGCCGCTTGCGGCGTAGCACTCTCCTCCACCGTGGGCGGCAACCCCGTCAGGTCAAACGTCACCCGCCGCAAGAGCGAGCGAGGCTCCGCGGCCCTGGCCGGCTTCAGCCCTTGTTCGCGCAGATTGGCGGCGATGTAGCGGTCAATCGGATGCTCGGCCCACCTTGTCGGATCAGCGGGCGGCGCAACATTTTTCATCGGCTGAAACGCCCAGTGCGTGCGCGCCTGGAAGCCCCGCTTGCTCGATTTGGGCCAAACGGCCCCGCGCTCGATCCAGGCGGTGAAATCGGCGATCACATGAGCCGGCAGCTTCCCGCCCGGCGGCATGCGCAGGTCCTCGCTCGACTGCTTGATCGCTTGCAGTAGCAGGCTTTTCTCCGGTTTGCCTGGCACAAGCGCTGGCCCACTCTTGCCCCCCTTCACCAGTGCGTCGCGCGAATCGACGCGCAGCTTGTGCGACACCTTCTCGCCGCCGTGACACTTGAAGCACGATTCGATCAACACCGGGCGGATCTTCGCTTCGAAGAAAGAGTCATCGGCCGCGGATGGCTGCCCAAGCGCGAAGATCAGGGACATCGTCAACGTCGCATGCATGAAGGTTTCTCGCTCGAATTAGCCTCACGCAAAGCCGCAAAGGAAGACAGGAATCTTTTTTTCTTTGCGCCTTGGCGCCTTTGCGTGAGATCTTACGCCAACAATTCACGCACTACCCGGGCTCGCGTCACCCGCGCGTCGGTCAGGGTCTCGTCGCTGCCGTGGTGGCGGTAGACCAGGCGTTCGTGGTCGAGGCCGAGTTGGTGCAGGAGCGTCGCGTGCAAGTCCGGCACGGTGACGCGCCCTTCCTCGACGCGGTAGCCGACGTCGTCGGTCGCGCCGTGAACGTGGCCGCGCTTGAAGCCGCCGCCGGCGAGGATCAGGCTGAAGGCGTTGCGATTGTGGTCGCGCCCCGACCCGTTCTGCGACACCGGCAGCCGGCCAAACTCGCCGCTCCAGATCACGATCGTCTCGTCCAGAAGCCCGCGTGATTTCAGGTCCTTGATCAGCCCCGCCGACGGATAATCGACCTGGGCGCAGATGGCGCGATTCTCGGTCAGCGTATTGCTGTGCGCGTCCCACGGCTGAAACTGCGGCTGCACCGGCGGGAAGACCTGCACGAACCGGACCCCCGATTCGACGAGCCGGCGCGCCAGCAAGCAGCGCAAGCCGTAACCGGCGGTTTCCGGATTGTCGAGGCCGTACAGCCGGCGCGTGGCTTGCGACTCGCGCGCGACGTCGAGGACCGACCCGGCCGTTAGCTGCATGCGGGCGGCCAATTCGTAGTTGCGGATGCGCGCTTCGAGATCGCTTTCGAGAGGATACCGGCTGCGGTGCTCCTCGTTGAGCCGCGCAAGCAGATCGAGATTTTCGCGCTGGACGTCTGGAGAGATCGGTGTCGTCGGTTGTAGATTCAGGACAGCGGCGCCGCGCGTGCTGAACTCGGTGCCGCGATGGACTGCCGGCAGCCAGGCGTTCTGCCAGAGCAGTGTGCCGCTGGTGTTGTAGCCGTCCGGATCGCGCAGCACGATATACGCGGGCAGGTTCTGGTTCTCGGTGCCCAGGGCGTAGGTGATCCACGAGCCGAGCGCCGGTCGGCCAGGGAAGATCTTGCCCGTGTTGAACATCACCAGCGCTTCGGTGTGGTTGTTGTGCTCGGAGGCCATCGAACGCACCAGCGTGATGTCGTCCGCGACCGAGCCGAGATGCGGGATGACCTCGGACAATTCCATGCCGCACCGGCCGCGATGATGGAAACGGAACGGGCTGGCGAGCAATTGATTCTTCTCGCTGCCGCGCTGGAACATCTCAACGCGCTCGGTGTAGACCTGCCCTTGCCGGCGGCGCAGTTCGGGCTTGGGATCGAACAGGTCCATCTGGCTCGGGCCGCCGTTCTGCATGAGCATGATGACGGACTTGGCTCGCGCAGGAGTCAAGGGTCGGGGGGCAGGGGTCAGGGTGGAGTGCGCGGTCGCTTGCTGATTGAGCAAATACGAGAGTGCGAGCGTGCCGAAGCCGAGACTGCTGGTTTGCAGCATCTGGCGACGCGAAAGAAGTAGGTCGGGGTGATTGTACATGATAACCCAGCCCAGGAGGGGCGATAGTCAGTAGCCAGGGGCGCAAGCCCCTGGTAAAACACGCCTCACGACAACCTCAGCCCCGGAGGGGCGAAAGTGACTCAGGGTTTTCCGTCACTACCGCCCTTTCAGGGCTCACGCCCTGGCCCAGGCGTCGCACCAGGGGCTTGCGCCCCTGGCTATTGACTTCCGCCCCTCCGGGGCTCGCAAGCCCGATCACGGAACATAAAGGAATTCACTCGTATTCAACAGCACGTGGCACAGGTTCGCAAGAGCACGCCGCGGCGCTTCTGCCGATGGGAGCTTGGCGGCTGAATGCCGATCGGTTTGCCGCCGCAGGAATTCCATGCAGGCGGCGCTTTCCTTGGCGCTTGGCGGGCGCGTCAACGCCAAAAGATACGCTGATTCCACCTGGCGTTCGAGTGCATCAGTCTTCCCGTCGCGGAGCACCCGCTCCGCGAACACGCCGGCTTGCTCCACGATGAACGTGTCGTTCAGCATCGTCAGCGATTGCAACACGACCGCGGACGGCGAGCGGCACAAATTGTTCGTCGTCATGAACGGCTGATCGAAGACGTTCAAGAGCGTCGGATGGTAGTTGCGCCTCGCCAGGACATAGACTGTGCGGCGGTACTTGCCGGGATCCTTGACGACGACCAGCCCGTCGGGGCGATTCTCCAGCGGCGTCGGTGGACCTCCCACAGTTGGATCCAGCTTGCCGCTTACGGCGAGGATCGAATCGCGCACGATCTCGGCTTCCAGCCGCCGCAACGGCATGCGCCAGAGTAAGTGATTGGCCGGATCGACCTTCGCGGCATCGGGCGACGCAAGCGACGATTGCCGATAGGCGCTGGAGGTCATGATTTGCCTGAGTAGCGGCTTCAGCCTCCATTTCTTGTCGACGAATTCCGCCGCGAGCCAGTCGAGCAACTCGGGGTGGGAAGGCCTGGCGCCGGACATGCCGAGGTTGTCGCTTGTGGGCACGATCCCCTTGCCGAAGAGACGCTGCCAGACGCGATTAACCTGCGTGCGCGCGACGAGACCGCTGGCGGGCGTGCTCGGCTCGGTCAACCACTGCGCCAGCGCGAGTCGTCGGCCGCTGGTGGCGCCCGCGGGCTTCACGTCCGGCAACTGTTTCTTGGCGGGCGGGCAAAGGACTTCCAGGCCGCCGACGGTGATTTCCTTGCCCGGTTTGGCGTGATCGCCGCGGCGCAAGAGGCGAGTCGGTGTCGGCGGGCCTGCGTCGTAGACGGCACGAAGCTGGCCGTAGCTTTTTTTCTTGGCGTTCAGCGCGCCGATCTTCACATCCAGGTCCGCCGCCGCTTTCGGGTCCTTTTTCAATTCGAGCTTCTTCTTCTTGAGTTCCTCGACCTGGCTCGCAAGGTGTGCATTGTCCTTGTCGATGGCACTCTTTTCCGGCGGTGGAACATCGGCCAGCATGCGCACCTTGGGCTGCAGCCATTGCTGGGGATTGAACGCTGGGCTGAAGACGGCAATGAAGCGATAGTAATCCTCATGCGAGATCGGCTCATACTTGTGATCGTGGCACTTGGCGCAGTTCAGCGTCAGGCCCAGGACGTTTGAGGCGACGACCTCGGCCGTGCGGTGCAAGACGCCGTGCCGAATGTCGAGCGTGTTCAGCTCGTTCTCCTCGGTGTCGTCGGCCGCGGTGCGCAGGAACCCGGTGGCGATGAGCCGATCGCGCATCGCCGGCGTGAACGTCTTGGCGGCGCGCCAGTCATCCAACTCATCGCCGGCAAGCTGTTCGAGGAGGAACTGGTCGAACGGCTTATCCTCATTGAAGGACCGAATGACATAGTCGCGATAGCGCCAGCTTCCCTCGGCCATGCGAATGATGCCGGCGTCGTTGTCGGTGCCGCCGACGTCGGCGTAGCCGGCCGCGTCCAGCCAGTGCCGGCCCCAGCGCACGCCGAACTGCGGCGACGCCAGCAGCCGATCCAGGAGCCGTTCGTAGGCGTCGGGCCGATCATCGGCGACAAATTGACGAATCTCGTCCGGGTTCGGTGGCAGCCCGAGCAGATCGAGGTAGACGCGGCGCAGGAGCATCGGCTTGTCCGCGTCCTTGGCGAAGTCGAGGCCCTTCGACTTCAGCTTGTCCAGGAGGAACGCATCGATCGGCGTGCGGCTGCGCGGGGACTGAACCTTGGGCACCTCGGGCCGACGCAGCGTGCGGAAGCTCCAGTGGCCACGCTCCTCCGCCGTCGGCTGGGCTGCGAGCGGCGTTGCAACGAGAAGAAGCGGGCCAGTAAAGATACAGAGCCAGGTGCAGGAGGTTCGTTTCATCGGATTCCGGTCTTCGTCCCGTCAGGGACGGTTGATAATAGCCCAGCACTTCAGTGCTGGGCAGCGTCGCCGTGGATCGTGCCAGTCCCGCGAGGGACGATTGAACGAGCACATCGTCAGGTTCAGGCGTCCCTGGCGGGACTTCAAACGGGTGCGCCAGTGAACCCAGCACTGAAGTGCTGGGCTAATGTCAGTCGTCCCTTCGGGACTCATGGCGAGCTGGCCCGTAGAATAAGTGGCACATTTGCGTCGTCAACATGGTAGTATGCGGCCGGTTTTGCATAATAGCCCACGCCCTTGCACAGCCCGATTTTAGCCGCTGCGTGCCTGCAACGCACGAGAAATCTTCAACCTTGATTGGATACAGGAGCTTGCCATGAATCGACTGGTTGCCGCGGTGTTCCTCTTGAGTATTGCCTCGGTCGCTCGCGCCGACGATTGGCCCGCGTGGCGCGGCCCCACAGGGCAGGGCTACTGCTTCGAGAAGAACCTGCCGACGAAGTGGAGCGCCAAGGAGAACGTCAAGTGGAAGATCAAGCTCGAACAGCCGGGCAACTCCACGCCAATCATCTGGAAGGACAAGATCTTCCTCACCCTCGCAAACAAGGGGGGTACCGTACGCAGCATCCTCTGCCTCGACCGGGCCGACGGCAAGCTGCTCTGGAAAAACGATGTCGCCTATGCCGACAAGGAGCAGAACTGGACCCCGGACTGGTATGCCAACGCCTCGCCGACCACCGACGGCGAACGCGTCATCGTCAGCTTCGGCTCCGCCGGCATGTACTGCTATGACTTCGCCGGCAAGGAACTGTGGAAACGGACCAACCTTGGGCACTGGCAGCATTCCTTCGGCAACAGCTCGTCTCCTGTCCTTTACAACGAACTGGCCATCTTGTGGTGCGGGCCCAACGCCACCTACAAGGACAAGGATGGCAAGCCCAAGAAAGGCGGCAAGGGGGCCCGCAACGTCTTGCTGGCCGTCGACAAGAAGACCGGTCAAACGGTGTGGGAACAAGACGAAAAACACGGTTCCTGGGGCACGCCGCTGATCGTTAGCGTCAAGGGAAAAGACCAGATCCTGCTGGGCACCGGCCCCGATGCGAAGAGTGTACAGGATCTGCCGGACAACTTCCTCAAGGGCTACGACCCCAAGACCGGCGCGGAACTCTGGCGCTGCCATGGCGTCAACAGCTATTGCTACACCTCGGCACTGTTCGCCAACGACGTCGCCATTCAAATGTGTGGCTACGGCGGCGCCGCCATGGCCGTCAAGGTCGGCGGCGCCAGCGATATCACCTCGAATCGCCTTTGGCTCCACCCGAAAAATAACCAGCGCGTCGGCTCCGGCATCATCGTCGGCGACCATGTCTACATCATTGATGACAACGGCGCCCAGCACTGCTACGAGCTCGCTACCGGCAAGGACCTCTGGAAGGACGAGAAACGCGCCACCGGCACCAACTGGGGCTCCATGGTCCACGCCGACGGCAAGCTCTACTGCCTGACACGCGACGGCAGCACCGTGATCTTCAACGCCAGCCCCAAATACGAAGTGCTCGCCATCAATCGGCTCGAAGCGGGCGAATCCACGAACTCCTCGCCCGCGATCTCCAACGGCGAGATCTTCCTGCGCACGAATCGATACCTGTGGTGCATTAGCGAAAAAAAATGAGCTCACGCAAAGGCGCAAAAGGGGCGAGATGATTCACGAGACGGGTTTCGCAGGCAACCCGGCAGAATCGTCGGTTTCCTGACCCTCTCTTCTTTGCGCCTTTGCGTGAGATTCTGCAATCCTCACAACCGAGACCGCCACGTGATTGCGGGGTTTAACGTTAAATCGGACAACTCCCTTCGTCTTTGAGGTAGACCGTAAGACAGGCAAAAGCGTTCCGCCTGTTCGGTAAATATACTTAGTTCCTATGGAGGTTCCAGTTCCATGAAAGCTCTCCGTTTTCTTCTCGTCGGAACGACCGTGTTGTTCGCGTCGGCCGTGCCGGCGCTTGCCCAGCGCGTCGAGGTGCAACCCATTCAGATTCGGCCCGGCTTGCAAGCCGACGTGCCGCTCTTGACTGCCGAGGCGGTCGAGAAGCTCAAATTCACCAATGAACAGAAGGACAAGTACGCCAAGGTCGAAACAGACTACAAGGAGAAGAACAAGGCGGTTCAGGACAAGTTCCGCGCCGACATTCAAGGCGTACGCGATCGTGAGAAATACAAGGACGCGATCGAGAAGCAGCAGACCTACTCGAAGAAGGCACGCGAAGATAGCCTCGCCAAGGTCGAGCCGATCCTGACCGCGGACCAGAAGACCGTGTTCGCCCAGGTCAAGCAGGATCAGCCGCAGCCACGCCCCGGCATCGGCGGGGTGCGCCCCGTCCAGATCGGTGGCGGCATCGGCCAGGTCCTCCCCGCCGGCGTGCAGCAGCGCCTGCAATTGACCGATGAGCAGAAGAAACAGATCGAGGCCATTCAAAAGGAAGTCGAGGCCAAGGTCCTGAAGGTCCTGACCGACGACCAAAAGAAACAGCTCGAACAAATGAAGAAGGGCATCATCATTCGTCCTCGCCCCGTTGACCCGGCGCAGCCGAACCTGCTGCCACGCCGCCCAGTAAATCCGCAGCCGGCCGTCGAGCCGAAGAAGAATTAATGTGCAATGTACTACTTCGAAAGCCCAGGGACGGCTGTCCCTGGGCTTTGCTTGCAGCCTCAACCTTTCTCCGGCCCAAAGCTACTCCACAATAATTCCAAGTTTTCGCTGATGCGCCGCCCGCGCGTCATGCGCAAGAAGCTGCGCTGGACCGTCAACCCCAGCGATTGCACAGCCGCCACGGCATCAGCATGTTCCGTCGGCACATCGAGATAAACGCGCTGCCCCCCGAAGCGATGGGCCGAATCATCGAGCAGGCGCCTTCCTGCTTCGGGTGAACCTTGCAGCGGTCCGAGCTGCCACGCGTGCGCGCCCGGTCGGCACAGGCAGTAGCCTTCCAAGCGGTCGGCGACCACGTACTTTCGCATCAAGTCCGGCGCGGCTTCAACCAGGTGATGCAACAACTTCTCGCGGCGAGCCTTCGTTACCGCTTCATCCAGCTCGATCACTGCCGGCAAGTCTTTAGTCGCCAACGTTTCAACGCGCCCAGCGCCCCCACCCCCGGCCCCTCTCCCGGGGGGAGAGGGGAGAGTACCCTCGTAGCGTGCGAGGGTGAAATCGCCGGTGAAGCCGAGCTTTTCGTAGACCGGCTGGCCCAGCGGCGTCGCGTCCAGGCGAATGGTGGCGATGCCGCGTTCGTCCAGGAATTGCACAACCTGCTGAAGCAGCGCCGTACCGATGCCCTGGCCGCGATGTGGCTGATCGACGAGCACGAGGTTGATCCACGCAATGTCGCCGAAGACGCAGGCGCATGCGGTGCCGATCGATTGGCCCGCTAATTCCGCGACGAAGCAGCCGTCGGGTTCGAGATCCATCTGGCGTCGCCAGTCGGCTTCCAGCTGGTTCCAGCCGTTCTGCGATTTGAGGCGCATGCCAAGGGCGACGTCATCGAGTATCATTTGCCGAATATGCATGGGAGGCTTTCCGCTTCGCGATTGACTGGAACGGCACGCTTGTTAAATTGCACGACGTAGGCTGGGTTGCCAATAGGTAAAAGCGCGAGGCCCTTGATGATGTTGCAGCGACGTTTACTTGTGCCGTTCGTAGTCATGATCGCTCTCAGCGTTGCCGCCGGCGCGCGATGCGGCGAGCCTGCCCCCAAAGTCACCGAGGTGCCCAAGGACCTGCGCGAGTCGGCCAAGCTCGATCCGTTTAATCAGAAGTACACCGACTACAAGGGCTACCCGATCCTCAGTTCGGCCAAGGTTTCGGATACCGCTCTTCTGGAAGCACGCTTCTTGATCAGCCAGATGCTAGCCGACCGCGACGACATCCTCAAGGCGATCGTCAAAGGCAAGTGCCGATTCACGGTGATGGCGCCGACCGAGATGACCACCGACGTGCCGGAACATCGCAACATGACCCCCAAGGATTACTGGGACAAGCGTGCCCGCGGTCTGGGGGGCAAGATCACCTCGTGCGGCGAGGAGAATCTGCTCAACCTCAAGGGCGACCGTTATCGCGAGGAGAACATCCTCATTCACGAGTTCGCGCATTGCATCCACAACTTTGGGCTGCGTTTAGTCGATCCAAAGTTCGACGGCCGGCTGCGCATGATCTTCACGCGGTCGATCGACAAGGGCCTGTGGAAAGACACCTATGCCGCCACGAACGCCGGCGAATTCTGGGCCGAGTGCGTGCAGTCGTACTTCGACTGCAACAACCTGCCGAACAAAGGAGTCCACAACGACATCAACACGCGCGTGAAGCTGGCCAGGTATGACCCCGAGGTATTCGAGCTGATCGACGAGGTCTTCAAGCAATCGAAATGGCGTTACATTCGCTACGACCAGCGCAAGCCGCAAAATCGCTAAACGGGCGAGCTACGGAGATTTGGTGATTACGCGAATTTGAGTGAAGTCTTTGAAGACGCCCGCCGATAGGGATAATGTTGCCAAGGGGTGGTCCGACCCAAAACAGCAAGGCAGGACGCCTACTCACCCTTGCCGAATGAGAAGTTTGAGTTGACCACATCCTGAGGAGCAACGGCGATGCAAGGTTGCATCGCCGTTGTCTTTTGGTGCTCTGGTTCGCTGGCCGTTTCCCCGTTCCTTCATCACTTCTCGCCTCCCCGTCGCCCCCTTCCGGTCGATATAATAGCCATAGGAAGCTCCCGGCCGACTTCGCCCATTCTTGGGGGACCCGCGCCATGAAGGATTCAGCAGCGGTCATTGAATACGGCGTGCCGATCGACCCACGGATCATGGTCGAGCCGCCGGACCCCAGCGCGCTGGAACTGGAGTCCGGCCATCCCGGCCTGGGCGATGCCGGCTATGTCCAGCGACGTAAGACCCTTTTCGCCCAGTGCCGCCGTCATCGGCTCGAACGCCTCGGTCCGCCGCTGATCGACTACACGGCCGAGGAAACCAGAATCTGGCGTGACGTCAACTCCAAGCTCGACGAACTGCATCGCCAGCACGCATGCTCCATCTATCTGCAGGCAAAGAACGCGCTCGGCATCAGCGCCACGGAGATCCCGCAATTGCGCACGCTCAGCCAGCGCCTGGAGAGCGAGACGCGCATGCACCTGGTCCCTGCCGAAGGGCCGCTAGCGTACCGAACGTTCTATTCCTACATCGCCGAACGCGGCTTCCCGGTGACGCAGTTCATTCGCCACGGCTCGCATCCGGAGTTCACGCCGGAGCCGGACATGATCCACGACTGTCTGGGCCATGTGCCTCCCTTGATGAACCAGGACTACGCGGAAGTGCTGACGCTGATCGGCAAGGCGGCCAACACGACGCTGGACCCCTTGCAGGTGCTGGCCTTGAAGCGTTTCAGCTGGTTCAGCATCGAGTTCGGCCTGATCGAGGAAGCAGGCGAGTTGAAAGTGTTCGGCGCGGGCATCCTGTCGTCCACCGGCGAGATTCCGTTTTCGCTATCGAACGACGTGAAACGTCAGCCCTTCGTGACCGACACGGTGATCGAGACCGACTACGACCCGTCGCGCATGCAGGACCATCTGTTCATTATCCCGTCCTACACTTTCCTGCGGCGTGAAATCGAATCGCTGGTGCGGCGGTTTGGGATTGCAGTGTTGTGATCGTCCGCCAAGCCCCGCGATGAGCGCAGCGATTCGCGGGGGTCATGCTTTGCAATACCCCCACGAATCGCTGCGCTCATCATGGGGCGTGAGCTGAATAACACCATGACCAAAGACACCCTCCCCTTGCGTCGCATCGATCACGTGCGTTTCTTCGTCGGCAACGCGCGCCAGTCGGCGTACTTCTATCGCAATGCCTTTGGCTTCGACGTCGTCGCCTATGCCGGGCTCGAAACTCGGCAAAAGTACGAAGCCGGCTACGTCTTGCGGCAGGGGCACATAACCTTCGTCCTCGTCTCCGCGCTCTCCTGGAAACATCCCGATAGTCAGCGTCTCATTCAGCATGGCGACGGCGTGCAGGATATTGCGCTCGACGTCGAGGATGTGACTTACAGCTACAAAGAAGCCGTCCGCCGCGGCGCTGAAGGGGTGTCGCCGCCGCAAGCGTTGGAAGACGAGTTCGGCGTTTACGAATGCGCCACCATCCGCACCTACGGCGACACCACGCACACCTTCATCAATCGCGATCGCTACAAGGGGATTTTTGCCCCCGGTTACAAGCCGATGGACCCCGCACGCTATAGCCCGTCCACCTTCCATAACGTCGGTCTGAAGGCCATCGACCACATCGTCGGCAACGTCGAAGAAGGCAAGATGAACGAGTGGGTGAAGTTCTACCAAGACGTGCTCGGCTTCCATCAGCTCGTCCACTTCGACGACAAGGATATCTCGACCGAGTATTCCGCACTCATGTCGAAGGTGGTCGAGAACGGCACGGGCCGCATCAAGTTCCCGATCAATGAACCCGCGAAGGCCAAACGCCGCAGCCAGATCGACGAGTTCTTGCAGTTCTACGGCGGCCCCGGCGTGCAGCATATCGCGATGGCGACGGACAACATCATCGAGACCGTCGGCGCCATGTACAAAAACGATGTGTCGTTTCTGCGCGTCCCCAGAAGCTATTACGACCTGCTGCCGGCCCGCGTCGGCCCGATCAAAGAAGACATAGACGTGCTCGCTGACCTCGGCATCCTCGTTGATCGCGACGACGAAGGCTATATGTTGCAAATCTTCACCAAGCCGGTCGCCGATCGGCCGACGCTCTTCTTCGAGGTCATCCAGCGGCGCGGCTCGCGCAGCTTCGGCAAAGGCAACTTCAAGGCACTGTTCGAAGCCATCGAACGCGAACAAGCCGTGCGCGGAACCCTCTAACCTTCTCCTCGTTTAGCGTTCGCCGCCTGCCACGCGTTCGCGCAGCGTTCACGCCTGCGGCGCAGCGCCCATCGCCGGACACACCAGATGCCGCTGCCACGCCCCGTCGTTGCGCGTGGGAAAATCGCTGCGGAAGTGCACGCCGCGCGATTCCTCGCGGGCAAGGGCGGATTGAATCATCAGCCGAGCGATCGTCAGCAAGTTCTGCAATTCCCACCCGGCACGCGACTCAAATTCGCGCGTTAGCGCATAGCGGCACCAGAAGGCGACATCGTGCCGCGCTTCCGCCAGGCCGGCGCCCTCCCGGATCACCCCCATGTGCCGCACCATCATGCTGCGCAGTGAATTGGTGATGTCGGTCACATCGAGCGAGCCCATTTCATCGGGCTCGAATCGGCTCGCCAGTGGGATGGCCGTGAAGTTGTCCGGCAACGCGACGGCAACCTCGGCGGCCTCACGCGCACACGCCGCGCCGAAGACCAATCCTTCGAGCAAGCTGTTCGATGCGAGCCGATTGGCGCCGTGCAGACCGCTGGACGTCACCTCGCCGGCGGCCCACAGACCTGGAATCGTCGTGCGGCCGCGGTCATCGACGGTCACGCCGCCCATCATGTAGTGGGCGCCGGGGCGGATCGGGATCAGGTCGGCGGTGATGTCGAGCCCGAACCCGCGGCAAACTTTGTCGATGCCCGGAAAACGACGGCGCACCAGGGCGGCGTCGAGATGGCGCAGATCGAGATAGACGTTCGGGTGCTTGGTGCGCTCCATGCAGCGAAAGATTGCCTGGGCGACGACGTCGCGCGGGGCCAGCTCGGCGCGAGGATCCAGCGCCAGCATGAAGCGTTCCATGTGCTTGTCGCGCAGGTAGGCCCCCTCGCCACGGACCGCCTCGCTGATGAGGAATCGGCTCGAACCGGCGACGTAGAGCACGGTCGGATGAAACTGCATGAACTCCATATCGCGCAGCTCGGCGCCGGCGCGGTACGCGGCCGCCATGCCGTCGCCCGTCGCCACGGGAGGGTTGGTCGTCTCGCGGTACACCATGCCGGCGCCGCCCGAAGCTAGAATCGTCTGCTTGGCCCAGATCAGCAGCTTGCCCTGGTTGGGACGATGGACCAGGGCGCCGACGCAGCGGCCCTCGTGGGTCAAGAGATCGAGGGTAAAGGTGTCGTCCCAGATCGTGAGGTTGGGCGTCTCTTTCGCGCGGGCGATGATCGCACGCATGACCTCGTGACCGGTGGAGTCTCCCAGCGCATGAACGATGCGGCGATGGCTGTGGCCCCCCTCGCGCGTGAGGGCGAGCCGGCCCGCCTCCTCGTCGAAGTGGGCGCCGAAGCGGATGAGATCGGCGATCTGCTCGGGCGCTTCTCGGACGACCAGCTCGACGATAGCGCGATGGCACAGCCCGCCGCCGGCGCTCAGCGTGTCCTCGATGTGATTCTCGAAGCGATCCTCTGGCGACAGGACGCCCGCGATGCCCCCTTGCGCGAAGGCGCTATTGCTTTGCTGGATCTGGTCCTTGGTGACGACGAGGACGTCGAGATTTCTGGGTAATTCCAGGGCGGCGCGCAAACCCGCGATGCCGGCGCCGATCACGAGAATGTCGGTGAAAAAGTGCGGTGTCTGCTTGGGGTTGAACTGCACGAGGTAGCGGTGCGCGGTCGCCATTTGGCGTGGCCCCTCTTCGTTTAGCGTTCGCGTGTCGCCCGGCGAATGCTAAACGAGGAAAAACGATGGTTCAGCGGTTCTTGGGATTCGTGAATCGATTGTACGCATCCAGTATTTCCGGCGGCGGCAGCGAGTTTCCCGCGTCCAGGGGCGTGTTGCGGGTCCCCTTGCCCTCGACAAGACTTGGCCCCACGCTTGACAATGTGCCCCCTTGGCCCAGCAGGGCTTTTTTCTCGGCGTCGCGAATCTGCTGAGCGTTGAGCCGGCGCACCAGCGCGTCGTAAGATTGCATCGACTTCACATAGCGTTGCCAATCGGTCTGGCTGAGCCCGGCCTTCTTCAAGAAGTCAGGCGTCACGCGTTTCTTCCAGTCATCGAGCTGCATCTGGCCGAGCTTGGCGGTGAACTCGCGATTGACGGCGGCCGCCTTGATGTCGTCGATAACACCTTTCGTTGGTCCGCCTGAGCCAAAAGTGTTCGGGCCGTTCTTCTCCTCCAAGCCGGTTTTGGGATCGCGGCCGTTCTGCTTCAGGATCTCTGGGAGGAGGGCGCGCAGACGGGGATCGTTAGAATCAGCGCCGAGCTTGGCCAGCGCCTTGGCGGCCTCGTCGGCTTTGCCGTCGCGGTCGGAGAGTTGCTCGACGAGCTGGGCGACCTGGCCTGGCGCCGGCTCCTGTTTGCCGGTGCTGGGCCCATCGCCGCGCGCATCGCCCGCGCCGGGCCCTTCTTCTAGTTTCGGCTCCGCCTTGGCCGAGCCGGCGTCGGCCATCATGCCCCCTTTGGCCTTGGCGCCGGGCTGCGTCGGATTCATGGCCGACTGCTGATCCTTGTTGGACGTGTCGGGGCCTTGCTGCTCGATCCCCTTGGCGCTCCCCTCGGCCGGACCGTCTTTGGCCGTCTCTTTCTCGCCGTTGTCCTTCGGCTTGCCTGGGTCACCCTGGCCTTGTCCCTTGTCGCTGCCGGCGTCATCAGGCGACATCGGCGCTTGGTTTTTCGCCTGGGGCTCAGCGCCGGCGTCGCCCGGCTGGGGGCCGTCCTTCTTGTCGGCGCTTGGCTGCTCGGCCGATTTGGCGCCGCCGCGATCCTGCTCTTTTTTTGTCTGATTGAGCTTGTCCTCGGTCTTCTTGTTTTCTTGCTTGGCGGCATTGAGCTGCTTCTGCGGATCTGGCTCCCCTGTTCCGCCGGCTCGTTTTTCCTTCTTGTCCTGATTCTCTTTGGCGTGCGCGCTGTCCTGCTGCTTGGCGTGCTCTTTTTGCCGCTGGAGGGCTTTGTCACGCTGCGCCTTGGCCTGCGCGGGCGCCTGGGCCTTGGCAAGAGTAATCTTGTAGATAGGACTATTCCCAAGCCGGCCCTTGGGATCGGGCGTGTCGGTGCAATCGGCGGCTTCGACCCAGTATTCGAGCATGCTGCCAACGGCAGGCCGCCAGATTACCCCCTTGTCGTCCTTGATTTCGTCGAGAGCCAGGATTTCCAGGTAGTCGATCCGGTCGTGAAAACTGCCGTCGTCAAGTCGGAACGACTCCCCAGGGCGATACGGTTTGGACAGCAGCAACACCTTGGGCCCGGTGAGCGTGCGCAGGTGCAACGTCAGCGCTTTGAGGCCAATGTCGCTGGTTGTAAATCCCGCTACCTCCAGGGTGCCGTTTTCCGCCATCGATACATCCTTGCCAGGCTGGGTCAGCACGACCTGGGGAGCTTCATCTTCGGGCACCTGGATGCTGTACCATTCGCGATCGCAGTTCTCCTCATCCGTGGTGGTCGTGAAGAGCACGCGAAATTGGCCCGCCTGCTCCAGCGTCAGCTTGCACGCGAAGGCCTGCGGCTCGTTGGGCAGCAGGCGAATCGGCAGCGCCGCCTTGGCGTCTTTCAGAAGCAATTCAACGCCGGCCTTCTTCACCGGCCGGCTCGTGTACACGATCATCGCGACTTCGCTGCCGCGCGGGCCGTGAATCAGTGGCTTGGCGAAGTCGCGATTGGGGAAGACGACGGTCCGGTTGGGCAGCTTGCGATAAGCGCGATGCTGATACGCGATCTCAAACTTCGTGACATGGGCGGGGCCGCGCACGCGCACTTGGTGCTCCGGCGTCTCGGCGTCGCCGGCGCTGACCTTGTAGGTGAAGCCGGTGCGAATCTCCGTCGGCTGCAACTGCGCTGTCCAGGTCGTGTCGGTTTGCTGGAGCGGTAGGGTGCGAAAGTCCTCGTTGGGTTGATAGCGATAGTGCAACGTCGGCGCGTCGGCGCGAATTCCAGTTGGAAAGCTCCCGTCGATTTTGGCGACGAACGCGATCGACTGCGTCGGCAGCACCTCGGCGCCGCCGGCATCCGGCTGCACGAGCGTGATCTGCGTGCGCGTCACCAGCGCCGGCGTGTAGAACGGGTAGAAGCCTCGCAACAGGGACGACAGGAGCGCTGGCGGGCCGAACGCGAGCAGTACCAGCAAACCAATGGTCGGCATACCGAGGATACCGAGCAGGAGCCAATTCTTGCGCTGGCGGACGGTTTGGTCCGCGTCGGCTTCCTGCATCTGTTCCTCGGCACGGGTGCTGAGGGTTTTTTGAAAGGCGGAAGGGATGTCCTCGTCGTGCAGGTCGAGCCAGTTGATCAGGCTATTCTTGGCATCGGGCAGAGTCTGTTCGAGTTGATGGGCGACGTAGTACGGATTGACGCTGCGAAAGAAGGCCCGCGCCGTTTGCACCAGTGCGAAGGCGAGAACGAGGAGAAACGCCGCGTAGCCGATCCAGCGTGTCGCCTCCACGGCCTGTGCCGTCGAGCTGCCGACGAACCAATCGAAGCCGCCGACGAGGAACGCATAGACGAAGATAATGAGAGAGAGGACGAGCAGATGCGCGACGCGATCGACGTGGCGGATGCGCGCGCATAGGTCGGCAAACTTGCGTTGCAAATACGTGGCCGATTTCGAGGAAGACTTGCGTGTTTCCAGATCGGTCGCCATGCTGGTCTCCGAGCCAACAGTGCACCCTCTTTCCCGAGTTGGCTGGAAGTTATTATAACGCCGGCGGGGACTGCTTCACAATGGTTAATTTGCGAGTAGTCTAGACCTCACGTTCCGCGTGATGAATCCGTCACGCGGAGCGTGACGACCTCCCTGGAGACCCGCCATGGCCGATTTGACGCGTGTCAGCATTTCGCTCGAAGAGAACTTGCTCGAAGCGTTCGACAAGCTGATCACGGCCAAGGGCTATGCCACGCGCAGCGAGGCGATCCGCGATCTCATCCGCGACTTGTTGATTCGCCAGGAAGCACGCAGCAAACATGGCGAGCAGGTCGCCGTCGTCACCATGGTCTACGATCATCACGCCCGGGAACTCGCCGCCAAACTGATCGACAAGCAGCACCACCATCACGATCTGGTCGTCTCCAGTTTGCACGTCCACCTCGGCGAACGGCATTGCCTGGAGGTCTCGGTGCTGCGGGGGCCTGGCCACAAGGTGATCCACCTTGGCGAAGAGCTGCTGGCGACGAAGGGGGTGCTCCACGGCGACATCACGTTCACCAGCGGCGAAGGGGCGTTGAACAAGTTCAAGTGAGTCAATTGCATTCCGCGACCAGCGGTTCCTCCAGCTCTTTCAAGTAGAACAACCGTCCCGCCAGCGTCGGCATGTAGGTGCTCGGAATCCACGGCGTCGGCTCGTGCTGCAGGGTCATACGCAGCGACAGACCCTGCCATTGCATGCCGCGGCCGAACGTGCCGTCGGCGCCGCCGATGATGTGGTCCGCCGCCAGAAACAGCGCCGGACCGATGGTGTTCGCAAAGGCCGGCACCAGCGTCGTTCGGCTCTTGAAACTTGTCAGGGCGTTTTGCTCGATCGTCAAGGGATGCAAGCGAGCGCCGAGCCGATGCGTCTGCGACTTCCAGTCGGCTTCCGTCTTGAACTCGGCGGCGAAATGCGGCTCCCAGAATGCAATGTGGCAGACCCGGCCGATGCCGAAGACGGTGTCGAGCTTCGCGCCTTTTTTCTTCAGGTCGGCGATCTGGGCGGCGTAGGTCGGCAGTTCACTCTTGAGCGCGAAATGGCGCTGCGACTTGGGCACCGTCGCGGAGCCGAGGGGGCCGTAGAAGACCTGCTCCATGGCGTACTGGAACGCGCCGGTGTTGTCGGACGGCAGCGTGTTGCCCTGGGCGTCGGCCCATTCGTCCATGTTGAAGCCGTGGACGTGAGCGCAGCTGACGCCCCATTCCTTGAGAAAATAAACCGCCCAGCGATACATCCCCATTGGCCCGACGGGCAGGATGATCGCCAACGGCCTGCCCGCTTGCCCGGTCATCTGAATCTCGCGGGCAATCTCGTGGCCCATGTAGGTGTCGAAATCGGCCAACGAACCGCACGCCACCGGCTCGAACTTGGGGTTCCACCAGGCGCAGCGATTGAGCAGCGTCTCGCCGGCGCAATCGGCCAGGCGGTCGATTTTCTCGAGATCCCAGCCGGCGGGCAGAAAGCCTTCCATCATGGAGCCGCGGAAAGTTGTGAGCAAATTCATGGATCAACGGCCTTTCGAAGAACCAATAACCAGGTTGGCACGTAATGTACTTGAAAGAACGTCACACGGCATCCATTTTTTTGTCGGGAGCCTTGTTTTCCGTTCGATTCACTTGTATAAAAATTTGGATTCCCGTTTTGCGGGCGATTTCAGCGATCTTCGGCACGAACATCCGGTTGCACCGGGAGGAATAACATGAATCTTTGGCGTTGGCTCGGCCTGTCGATGTTGGTTTTGGGCACGGTGTGCTTGATCGGCACCATGGAATTCTCTGCCTATGCAGGGGCCAAGGACAAGGCCCCCACGGAAAAATCCAAGGAAGTTGTCCCGCAGTCGGTTGCCAAGGGCGCCCTTGAGTTCAAGGCCTTTGATCCCGCCTCCTACCCCAAGGATAAAGCGGTCTTCTACCAGGAACAATGGACCGAAACCACGCAAAAGATGAAGGTCCTGGGGCAGGAAGTCGAGCAGAAGCAAGAACAGACCTTCCTCATCGAATGGACCATCCACGAAAAAGAAAAGGACGGCACGTTCGTCGTCACCCAGAAAATCATCGGCGTCGAGATGACCATCAACATCGGCGGCAACAAGATCACTTATAGCTCCAAGACTCCCGAAGCCAGCCAGCCGAAGAACCCGATGACCGACTTCTTCGCCCAGCTCCGCAAGAACCCCTTGAAGTTTTACATCAAGCCCGACCTGACTGTCATCAAGATCGACGGCCGCGATACGTTCATCAAGGAACTCGGCGCCATCAACCCGCAAATGCAAGGGTTGCTCAACGCCATTCTTAGCGAAGACGCTCTCAAGAAGATGGCCGAGCCGACCTGGTATGCCTTCCCCGAAAAGGGCGTCATTCCCGCCAGCAACACCTGGCAGAAGAAGAGCGAATTGAACCTCGGGCCGATTGGCAAGTACAACACCACCTTTGATTTCACCCACAAGAAAACGGAAGGCGCCAAGGACAAGGAAAAGGATACGATCGAAATCAAGACCAAGCTCGAGTACACTGCCCCCGCCGACAAGGCCGGGCTCCCCTTCATCATCCACAGCGCCGACCTGAAGACCGATAGCGGCACCGGCACCGCCATCTTCGATCGCACCAAGGGCCGTTTCGATTCCACCGAAATCAACATGAATCTGAGCGGTACTCTCGAAATCGAAGTCGGCAGCATGAAGACGAAGGTTGACCTCAACCAGAAGCAGACGGCCAAGTCCACCACCACGGACGACGTTCCTGGCGCCTGGAAAGCCAAGTAGTCTCACGCAAGAAACGTTCGACACGACTCAGCCGCAGCACCCCAAATGCTGCGGCTTTTTTTGTTTCTCTCCCCTCTCCCCCCGGGAGAGGGGCCGGCGGTGAGGGTGCGTTATTCGTGTCGGCCCAACTGACGAATCGGCCCCCTCTCGCAAACGGCGCGTGCGAGATATATAAAACCATGACCCTCGTGAAAAAGGCGATCTCATGAAAATCCACGAATATCAAGCCAAAGAACTTCTCGCCGCAGCGGGCGCCGTCGTGCCGCGCGGCATCGTTGCTGCCAATGTCGCCGAGGTGATGTCGGCCTTCGACAAGATCGGTGGCCCGGTCGTTCTCAAGGCCCAGGTCCATGCGGGCGGCCGAGGCAAGGGGCGGTTCAAGAACAGCGGCGCCGATTTCGGCGGCGTCAAGTTCATCAAGAACCGCGACGACGTTGCCAAGATCGCCGACGTCATGTTCAAATACCCGCTCGTCACCAAGCAGACCGGCGAGGAGGGGCAGAAAGTCTCCAAGCTCCTCGTCCAGGAAGCCGCCGACATCGCCCGCGAGATCTACGTCGGCATGGTGCTTGATCGCACCCTCGGCTTGCCGATACTGATGGCCTGCGCGGAAGGCGGCGTCGATATCGAAGAAGTCGCAGCACGCACGCCGGAGAAAATCCTGAAAGTCCCCGTCAGCCCCGAGACGGGCTTGCTGCCGTTCCAGGCGCGCCAGCTCGCGTTCGAGCTCGGCTTCGCCGGCGAACAAGTTGGACAGGCCGAGAAGATCATGCTGGCCCTGTCGAAGGTCTTCCTCGAAAAAGATTGCAGCCTGGCCGAGATCAACCCGCTGGTCGTTTCCCCCAAGGGGGACGTGATCGTGCTCGATGCCAAGATTACCTTCGACGATAACGCCCTGTTCCGCCATCCCGATATTGAGAAGCTGCTCGACGAGGGTGAAGAAAATCCCGCCGAGCTGCGCGCCGCCCGCGCGGGCTTGAGCTTCATCAGCCTGCACGGCAACATCGGCTGTCTGGTCAACGGCGCCGGCCTGGCGATGAGCACGATGGATATCATCAAGTACCACGGCGGCGAGCCGGCGAACTTCCTCGACGTCGGCGGCGGCGCCAACAAGGACCAGGTCACGGAAGCCTTGCGCATTCTCCTGAGCGATACGCGCGTCAAGGCGGTGCTCATCAACATCTTCGGCGGCATCATGAAATGCGACACGATTGCCAACGCGGTCGTTGCGGCCTTCAAGGAGGTGCAGCCGAAGGTGCCGTTCGTGGTGCGCCTGGAGGGGACCAACGTCGCCGACGGGCGCAAAATCTTGCAAGAGAGCGGTTTGAATTTGACCACCGCGACGGATTTGACCGATGCTGCGAAGAAGGTGGTTGCCGCCGCGAAATGAACCGTGTCCCCGTTTAGCGCTCGCCCGGCGGCCCGCGAGCGCTAAACGAATCGGACGATTCCCGTGAACGTCGATTCCAAAATCCACATCATCGGCATCGGCAGCGACGGCCTGCAAGGCCTCACGGGGAAGCCGCGCGAGCTCCTGCAGTCGGCCGAGCTCATCCTCGGCGCCGAGCCCACGCTCGCGCTGGTTCCGGAGATCACGGCCCAGCGCCTCGCCATCGGCCCCAACCTGCCCGAAGTCGTGCAGACGCTCGAAACCCATTTCGGCAAGAAGCGCATGGTGGTCGTCGCCAGCGGCGATCCGCTCTTCTACGGCGTCGCGCGTTATCTGTGCGACAAGGTCGGCGAGGAACGCTTCGAGGTTTGGCCTCACGTGAGCAGCATGCAGCTTGCTTTCGCCCGCATCAAGGAATCGTGGGAAGAGGCGTACCTGACCAACCTGGCGACCCATTCGCTCGAAAGTGTGATCGACCGGATCCGCACTGCCGACACCGTCGGCATCTTCACCAGCGACGAGGAAGACCCGCCGACCATTGCCAAGCAGCTTCTCGCCCGCGGCCTCGATTACTTCCGCGCGTTTGTGTGCGAAAACCTCGGCGCCCCCGACGAGCGCGTCACGCAGGGCGAATTGCTGGAAATTCAGGAGATGGAGTTCGATGCGCTCAACGTCATGATCCTCAAGCGCAAGCCGGGCCGGCCCGATCAGCAACGCAGCCCGCACCAGTTCCGTCGCTTCGGCAACCCCGACGACGCCTTCATCCAGTCACGACCCAAGAGCGGTCTGATCACGCAGGCGGAAGTCCGGGCCATCGCGCTCGCGCAGCTCGACGTGCAGCCCGGCAACGTCGTCTGGGACATCGGCGCCGGCTCGGGATCGGTCGCCATCGAAGCCGCCCAGCTTGCGGCCGGCGGCATGGTGTACGCCATCGAGCAAGACGTTGCCGACTATCATCTGATCGTCGCCAACGCGCAAACCTTCGGCGTGAAAAACCTGACGCCGATCCATGGCCATGCCCCTGCCGTCTTCACCGGGCTGCCGGCGCCCGACGCCGTCTTTGTCGGCGGCATTCGCCAGGAAGCCTCGCGCCTGCTCGCCGCAGCTTTCAAAGCCCTGCGTCCCGGCGGCCGGCTGGTGGTAAACGTCGCCTCGGTGGAAGGGTTGAGCGCCGTCTACGCGGCTCTCAAAGAAATCGCGTCGCCCGTGCAAGGGATGCTCATCAATATTGCGCGTGGGAACGAGCAACTGGAAACACTCCGTTTCGAGGCGCTCAATCCGACGTTCCTCTTGACGGTGACCAAGCCGGTCGTCAAGCTTTGAGGAATGTGCAAAGAATAACGTTCTGGTTTTGTTCACCGCTTGCGGCCTAGCGATCGCGTGTCGCCTTGCGAGCGCTAAGCCGCAAGCGGCAAAATCGGGAAGGCTTGAAAACCAACTACCATGTCCAGCGAAATATCCGCTCCTGATCCCGTCTTTCCGGACGCGCCTGCGAGCCGCTGGAGCAATCGTATCCTGGTGGTGTTGTTCGCCGCCGTCGTGGCGCCGGTCGGCGCGAGCGTGCTGTATGCATTTCCGCCGACGGAGTATTCGTTCCTGCCGTGCTGGTTTAACCTGCTCACCGGTATGCATTGCCCCGGCTGCGGCGCGACGCGCAGCGCGCATGCGCTGCTGCATGGCGAGTGGGAACAGGCCGTCGCCTGGAACCCGCTCTTCGTGCTGGCCTTGCCCCTGCTGGTGTACGTTGGTTTCAGTACAACCTACGAAATGTGGACAGGCCGGCGGCTGGGCCCGCGCACGCCCGGCTGGGCGGTCACGTTCCTGCTTATCGTGCTGGTCGGTTTCTGGATCGTTCGCAATATTGACGTTTACCCGCTTAACCAGTTAGCGCCTCACGCGCTTTGACATTGTCGGCAGGACTGGGTGGAACATGAACAAACTGCTTCGCATCTGCTTTTTCTCGGCTTGCCTCTGGCTGGCGGCGGCGTCTGCGCGCCCGGCGCAGCAGCCGCAACTGCCGCCGGCGGTGCCGCAGCCCGAGCCCGCGAAAACCGACGAGGCCAAGAAGTCCGAGCAAACCAGCGGCCCCTCTCCCGTCGTGCCTTACATGCTCGCGGCGATCGGCACGATCATCGTCATGGTGCTCGTCTGCGTGCCGGCGCGGCGCGGCTAGATGGCGGTCGCAGACGGAAACAAGGAGACAGGAAGACAAGGAGACAAGTAGCATGAAGTCACAATAATCGTGGAGCAGACGATCTCCTTGTCTCCTTGTTTCCCCGGATTCTCGCTTGTCGCGTGTGGAGAACCCCATGGCCAGCGTCGCGGCTTTCATTTCGGCCCTGCAAACGATCGCGCCGCTCTCGCTGGCCGCCGAGTGGGATAACGTGGGCCTTTTGCTCGGCGATGCCGCCGCGCCGGTCGAGCGCGTCATGACGTGCCTCACCGTCACGTCCGACTCGGTTGCCGAGGCGATCGAGGAGCGCGCCAGGCTCATCGTCAGCCACCACCCGATTTTCTTTCGACCTACCCAGCAACTCACCGCGGCGACGGCCGAGGGAAGCATGGTGCTGGACCTTGTGCAGGAGGGAATCGCCGTCTACAGTCCGCACACGGCATACGACAACTGCCCCGGCGGTATCAACGATCAACTCGCGGCAAAGCTTGGCCTCACCGGCGTCGGCCCGCTGCGATCGCGTAATGGCGAGGCGCAGTTCAAGATCGTCGTCTTCGTTCCCGACCGCGACCTTGTCAAGGTCAGTGACGCCATGTTTGCCGCCGGCGCGGGGCACATCGGCCAATACCGCGAATGCAGTTTCCGATTGGCCGGCATCGGCACGTTCTTCGGCTCGGAGGCGACAAACCCAACCTTCGGCGCGAAAGGCCGGCGCGAGGAAGTTGCGGAGTGGCGCCTCGAAGTGATCTGTCCGGATCGCCTGGCAGAAGCGGTGGTCTCCGCCATGCGTTCAGCCCATTCCTACGAGGAGCCTGCCTTCGACGTGGTTCCCTTGCGACCGATGCGGGCGTCGGTCGGTGAAGGGCGCCTCGGCGCCTTGCCGGCGCCGATGGCCCTCGAAGCGTTTGGGCAACTGGTGAAAATGGCGCTCAAGGCGAAATCAGTCCAGATCGTCGGCTCACCCAAGCAAGCCGTCCAGCGCATCGGCATCGCATGTGGAGCGGCCGGCGAGTTTCTGGCCGACGCCGCAACCCTCCGCGCCGATGTCCTGTTGACGGGCGAGGTGCGCTTCCACGATTGCCTGGCCGCCCAGGCGAAACACATCGCTCTGGCGTTGCCAGGCCACTACGCCACGGAGCGCCTCGGCGTCGAGTCGCTCGCCGCCAGCCTGCAAGCGGAGTTTCCCGCAGCGACCATCTGGGCCAGCCGGCGCGAATGCGATCCGCTGATCGGCGTGTAAAAGATTCCCTTCGCAGTTTGGTCAAACTTGCAATTCTTTACTCGTTCCGCAGCACGGCGCGTTAATAGCGGCAAGGCCATTGCCGCCGTAAGGCCTTGAACGATCAGGCGTTATCCGCAATTACGTTGGCTTTGCGCAAGGAAAAACGGGAAGTGGCGCGTGATTTGCACCGCAACGCACCCTGTGGGATGTCGAAGCACTACCAGGACAAGGATGTCGTGCATGCTGAACAAATCGATGTGGTGTTTTTTCTTGTTGCTTTTCGGGCTGATGATCGGCGGTATCCAGTCGCTTGGATGGTGGACGGGTCCGGCTGCCGCCCATGCGCAGGTTACGCAGACCAGTACCGCACCAGCCGCCAGCGACGCAGCCCGCCGACACCAGCAATGCCAGCCGACGCATTGGCGATCCATGGTGCTGCATCAATAATTCACCACGTTCTGGCCGCGCGCGAATCGGGCGACAGCGGAGGAGCGCCACACGTGTTGTCGATGCCAGGCGACCTGACGCGCCAGACCGTCATCAAGCGAGGTTTGCGCCTCCCAGCCGAGATGCCGGCGCAGCTTCGCCGTGTCGGCATAGGTCGAGCGCTGATCGCCGGCGCGCGCCGCTTCCTTGCTGAGAATAGCACGTCGGCCGACGATGGCTTCGAGTTTACCGAGGATGTCCCACACCGACGCACTCTCGCCGCCGCCAACGTTGTAGTTCTCCCCCAGCGGCGCCTGCAGGGCCGCCATCGTCGCGGCCACACAATCATCGATATAAGTATTTCCGCGTACTTGCTGGCCGTCGCCGTAAACGGTGATCGGCTGCTTGCCCAGGAGGGCGGCGATGAAGCGATGGTAACCCATATCCGGCCGTTGCCTCGGGCCATAGACCGAAAAATATCGCAACACAATGACGGCAACGCCAAGCTCCTCGTACGATCGGCACAGGTTTTCCGCGGCTAGTTTCGTTACGCCGTAAGGCGAGATGGGCCGCGTCGGCATTGTCTCGTCGCCGGTGCTGAATCGGCCGTAGACCGACGAGGTGGACGCGTAGACAAATCGTTGCACGCTCGGAGTCTTGCGGACGGCCTCGAGCAACCGCTGCGTCGCTGTCAGGTTACAACTTTGGTACAGATCGAAGTCAGTCCAGCTTTTCGCAAGGCCCGGCATCGCCGCCAGGTGAAAGACGACCTCGACGCCGTCGAGCGCCGCCTCCAGCGGATCGGTGCGCAGATCGAGCGTGTGGTGGGTGTAGCCGTGCTGGCCGTGCAGAAAATGCAGGTTCGCTTCCTTGACGGTACGCGGATAATACGGAATGAACGCATCGATGCCGACGACTGTGTGCCCGTCGCCCACGAGACGTTCACACAGATGGGAACCGATGAATCCAGCCGATCCAGTGACGAGACATTTCATCCTTGAACCCTCGCTCCTTCTTCGTTTAGCGTCGCTGGAGCACTCAACGTGCTCAACGCTTGCTCCAGTTTCGCCTCGACGCCATCCATGCGCTGGTGCAAACCGGCCACCGTGTGATCGAGCATCGCGCAACATTCGGCCAACTGCTGAATCATCAGAACGAGGTGCCGATTCACCTGCGACTGCTGCCGCGATAGCACATCGACGTAGGCGTGCTTGAAGTTGTTGAGCAATTTCTGTTTGATGAGCCGCTTCACGGGGGCAAGCGTTCCTTCCGTGACATCCACGTAGTCGGCCGGCAGTTGCTGGAGGTGATGTGCCTTCGGAAGCGTTTCGTTCACGGTGTCGAGGAAAGTGCCCAGACAAGGAGACCGGGAGACAAGGAGAGAAGGAGAGAGAATCAAGCTCATCGTGCTCTTGGTCTCCTGGTTTCCTTGTCTCCTTGCCTCCGTGACTCCCCCTGTTCGCTCGGGCCACAGCGAAACGTGATACGAGCCGACATCGCTCGGCAGTGGAATCGGCAAGGCAGCGACCTGTGCCTGTCCCGGCATCAACAGAGTCGGCAGGCTTATTTCCGTGTGCGCGACGACTTCCCCTGCCTCGTCGCGAATCTCGCAGCAGATCAGCGTGCGTCCCGGACCCTCCGACGCCGATGCAAGCGTGCCACGCTGACTGACCCTGACCGGCACAAGCAGCGTGCGCGTGCCTATCGCAGCCTGAATCGACTCACGCAGCGGTTCAATGGCTAAATCGTCGCAGCGGGCCCGAGCCGGTTGCGTAAGCAAATTCTCGATGAACTCCGCAAAGCGTTGCTGCCACACCGGTCGCCCAAACTGCTGGGCACGCTCTAGCCCGCGCGTGCGCATCTGTTGGCGAAGGGACTCCCTGAGCGCGTCAATCGCAGCAAGCAAGGTGGTGGCATATTTGTCCGCGCCGGCGTAGTTCGTGTCAACGTGTGCCCGGCCTTTTGTGCCGTAGGCGTTCCGAACGGATTCATCGCCGCTCAGTTGGTTCACGGCATTCGTAAAGCTGTCGAAATTCGCAACCGTGATGCCCCCCTGGGCACGCGCGACCTGGCCGGCGAGGACGGGACAATCGCGATGCACGATGACCGGCGTTCCTTGAGCCCAAGCTTCCAGCACGACAAGCGACAGCGATTCCTGCGTCGAGAGTTGCACCAGCGCCGTCGCGCCGGCAAGCACAGCATGTTTGGTTGCTTCGTCCACCCGTCCGAGATCGCGCAGCCAGGTAGCTTCAGGTAGCTTGAAATTGCCTTGCCCCATGAAAACGAAATCCACGCGATCCGGATTCTCCGCCTGATAGCGCTGCGCCCATTCCAGCAATAGTGGCAAGTTCTTTTGCTCGGAATAGCGCCCGCAGTAGACGACGTAGGGCCGCGCGTTCAATCGAGCCGGCGGAGCAGCGAGAGACGCCGGCGGCAGCCACGTGCCGATCTCGCGTGAATTGGGATGATTGACGCCGAGCCGGGCTTGGGCAAACGCCTGTTCCTCGGCGCTATGATAAAGGATGCCTCCCACGTTGCCGTACAATTGCGGCCAGACGTTGAGGCGACCAAGCGGCTCGTCGTGGAAGCAGGGAACGAGCAACGTCTTCTCGGGAAATTCCGCCGCGATATCGGCAGTCAGACCGAAGAGATAGGGGCCCGTGATGATCGCGGCGAAATCGTTTCGCCGCCTGCGTAACGCGGCCACGAGCGCCGAGGAATGAATGCTGAGCCGAAGGTAGCGTTCTTCCGTGTCCGCCGGAACGTGCCCGTCGGCTTCGAGTATAATGCGGAAGGCGTCGCCGTGAGCGGCTGAATCGTGTGTGTCAATTGGAAAGCGATGCACGCGCAAGCCGTCGAGTGTCACGTCGCTGGGCGATGCGTCGTTTTTCCAGTGGCTTTCCGAAGTCGTGCAAGTCGTAAAGACCTCGACATGATGCCCTGCGTCGCGAAGCGCCCTGGCCATGGTGCGCAGCGAAGTCTCCGCGCCGCCGACGATTTCCGGGCCGAAGCGAAAGCTCACCACGGCGATACGGCGCGGGGTGTGGGCCAGACCTTCTTGTATGCCTGGCCAGACAGGAATGTCGGGCCCCAAGTTTGCATTCAACACTCGCCGGATTTTCCGAACCAGATCCTCGACGTCGTTGGGGACGAAGGTCAATCCCGCGTCGCCGACCGTTTCGGGCAGTGCGGGGCTGCGGGACGCGATCACCGGCAGCCCGCACGCCATAGCCTCGACTACTGGCAGGCAAAAGCCCTCGTGCAGCGACGGCATCACCAGCACATCCGCGCTGCGGTAAGCTCGCGCCAGATCGGCGTCGTCCAGTTGGCCGATCCAATGCACTCGCTTGGCCACGCCGAGTTGCTCCGCGAGCGACTGGCAACGCGCCGCCTCCTCGGCGTAGACATCGCTGGTGTCGCCCACGCAAACGACGTGAGCGGTTTCATCATCCAGTTTCGCGAGCGCTTCAATCAACACCGACACCCGCTTGTTGCCCGCCAGTCGGCCGACGTAAAGCAGAATGGGTGCATCGATGCCGAGCCGTCGCTGAAAGTATCGCTCGCGCGGTTCGGCGCCCAAGTAATCCAGGTTGACCGTCAGCGGCAGCGTGGTTGTATGCTCGGGCGGAAAATGGGTCGCTTCTCCAAGCTCGCGGGCGTTCGCCTGGCTCGTGGTCAAGGCGTGGTCGGCGCACCAAACGTAACCACGCTGGCGGGCGCTCTGCTCCAGGCCTTCACGATGTTGATCGTGCCACATTTCCGGAGGTGTCACGCCGTGATAATCAAAAACAATGCGCGGCCCCGCGCCGGCCAGGCAGGGCAGAAGTTGCAACAGGTCAAAGTACTGCGCGTAGATCGCCAGGATCAGGTCAGCCTGGCGTAGATACTCCCACGCGGGTCCGTCAGCGCGCGGCTCCGCAAGTTCCACCGCGCAGGTCTGAAGGTCTGGATGAAGGCGGCTTGCGTCTTGAACGAATAGACGCACTTCGGCGCCGCGCTCCTGGAAGAATCGCACCTTCTCGGCGATCTGATTGCCGACCGCGTTATGGCGCGGCGCGTTGCCCGACAGCAGTGCCACCCGCATGGAGTTCCTCCGTGAACCTCACTTCGTTTAGCGTTCGCATGACGTCGCGCGAACGCTAAACGAAGAGTGGGAATCGTAACACATCGGCAAAACGCGGGGCAATGCGAACTTCACCCCTCGACGACGTGCCACGCGGCCTCGTCAAAGGCGTTTTTTGACAGCCACCAGCCGCGCACCAGCGGCTCCGGCCCGCTGAGCCCGATGATGAAGTGGACCACATCGGCGTAGTACTCCCATTCCAGGTCCGTGCGGCTCGGGATCGGCTCACTGGTCGGGTGCGAGTGATAGACCGCCATGATCTCGTGCCCGGCGTCCCTCATTGCGCGGTCGGCCTTGAGCATGCTGCGGCCATCCGAGAGGTACTTGGTCGGGCTGGCTGCTTCGTTGATCAAAGGGTGCCAGGCCAGGACGCGCAACGTGTCTCCCTCGCGCACGCCGGCCAGGAGGCCGCAGCATTCGTTCGGTAATTCCGTCCGCGCATGCCGAACCATGGCGTCGAGAAACTGGCGCGGCAGGAGAAGATGCTCTGATCTTGACAAGGTTACCGGCTCCGTCAGACAATTAGAGTTTCCCCGTCGGAAAATCTTGTGCAGCTTCCGCGACCTAAACGCGGGTCGATATGAATCGAGGCTGGCAAGGATTCCTAGAATAACGATTGTAGCAGAATTGCCGCGGAAACGGACAGAGGAGCTCGACTGTGGAGAACGAAAACATGGACCTGGCGCAGTTGGCCGCCTACTTGCATCGCGATCTGCGCGAAGTGAGCAAGCTGGCGAATCGCGGCTACCTGCCCGGCAAGAAAGTCGGCGGCGAGTGGCGATTCGCCTCCTCGGATATCAACCACTGGATCGAAACCCAGATGCACGCCTTCACCGAAGTCGAGCTGGAAGCTCTCGAGCGGCGCGGCGGTGGCGTGTGCGTGGCCACCGAACTGCTCGTCAGCTCGATGCTGACGGAAGGCACGATTGCCGTGCCGCTGCACGCTTCCACCCGGGCCTCGGTTCTGAAGGAACTGGTCGGCCTGGCCGAGCAGTCGTGGCAGATTTACGATCCGGAAGTCCTGCACGCCGCGATCAAGCAGCGTGAGGAAATAGGGAGCACGGCACTGGCGTCGGGCGTGGCGATCCCGCACCCGCATCGCCCGCTCTCCGCCAAGGCCCAGGGCGAATCCGTGCTCGCGTTCGCGCGGACCTGCCGAGGCATTCCGTTCGGCGCGCCCGACGGCGGCTTGACCGATCTCTTCTTCCTCGTCAGTTGTCGCGATGCGATCACGCATCTGCGAGTGCTGGCGCGTTTGTCGCGCATGCTGTTGCGGCCCAATTTTTTCGAAGATTTGCGTGCAACCGAAACGGCGTCCGACGTACTGCAATTGATCGAACGAACCGAGCGGGAGCTGGTGGAATGACCGGCCAGGAAGAAGTTATCCACGAAGGTCACCAAGGGACACGAAGGGTCGAAAAAGAATTACCGTGCAAAACAACGCTGCCCATGCAGCGAATCAGGTCCGCATTTGAAATCGCCACTTCTCCCCTCTTCGTGTCTCTTGGTGTCCTTCGTGGATAAACTCCTGTATGTTGGACGAAATCCTTCCCAACCATCCGCTGGATTACTTTCTGCAAACCGGCGCAGCGCTGCACGTCGCGGCCGATGGTCAGATGGTGTGCGCCGAATCCGGCCGCTGTCCTGGCGCGCAGGTCCTGCTGCCGGGCTCCTTCAATCCAATCCATCGCGGGCACTGGGAACTCCGGGAGGTCGCTGAGAGTCTGCTTGGCCAACCGGTGGCGTTCGAATTGAGCGTTGCCAATGTCGAAAAGCCGAAACTGACACGTGACGAGATTTGCCGACGGTTGGCGCAGTTCAACTGGCAAGCGTCGGTCTGGTTGACGCATGCCCCGAAGTTCATTGACAAGGCGGAGCGATTTCCTGGGGCCACATTCGTTGTCGGCGCAGACACGGCATTGCGAATCCTTGCGCCGCGTTATTATGGCGGCGATGAAGCGCTGATGCTGGCGGCGCTGGAGCGGCTGGGGAGCCTACATTGCCGTTTTTTGGTTGCATGTCGCGAGGATGATCGTAAACAATGTCTGAGGTGTGGAGATCTGCCGATCCCGCCGGCGTTCCGCGCTCTGTTCGAAGAGATTTCGCCGGAGCGATTTCGCTGGGATCTTTCCTCGTCCGAACTGCGAGCACTGGGACATGGAATCTAGCAACGGCAAGAAACCGATCTCGGACCCGAAGCCGGCCGCGCCGAAAGCGGACACGCTTGCGCGGCAGCTCAAGGATTCGCTGGCAAAGCGCCGGCCTCGACCGTGGCTGCCGGTGCTGGCGATCTTGACAGGGAGCGTTCTGATCCTGGTCTTCCTGGCCTACTGGTATTATCCCCGCCCGCCGTTGACCCCCTTGCAGATCATGGCTCTCGATGTCGTCGGCACGACCGACGAAGTGCCGCAGGTCCGCGCCCAACTGCTGACACCACTGGAAGAGAAGACGCCACGCCCGTTAAACGGATTCGGTATTATCTTTCATCGCCCTTTGACGCAGAAGGCCAACGATAAGCCGATCGAGATTGTCACCAAGAGCGATGCGCGGGGCCAGGCGGCTGCGGACTGGCCGAAGCCGAGTACAGCGACTGCCGATTTTTCGGTCAACCACGTCGATCCGGCAAATCGGCACGTCGACTCGGATCTCGGTCGCATTTTCATTTGGCCCAAGGACGCGCCGATCCTGATCGTCGATGCGGCCGAGACCTTGGGAGCGGAAGAAGTCGACGAGCAAGCCTCGGCGACCCTGAGGCGTGCCGCGAAGGAAGACTGGCACATCGTCTACGTGGCGCTGGGGAGCGAACAGCCGCAGGAGTTCCGGGCCGCGCGCATCTGGATTGCTAGGAACCAGGCCAAGCTGCCGATCGGTCCGGTGCTGGGGCGGCCGCACATTGCCGAGGAAGAATCTGCTGCCCAGGCGAGGCGTGCAATCTTGCAATCGCTCAAGGAACGCTTTCAGGGCCCGATGGTTGCCGTGGTGAAGAACGAGGTGTCCGCGCAGATCTCGAAAGATGCCGGCGTGCGCACGATCATGATCGGCGCTGGTGCGGCCCCGGCGGGAGTCACGCAGGCCCCAACCTGGAGCGACGTGGTGGTGCGCGTGGAATAAGCTACCACTTCGTCGCCCCATCATTCCGGCCAAACACGTCCGCCAGCGCGTTCATGATTTCGCCGACCGTGCAGTGCGCCTCGGCCGCTTCCAACAATATCGGCATCAGGTTGGTCTTCGTCGCCGCCAAGCGCCGGATTTCGTTTAGCGCCCGCAGTGCAGCGTCTGAATCTCGACTTGCCTTCACCTTCTTCAGCCGAGCAATCTGCTCCGTCTCAACCGCCTCCTCGACTTGCAAGATATCCATCGGCTTCTCGTCCTTCTCGACGAACGCATTGACGCCCACGATCAGTTTCCGCTTGGCGTCAATCTCCCGCTGATACATAAACGCAGCATCGGCAATCTCGCGGCGGAAGAAGCCGGACTCCAGGGCGGCGATCATGCCGCCTTTCTGCTCGATCTGATCGAAGTACTTGCGGGCCTCGTCCATCATCTGGCGTGTGAGCGTCTCTACGAAGTAGCTGCCACCCAGCGGATCGACCGTGTTGGTGACGCCGGTCTCGTACGCCAGCACTTGCTGCGTGCGCAGCGCCAAGGTGACGGCGTGCTCGCTTGGCAGCGCCAGCGTCTCGTCCATGCTGTTGGTGTGCAGCGATTGGCAGCCGCCCAGCACCGCGGCCAGCGCCTGATAGGCGACGCGGATCAGGTTGACCTCGGGTTGCTTGTCTTGCAGTGAGCAGCCGGCCGTCTGGGCGTGGAAGCGCAACTTCCAGGACGCCTCGTTCTTGGCGCCGTACTTGTTCCTGGCGATGTCGGCCCACAGCACACGGGCCGCCCGGTACTTGGCGAGTTCCTCGAAGATGTCATTGTGGGCGTTGAAGAAGAAGCTCAAGCGAGGCGCGAACTCGTCAATCGCCATGCCGCGTTCGAGGCATTGATCGACGTAATGGAACCCGTCGGCCAGCGTGAACGCCAGCTCCTGCGCCGCGGTCGAGCCGGCCTCGCGGATGTGGTAGCCCGAGATCGAGACCGTGTTCCACTGCGGCACCTCCGTGGCACAGAACTCGATCACATCGCACACGAGCCGCACCGATGGCTCCGGCGGGAAGACGATCTCGTTCTGAGCGTGGAACTCCTTGAGGATATCGTTCTGAAGGGTGCCGCGCAGGAGTTTCCAGTCCACCCCTCTTCGTTTAGCGTTCGCAAGAAAGTACGCCATCACAACAATGGCCGGCGCATTAATCGTCATCGAAACCGAAACTTGCGATAAGTCGATGCCATCGAACAAGACTTCCATGTCGTCGAGAGAATCGACGGTGACGCCGAGCCGACCGACTTCGCCGAGCGAGCGCGGATCGTCGGAGTCGAGGCCCATCAAGGTCGGCAGATCGAACGCGGTGGACAGGCCGGTCTGGCCCTTGCCGAGGAGGAACTTGAAGCGTTCGTTGGTCTGGGCCGCCGACCCGAAGCCGGCGAACTGACGCATGGTCCAGAGCCGGGAGCGGTACATCGACGCATGCACGCCGCGCGTGAACGGGTACTGGCCGGGATAGCCAAGCTCGGCGTCCGGATCGAAGTTGGCCAGATGCTCCGGCGTGTAGAGCGCCTCGATGGGGACGCTCGACACGGTCGTCGGCGGCTCCTTGCGCGGCGAGGCGGCAGCGTTCTCCTTCTCCCAGCGCTCTTGCGTGGCGGTGTCGGTGACAGTGGCCATATGGCGGTTCCTCGGGGTCGTGATATCGCCATTGTATCCGGAATGACTTGCCTTGCGCCTGCAAGTTTCACACCCACACACCTACACACCGGCGTGCCGTCTGAAATCGGATTCACTGAACTTCCACAGGAAGTTGGCGAAACGGGAACCGCGGTTAATGTCTTGCAATGGATCGACTTGCGAATCCCATTTTTCCGTTTCGCCACGAGAACAGGGGGGGAGCCAACGGACCTTGACATTTGAGAAGGCTCATGCAAAGGCGCGAAGGCGCAAAGAGCGAAACCGATTGGGCCGACCGCAGCGGAGGATGATGGAGCCTCGCGGCTTGGCGTGAGATTTTCCGTTCCCGCTCGTCCTTGGTTCGTTTACCATGCGAGTCGGGCGGGAGTGGAGTCGGTTCCACAGTCAATCGTTTGGCTTCGCTGGCACCGGAAACCGCTTTGAGTCAATCTTGTTCAGGGCTGTAGCCACGTACCGTCGCAAGTTGGAATCGACGTCGTTTTGCAATGCTTGCAACTCCGGTATCAATTCTTTGGCATCTTCGCCCATCCTTGAGAGAGCGAACATGCCGGCACCGCGAATATCCGGACTAGGATCAGCTAGCGCATTTCGAAGGCTCGGCAAGGCAGACTTTCCAAAGTAACGAAGCGATTGCACGGCGGTCTCGCGCACACCTCTTCGCAGTTTGGTGCTTTCGGTTAACTTCAGAATCGGCTCAAGCGAAGCCGCAAGATCGGCCTCGGCCAAGTAGCAAAGCGTAATCTGTGCCCCTGTTTGGATGTACGGATCGGTATGTTCGAGATAGGTCAATGGTACCTTGATCATTTCCCGATCCCGCGTAGCTCGCCATAGGTATTCGGCAGCTATCAATCGGCAAATAGGATCGTCGTCCCGCAGATGTTCTCGCATCACCGGAAGAATCTTGGCCTCATCCTCTTCGGACCAACGCCAATACTCCTCTCTCAAGACCCGACGGTCCAGATCCAATGCCCGCCGTCGCACTTCTATGTGGTCATCGTTGGCGAGGTGAAGATAGACAGGCAGAAGTTCCGGAATATCCGGGAGCCTCGAGTCTTTTAGCAAACCGATTTGGTCAAGAAAGCGGAGCGTCCAACCCTTCTCCCAGTCGGGAACGACACTGCGGCGAATCTTGTCTTCCCAAACACACCATGGCACACCGTCAATCTTTGGCCCGAACAGCGATTGCCGGGGATAGGGGTGCAGCATCGCGAGGCCGAATAGCAGCGCGGCGACGCCGAGGAAGGCGAGCAGCCAGCGGCGCGACAGGAAATGGCGAAGGGAGATCATAAAAGCGCCTTCAGAGCTGGAAGCGTAAGCGACGGTCGGTTCGGTTCGTCGCTTACGCTTCCGGCTCTGACATTAGGGCTTGTTCTTGAAGCGATCCGACACGCGCTTGAGGAAGCGGTCCTCCTCGTCGGTCAGTGATCCTTTGCCGAACTTCTTGATTTTTTGCAAGAGCTCATCCATGCGGCGGTCGTCGGCCTCGCGCTGCTCTTGTTCGCGTTGCTCCTTCATGGCGGCGCGCTGGGCGAGCCAGCGCTGGATGAAGTTTTGCTTTTTGGGCGCGGGGGGCGGCGGCTCGTCCTTTTCGAGGCTGGTGTACCCTTGCGAGAAATCGTAGCCGAAGAGGGCGTCCTCGGTCGCTCTTTCGAGAATGTCATACTCCTGGGCGCACGCCATGAAGATGAAGACGGCCAGGAACGCCATCATCGGATCGCGGTAGATGACGGAATAAAGGCCGACGACGACCATGCAGGCGAAGCCGCCGTAGATGGCGATCTTGGTCGCCGGATAGTGACCGAGTTTGGGCCAGAGCGCCGCCTGCAACATGCGGCCGCCGTCAAACGGAATGCCGATCAGCAGCGTGTTGAACAACAGCAGGATCCAATTCATCCAGAAAAACCGCATCAGGAGGATCACGTGGAGTCTATCTTCCAGCACCAGGGGCCATGGGTTCCAGGTCCAGGCGTGGACCGTGATCGAGTTGGCTTCAATTCGATAGGGATACCAAAACGGATTTAGCGGGGGTAAACAGTCGAAGGCGAAGTAGAGGACAAAACCCACGATGAGACAGAGAGAGACATTGACGAGCGGCCCCCCCAGGGCGAAGACGAAGTGCGCAAACGGCGCATGCGGCAACGATCGACAGTACGCCAGGCCGCCCAGGGGCCACATGAGAATCTCGTCGGACTCGCCGTCCATGGCGTGGGCGGCGAAACAATGCCCAAACTCGTGCAAGAGGATGATGAAAAACTTGAACACGACCAGCGTGGTCGCATCCTGCCAGGTGCCGGCGGGGAATTCCTTGTCCATGGCCACGCGGCCGACTAGTCCGACCATCACGAACGGCAACAAGAAGTGCACGCGGATGGCAATGCCGAACAGTTGGCCGATGGGGAACGACCACGATAACACGTCGCGCATGACGGCTTCATCGCTCCAGGTGGGGGTATCGCTTCACTGGATATCCTACCAATGGGCCGGAGACTTCGCAATCAGTTTGCCGCTTGCGACTTTGCGTTCGCAAGGCGCTGCGCCAATGCGAAGCCGCAAGCGGCTAAGATTCCAGCGCCGCCGCCAGCAACTCGAGGGGATGCAGCGCGCGTCGGCCGTCGAGATCGTGGATTTGATGCCGGCACGATGTCCCCGGCGCAACCACGATTGCGTCGGGCTGTTTCGCCAGCGCGGGGAGCAGGTCGAGTTGAGCGATCTGGACGCTGAGGTCGTAGTGCTCCGTTTCAAAGCCGAACGAACCGGCCATGCCGCAACAACCTGTGTCGAGGACGCGGACGTCGAGTCCAGGGATCAGCTTGAGCAGCGCCACGGTGCCGCCCATGCCGACGAGGGCTTTTTGATGGCAGTGGCCATGGAGCAGGGCTTGGTGAGTGGTGAGTGGTGAGTGGTGAGTGGCGAGTTTCAGCTGAGCCCGGCCGAGGCGGACTTGGTCGGCAAGCCAGCCGTCTGCCAGCTGGGCGGCCTTCGCGATTGCGGCAGTCGCCGAACCGGGGACCAGCTCAGGCCATTCATCGACCAGCGTCAACAGGCAGCTTGGCTCCAGACCCAGGATTGGCATTCCGGAGGCGATGCGCGTGGCCAGGCGCGGGGCTTGCTCCTGGATCAGCTGGCGCGCATCGGACAGATAGCCCTTGCTGATGAGCGTGCGGCCACAACACGCGAGGCCCGCCAGTTCGACGCCGTAGCCCGCGGCTTCGAGAACTCGCACTGCCGCCTGGCCGATGGCGGGTTCGTTGTAGGTCGTGAAACAGTCATCCAGCAATAAGACATTGCCGAGCGGTGGGATCAAGGCGGCGCTGCCGCGTGCTTGCCGGCGGGCGAACCAGCGGCGGAAGTGGTCGAAGTGGAGAGCCGGCAGACTGCGGCGGCGGTCGATGCCGACGAAATGGTGCAGCATCCACCGCGCCAGACGATTGCCTTGCATCAGATTGACCAGCGGGGCGGCGAGCGAACCCCAGCGATTCAGGCGATGAAGTCCGCGCAGCATCCGATGCAGGATCGGCCGGGCGCGATCCTGGTAACGCAGGTGCGTCACCTCGGCTTTCAGCTTGGCCAAATCGACGTTGCTGGGACATTCCGATTTGCACGCCTTGCACATCAGGCAAAGATCAAGGACGGCGTTTACTTCGTCGCTGGCCAACGCCTGCATGGGACGTTCGTTGACGAGCGCCAAACGAAGGATGTTCGCTCGACCGCGCGTGCTGTCTTTCTCGTCGCGGGTGGCGCGGAAGGACGGGCACATGGTGCCACCTTGCAGCTTGCGGCAAACGCCGGCGCCGTTGCAGTTTTCGATCGAGCGGGCAAAGCCTTCTTGCTTGCTGTAATCGAAAAGCGTCGCCGGCTCGGCCGGTTGATAGCCTGGGTCGTAGCGCAGGTTCTCCGTCATCGGCGGGGCGTGGACGATCTTGCCGGGATTGAAGAGATTGTCCGGATCGAAGGCATGCTTGACCTTGCAGAAGGCATCGTAGACGACGTCGCCGAACATCTTGCGATTCCATTCGCTGCGGGCCAGGCCGTCGCCGTGCTCGCCGGAAAGGCTGCCGTCGAATTCCAGGACGAGGTCGGTGACCTCCTCGGTGATGCGGCGCATGCGCGCGACGTCGTTCGGATCCTTGATGTTCAAGACGGGCCGGATGTGCAAGCAGCCAACGCTGGCGTGACCGTAAAACGTGCCGTCGGTGCCGTGCTTCTTCAAGATCTCGCGGAAGCGGGCCACATAGCGAGGCAGATGTTCGGGGGCGACCGCGGTGTCCTCGATGAACGTGACGGGCTTGCGGTCGCCGAGCGTGCCGAGCAAGAGCGGCATGGCGGCGTTGCGCAGGTTCCAGAGAGCCTGCCGTTGCGATGCTTCGATGGCGGGCAGGGTCGCGATCAGCCCGGGCATGCCTTGCAACTTCGTTTGCAGTTTCTTGATGCGATCGGTGACATATCGGAAATCGTCGCCGCTGAATTCGACCATGAAGAGCGCTGCGGGCGTTCCGGTCAGGTCGGCCATCGTATTCCGCAGCGACAGATTGTTCCGTGCCAGCGCGATCAGCATTTGATCCATCAGCTCGATGGCGCTCGGCTGCATCTCGAGGCATACCGCGAGTGCGTCCATGGCAGCGGCCAGGCTCGAAAACTGCGGGATGAGCAGGCCGACGACCTTCGGCCTCGGCACAACATTCAGCTCGGCTTCGAGGATGACCCCGAGCGTGCCTTCGCTGCCGACGAGGAGGTGGTGCAGGCCGGAAGCCCCGGGGTGAGGTACTCCGAACCCCGGGGTTCGGAGTACCTCACCCCGGGGCTTGCCGTTCACGAGGACATCGAGGTTGTAGCCGCTGACGCGCCGCAGAATGCGCGGGAAGCGGCGCTGGATCTCCGGCGCGGCTTCGTTGACGATCTGCCTCACTTGATGATGCAGTTGGCCAAGAAACGTGCGTTGGTCCTGGAGTTGCCAATCGGCGGCGGACAGGGGCCCGAGGTCGTGAGGTTGGCCGTCGCTGAGGAGTACGCGGAGCTTGCGGACATGATCGATGGTCTTGCCATGGACGATGGAGTGTGAGCCGGCCGAGTTGTTGCCGATCATGCCGCCGAGGTTGGCTCGGCTGGCCGTCGCGACATCGGGGCCAAACATCAGGTCGTGCGGAGCCAGCGCGCGATTGAGCTGATCGAGGATGACGCCAGGCTGCACGCGGGCGATTTCCAGGGCGGGGTCGATGTCGAGGATGTTATTCAGATGCTTGCTGCAATCGAGGACAATGCCGGCGCCGATCGACTGCCCGGACAGGCTCGTACCGCCGCCGCGCGGGACGATGGGGATGTGCATCTCTAGGGCGATCTGCACGGCAGTTTGCAGCGCTGCCGCGGTCTTCGGAATGACGACGCCGACCGGTTCGATCTGGTAGATGCTGGCGTCGGTCGAATAAAGCTGGCGCGTGACGGCATCGAAGCGCACCTCGCCGTCCACGTGGCGGCGCAGGTAGCCGAGCAGGGCTTCGTGTTTTTGAGCGGTGAAATCCATGGGAAGGGTGCATGACTGGGGTTTGTCGATCTCATCTTTCTTTATATCGAATGCAATCGTTACAATACCCACATGTCCGATGCCCCCGCGACCGGCGCGCTGCCTGGCCGCTTGCAAGAACTCCCTCGTTGGCTCGAAGGGACCGAGGGATACTCTGCGCTTGTGCGCGCACTTCAGAGCGGGCAGGCGGCCACTGTCGATGGCGCCTGGAATTCCTCCGCGTCCTTCGTTGCCGGAGCGCTTGGGTTGCAGACGCCGGCGACGCTGCTCATAGTCCTGGCCCATCCGCGCGATCTCGATGCCTGGGACGAGGACCTGCTCAGCTTCAGCGGCCTCCGCGCCGTCACTTTCCCCGCCTGGGACGCTTTGCCGACCGTCGACACGGTGCTCGATGAAATCGGCGGCAAACGACTGCGCGTCTTGCGGCAACTCGAAGGCGATCATCCGCCCAAGCTGCTGCTGACCACCATCCAGGCGCTGCTTCAGCCCGTGCCGAACCGTGAGCAGCTTGCCAAGCACCGCAAACGGCTGCGCGTCGGGCAAGACATCGCCATTGAATCGATCGTCGCCTGGCTGATCGAGCAGGGCTTTCAACGCATGGAGGCGATCGAAATCCCCGGCGAGTTCAGCCAGCGCGGGGGCATCCTCGACGTCTATTCGCCCGATGCGGAGGCGCCGTTTCGTCTCGAATTCTTTGGCAACGAGATCGAATCGATCCGCCAGTTCTCACCCGAAACCCAGCGCAGCCTCGGCGACGTCGAGGCCATCGAGATCACGGCCCAGGGAAGGCACACGCCAGGCCACGAGATGCTCCGCGGCAACCTGTGCGACTATCTGCCGCCGAAGGCGTGGACGATGCTGGTCGAATTGGGCGACCTCGAAGAGCAGGCGAAGCACTACCTCGACCGCACCGCGGACATCACCGGCTTGTTCTCGGCTCAGGGCGTGTTCAAGCAGCTCGTGCAGTTTCCGAGCATCCGCTTGTCTGCGTTGCCGATCGCTACGGCTGAAACCACCTATCACCTGCGCGTCGAATCGGTCGAGCGTTTCAGCGGCGACGTCACCAAGGTCCGCGACGAACTCGACATCGCCGCGGCCGACGATGTCGTTCTGATCGCGTGCCACAATGACGCCGAAATGAAGCGCCTGGGCGACGTGTTGGCGCAAGGCAAGCTCGCGCAAGCTGGCCGGTTGCGGCTGGTGACGGGATACGTCCACGCGGGGTTTCGGCTGATTCTCGCGGGCGGAGACAAGGAGAAAGATGGGGCCGATTCAGTCTCCTTGTCTCCTTGTCTCCCTGTCTCCTTGTCTTCCGTAGTCGTCCTCGGCGATCACGAACTCTTCCATCGTGAGCAGGTGCACACCGTGCTGCCGCGGCGGCAGCTGGAATCGCGGGCCATCGACAGCTTCCTCGAATTGCAGGAGGACGACCTCGTCGTCCACCTGAGCCATGGCATCGCTCGCTATCGCGGTATGCACCTGCTTGAGAAGAACGGGCAGACCGAGGAGCATCTGATCCTCGAATTCGGCGGCGGCACGCGCGTTTACGTCCCGGCGTCCAAGATTGATCTGGTGCAGAAATACGTCGGCGGCGCCAAGTCCGATCCACAACTCTCCACCCTTGGCGGCACCTCCTGGAAGAACAAGAAGGACCGCGTCCAGTCCGCCGTGCTCGATCTCGCCAGCGAAATGCTGGAGCTGCAAGCAATGCGCGAGTCGAAGCCCGGCGTCGCCTTTCCGCCCGACAGCGATTGGCAACGCGAGTTCGACGCGGCCTTTCCCTACGAGGAAACGCCCGATCAGCTCACCACCATCATCGAGATCAAGCGCGACATGGAAAAGGCCCGGCCCATGGATCGCCTCATCTGCGGCGATGTCGGCTATGGCAAGACCGAACTGGCCATGCGGGCTGCGTTCAAGGCGATCGACAACGGCAAACAGGTCGCCATCCTCGTGCCGACGACCGTCTTGGCGGAGCAGCACTATCGCACGTTCTCGCAGCGCATGGCAGAGTATCCGTTTGAAATCGACGTCATCAGTCGATTTCGCAGCGGGGCCGAGCAGAAACGCATCCTGAAACGTCTGGAAGACGGCTCGATCGACATCATCATCGGCACCCACCGCATCGTCTCCAACGATGTCCACTTCAAGGAACTCGGCCTGGTCATCATCGACGAGGAGCAACGCTTTGGCGTCGAGCACAAGGAGCGTTTGAAAAAGCTGCGGCAAACCGTGGATGTGTTGACGCTGACGGCGACGCCGATCCCGCGCACGCTGCATCTGTCGCTCCTGGGCATTCGCGACATCAGCAATCTGGAGACGGCGCCGCAAGGCCGGCTCGCCATCGAGACGCGCATCGTCCGCTTCGATCCGCAGCTCATTCGGCACGCCATCATGCGCGAACTCAATCGCGAGGGGCAGATTTACTTCGTCCACAATCGAGTGCACAACATCCACGAAATCGCTGGACAGGTGCAGCAGATCGTACCGGAAGCGCGCATCGTCGTCGGACATGGGCAGATGAACGAGCACGAACTGGAAGACGCGATGGTCAAGTTCGTGCAGAAGCAAGCGGACATCCTGGTGGCGACGACGATCATCGAAAGCGGCCTCGACATTCCCAACGCGAACACCATGTTTATCAATCAAGCCGAGAACTATGGCCTGGCGGATTTGCATCAATTGCGCGGCAGGGTAGGGCGGTACAAGCACCGCGCCTACGCCTACCTGCTACTTGACGCCAATCGCGACATCACGCCGAACGCGTCGAAACGGCTCAAGGCGATCGAGGAGTTCAGCGAACTCGGCGCCGGGTTCAAGATTGCCATGCGCGACCTGGAAATCCGCGGGGCGGGCAACATCCTCGGCACGCAGCAGAGCGGGCACATCGCCGCCATTGGCTACGAACTGTATTGCAGCCTGCTCGAAAACGCCGTGCGCAGCCTGAAGAATCTCCCGGTCAAGACGCACCTGGAAGTGACCATCGACCTGCCGTGGTACGCGGTATTGCCACGTGATTATGTGCCGGGACAGAAACTGAAGATCGAGGTGTATCGGCGGCTATCGCGCATTCGCAAGCTGGATCATCTCGACGACTTTCGGCAGGAGCTGCGCGATCGCTACGGGCCGATCCCCAAGCCAGTCGAGTGGCTGTTGCGTTTGGCGGAACTGCGGATTCTGGCGAGTCATTGGCAGATTGCCGGGCTTCACCTTGAAGGCAAGTGGCAGCATCCCGAAGGCAGCGTCGAGGCACAGCCGATCACGGCGATTGGGTCGGTCGATCTGGTGCTGGAATACCGTCATCCGCGCAAGGTGGAGCGACTGGCGAACCGCGCCGCCAGCCGATTGCGCATCGCCGATGCCCAGAGCGCCTATTTTCGCCTGCGCCCCGAGGAGTACGAGCCGCTCAAGCTCTTTGCGACCATCAAACATCTCTTGTGTTTGCCGGATCGGCCGGTATAACTCGTGACAATCAGACAAAACCGCTTGCGGCTTGGCGCTCGCGCGGGAATCGCGATCGCTAAATCGCAAGCGGCAAACAGGAGGCGGTATGGGTCGGCAACGACAATGGCTCGGCGTCGGAGTGATGGCCTTGGGCGGCTGGATGCTCTCCGGCTGCGTGAGCCTCCCAGAGTATGCCGAACCTCGGCAATCGCTGGCGGCAAACCTGAGCGTGCCGGAACGCGTGGCCCGACCGCAGATGCAAGACGTCCCGGCTGTCCAATTGAAAAAGCCGGCCGGCTTTGGCGAATCAACAACCACGGCACCGCCGACCGGGAGCGGCGCGGTGCAAACGAGCTTTGCCAGCCGTGGAAGCTTGCGAGTCAAAGTGCGCGCCTGGGTGAATGGCCGGCCGATTTTCGAGGACGAGGTGATGCAGGCGCTGGCAGGTCCCGACCTACGCCGCGTTCAGTCTCTGCCAGAGCCGCAGGCTTCCGAGGAAATGGCCAAGCTTATGAACAGCGTCATCGATAATCTCATCGACCAGGAGTTGATGTTCCAGGACGCCGTCAAGAAACTCGAAAAAGCCAACCCCCGCGCGCTCGACAAGATGAAGGATGAGGTCGAAAAGGATCTCGACCGATCTGTGCAGAGGATGAGGGCTGCGAATGTGCCGGAAGACGACATCCGCCGGCTCGAACCAACGGCCCGGCGCATGATGGAGCGCAACACGATCTCGGCGATCTATGCCCGCAGCCGGATCATGCCGACCGTGCAATCGCTCATCACGTTGACACAAATTCGCGAACACTACGAGGCCCACCTGGAAGATTACAGGTCAGAAGACAAGGTCGCCTGGCAAGACATCTTCATCCCGACCGGCGCCAACCTGCCGACCCTCGAGGACGCCAGGCGGTTTGCCGAGGAACTGGTCAACAGGTGCCGAACCCAGGACGATTTCAATCGGCTCATGGTCTATGACGACCGGAAGGTGCAGAATTGCGAGGGCATCGGCAGCCGGCGCGGCGAGATCAAACCCGCGGAAGTCGAAGACGCACTGTTCAAGCTGCGCGATGGGGAGATCGGCCCGGTCATCCTGATTTCGACGGGGGTCCATCTGATTCGGGTGACGAAGCGCGAGTACAAGGGCCAAAGGCTGCTGGACGATGCCGTGCAAAAGGAAATCCGCCGCAAGCTGGAAGGCGAGCTCATGGATCGCGAATACCGGCGCATCGCCCGCGATCTGCGCCAGCGGGCGGTGTGGTGGATCGAGCGGGATGGGCAATAGGAAAACCCGAAATCCGAATCTCGAAATCCGAAACAAATTCGAATAACGAAATCCCAAACGGGATCGGCATGCCGGTTCCGTTTTTCGTTTCGTGCTTCGGATTTGTTTTGGATTTCGAGATTCGGATTTCGGATTTCGGATTTGAGAAAACAGGAGCGGGCCCGGTAGCAGGGGCGCAAAAAAGCCCGCGAGAACTCCGTTCTCGCGGGCTTGTGTCGCTGCGTTTGTTGCCAAGGATCCGACACAGCTCACTCGTTCCGCCTTGAGGCCGGAATGATTGAAGAAATAGAATTCCCTGAAGGATTGTTCACTGCCGCTTCGACGCGGCCCGCCAGATTTTGCAGTTCCCTGCCGAATTGGCTGAGATTGGTCTGGGCCACATCGCGTTCTTGAATCCGCTGGGTGAGTTGCTTGCGAATCATGTCGCGTTCGGTGCCGACCGTTTTCACTTGCTGCGTCAGGTCGCTCTTCTCACCTTCCAGGGTAACGCGCTGTGCCTCGATTTGGGTCAATTTCTTGCGATTCTGTTCGTTGCTCGCGTGCAAGGTGCGGTAGTCATCTTCCAGCTTGGCATAGCGGGCTTCCAGCTCGTTGATCTTGGCGGCGATCGCCCCTGTCTTTTGCTGGCTGCACCCCCATACGCCCATGGCGCACAGCAAGAAGACGGCCACATACGCGGGATTGATCTGATTCATGCGCATGACTCCTCCGAAACGGGCCCAGCGGGATCGTCACCCCCTGAGACTTTGGACCGGATTGGTGATGGATGGATAGACTCGAGGTTGGCTGGATCGCAAGCTGACAAGGGATCGGGCATTTTACTTATTTTTCCTCGTTTGCGACCTTGACACAGCATAGTTCGGCAAGAAGCAGCGGAGAACTTCACCAGATTGGCCAAATTTCTCGATCGGAAATGTTTCGCGCGCTTGACCAGTTTATGCCGCACGCGCCGAAGGCGTGCAGCTAACGCGGATCATTCAATACGGAAGATTCTAACCACAGAGGCACAGAGAGCACCGAGAAGAGAGGCAGCAGGTAGAATACACTAAGTCCGCGTATATCAAGGCAGGATATCGCCGCAACTCAGTACTCCAATTGGTTTGGGTGTGACCGGCATGCCGCAAATCCCATTTTTTGCCAACTCTGCGGAAGTCAAGGTTGGTTGGGATTATCGAGGGATACTCATACACCCATTTGTCGCGTCGCTGCAGCCGCGCAACTCCCTATTCATCAAGCAGTTCCGCGCTGGCCTCGAGATGCCACGAGAATTGCTGACCTACTGTGTTGGACCCATCTGCAATTCCGACCCGCGGAATGCCGGTCACACCCAATTGGTTTTCTCTGTGTTCTCTGTGCCTCTGTGGTGAATAATTCGGGCTAAACGTTGCCACCCGCTCGGCGTTGAAAGAATTGCCGAACGGTGCCTGCCAACCCCTGGCATTCGTCGGCGGACATTGCGGATTTGGCAAACTTGACCGCATCGCACTGCTCCAGGAAGCTCCCTAAAAAGCGTTTCTCCTCCAACGTCAGCAGCGGACACGCTTCGAGTTGCTGTAAGAACTCCGGTGTGGTGCGGCGACGCGCGGGGAGCGAGAATTGACGTTCGAGATAGCGGCGCACCAGCAACGTCAACAGTGTGATGAATCGCTCGGCGCGGCCATTTTCGGGCAGTTTCTTGGCGAGCAGGCGCTCCCAGGCAGCCAGCGCAACCTGCGCGGGTGTCGGCGACGGAACGGAACGGAAAAATTGGCGCAACCCGACCGCAAGCGCGATCAAGAACAACGCCGTGGCAACAACGGCGGACCAGATCCACGCAGAATAATCGGCCGCCACGATCGGTGGCGGGGCCTCAACGGCAGTGATGTCGCGCAACTCGCCCGCGGTCGGCGTTTTGACCTCGAACCACACGGGATCCCAGGATGCCGTCTGCTCTGTGCCAAGTTCGTCGCGGTATTTGACATCGGGAAAGGCGAACGCGATCTTGCCCGGTTCACGCGGTGCAAATCGGTAGGTCAGGCGCCACTTTTCGCGCTGGGGGCCGGCGGTTTCAAGCGATGCCTTGGAGCGCTGCACGAGTTGCCAGGCTGCGTCGTCGCCCAATTCAAGCAGCGCTGTCGGCGTCGCCAAGGGCTTGGCCCCTTCCACCGTCAACGTCACCGCGATCAGATCGGCCAGTTCGAGCTTGCCGTCCGCTGCGTCCCAGCGAATGTCGATCGACGCGGCACCCTTGGTCTGCGTGATGACGCCGGCGCTGCACGGTTGGCCCGCGACGACGAAGCCGGCAATCAACACCAAACCAAATCGATTCATGAATGCCTCAACCGCCGCTCGCGCTTTTCGAAAAACCGCATCAACTCATCAAGATGCCGGCCGGCGGTTGACGCCGCCAACACATCGATTCGGTGCGCACGCGTCCATTGCCGAAAGGCATCCTGGCGCCGCTCAAGATTCGCCTGCATCGCTTGCCGGAACTCAGCGCGCGCGGTATCCACCAGCACGCTTTGGCCTGTCTCGGCGTCTTGGATTTCCAAGAGACCCACGTCCGGCAACGATTCCTCGCGAGGGTCGCGGATGGTGACAGCGATGACGTCGTGCCGGCGCGCCGTCCGCTGCATCGCCTTCTCGTAGCCTTCGTCGAGGAAATCGCTGAACACGAATACCAGGGTCCGGCGTTTCAGAATCTTGTTGAGAAAGTCCAGTCCTACGCGCAAGTTCGTGCCCGGATCACGCGGCGCGTGCACGAACAGGTCTCGGATGAGCCGAAGGGCGTGCCGCGGCCCCTTGCGCGGCGGCACAAAGCGTTCGACGGCGCCGGTGACCAGCAGCAGCCCGACCTTGTCATTATTGCTGACGGCACACAAAGCGAGCAAGGCGGCGATTTCGGCGACCACCTCGCGCTTGGTCTGATCGATACTGCCCAGCGTCATGCTGGCGCTTGCATCCATCAGGAAGAGCACGGTCAACTCGCGTTCCTCGATATAGCGTTTGATGAAAGGATGCCCCATGCGGGCCGTCACGTTCCAGTCGATCGAGCGAATCTCGTCGCCGGGCTGATATTCGCGAACTTCCTCGAAGGCGATGCCGGCGCCCTTGAAGACGCTGCGATACGCCCCGCCGAGCGGATCCTCGACGGCGCGCCGCGCCCGCAGTTGCAGGCGGCGGACCTGGCGTAAGATTTCGCGGGTTAGCATTGGTACTCCAACTTGCCGCTTGCGGCGTAGCAGAGCGGATGCTACGCCGCAAGCTGCATTAGATATCGCGTTCGCGATAGAAGGCAATCACCGCCTGCACGGCGCGGCGCCATTGCGCCAGTTGTTTGCGCCGGCGCTCCGTATCCATCTTCGGCGCGATGGGCTGGCTCGACTGCATTAGTTTACGCAGCGATTCGAGATCGGGCCAAACGCCGACTTGCAGGCCGGCCAACAAGGCGGCGCCGAGGGCTGTCGTTTCACTTTCGAGCGCGGGCAACACCGGCAGGCCTAGCAGGTCTGCCTGGCGTTGCAGGAACCACCCGTTGCGGGCCATGCCGCCGTCCACGCGCAAGGTTTGCAACGGCGTCTGCGTGTCTCGGTCCGCGGCGTCGATCAGATCGACGACCTGCAAGGCAACCCCTTCCAGCGCCGCCCGTGCCAGATCAGCCGGCGACGTGTTGCGCGTCAGCCCGAACAGCACGCCGCGCGCCTCCGGAACCCAGTGCGGCGCTCCAAGCCCGACGAAGCCAGGCACGAGCAGGATCGGCTCCTCCGGCGCCGATTGGGCCGCGAGCGCTTCGCTGTCGCTCGATTGCGCAATCAAGTGCAAGCCATCTCGCAGCCATTGCACCGCGGCCCCGGCGATGAAGACGCTGCCTTCGAGGACATACTGCGGCGTCTCATCGGTCATCGCCGCCAGACTGCTGAGCAGCCGATGCTTGGAGTGAATCGGCTTCGTGCCGGTGTGGGACAGAAAGAACGCCCCGGTGCCATAGGTGCATTTCGCCTCGCCGGCGCGGAAGCCTCCTTGTCCGAAGAGGGCCGCCTGCTGGTCCCCCGCGATACCGGTGATCGGGATGCCCGCCGGCAGAAACGGCAGCGCGGCGGTCACGCCGAACTTGCTCACGCTGGGCTGCACCCTGGGCAGGATCGCCTCGGGAACGCCAAAGAATCCGCACAACTCCCTATCCCATCGCGTGGTGTGCAGATTCAAGAGCAGGGTGCGCGAGGCGTTGCTGGTATCAGTCGCGTGGACCTTGCCGCCGGTCAGGTTCCACAACAGCCAGCTATCGATGGTGCCGACAGCCAGGTGGCCGGTTTCCGCGCGGGCTTTGAGCGTGGCATCTTTCTCCAGAAGCCAGCGGATCTTGGTCGCGGAGAAATACGGATCGAGCACCAACCCTGTCCGCTCGAAGAGCCAGGGTTCATCGGCATGTCGATCGCGGCAAAAGGCGGCGGTGCGGCGATCTTGCCACACGATTGCAGGCGTCACGGGCTGGCCGGTGGCGCGATCCCAGAGGAGAATGGTTTCACGCTGGTTCGTCAAGCCGATGGCCGCGAGGTCGGCCGGCGCAATTTTTGCTTGTGCCAGAGCGCGCGGCACCACGTCGGCAACCGTGCGCCAGATCTCGAGCGGATCGTGCTCGACCCAGCCCGATTGCGGGTAGTGCTGACGGAACTCGAGAGCGGCGCTGGCCAGGCTTTGGCCCCGCTCGTCAAAGATCGCCGCCCGCGTACTGGTGGTTCCCTGGTCGATGGCGAGGATGTAACTTGATGGCATGACGCGAATCCCTTCTGTTTTGGCGCTTGCGGCGTAGTAGTGCGACGCCGCAAGCGGCCAAACGGAGGTGTAAAAACACACACCTACCATGAAAACTACGCGAATCGGCGGCGAATCGCAAAAAAAAAACCTAAACTTGCCGAGAACTCTTGACTGACCAAGAGAACCCCGGTGGAAGGGCCCGTACCATGCCATTGGTTTGTCCAGAATGCAAGCAGTTGTTTGAGCAAAACGGCGTGTGCCCGCTTTGCAACGTGGTATTGCTCTATCACGCGCAAAATCTGCAAAATGAGCCGTCTCCCTCGAAGCCAGTTGCCGACGAATCGTCGGAATGGCAGCAAACGCCGTGGGGGAAAATCCTCGTCGGCCTGGTCCTGGCCCAGGGGCTCAGCTACGGCTTGCAACGGGTTCTGACGGCCGGCTTCCTCGCCAGCGGCGACGGCTCGGACACATGGGACACACTTTTCGGTATCGTAATTCATCATGCGATTCTCGGTTTCAGCTTGCTCATCGGGGGCGTGCTCTCTGGCGCCGGGCAATCACGCGGCATCATCTACGGGGCTCTGGTCGGTTTCACCAGTGGTATTATTTCCTTCTTCGTGCAAGACCTCAAGGGTGAGTTCTACTCGGCCGTCCTTGTTTATGCGGTTCCGCTCATCCATTTGGCCACCGGCGCGCTGGGCGGCGCGCTGGGCGTGTTGATCTGGCGGCCAACGCCGAAACTTCCCGAACTTGAGGGGACCACCACGCCCACTCCGGTCATCGCCTCCCAGGTCGGCTCATCGCTGGCCAACCTGTTTGCGGGGCAGGTCTATCTTGGCCGCGTCTCCGCCGGCGCTTTTTTGATCGTGATCGGCGTCGTCTGGTCCAAGGCGGCTCTTGACTTCTTGCTCCGCGCCAGCAACGGCACGTTGACGATCTCATCGCAGTTGCAAGCCCAGCTGGTAAGCCTGGAGATTACCGCCCTCGTCGCGCTGGTCGGCGCGGGCTTTGCCGGCGCCACCACGCGCAACGGCTTGAAGCAAGGCCTGTGCGTCGGCATCGCGGCTGCCGCCATCGTCCTCGGGCTGCAGATCAATGGCCCCAAGTTCACGCTCGAATCGGCCATCTTCACCCAGAGCGGCATCATCACCGTCGCGATGGTCGGCGGCTGGTTCGGCGGCCAACTTTTCCCACCCGTCTCCGCCCGCAGACGCAAAGGCCACATTCCCTATTAGCCGCTTGCGGCTTGGCATTCGTACAGAGAAATCCGCGCCGATCGACACCACGCCACGAGCGCCAAGCCACAAGCGGCCGGCCTTTTTTTTGACCTTGCCCCGAGTTTGCCGAATAAATAGGCTCCATTCGCCGATGGATAAATAGGGACCGTGCGCGCACTTCCCCAATCGCATCCATCACGGTTCCTTTTTTCCATCCAGATGCAAGGACGCCGGCAGTGAATCTGACTGCGCGATCAATCTGGTTGATTTGCACAACGAGCGGGCTTTGGGCATTCAGCTTTGGCCTCGGCTCGCAAGTCGTCACTCATTGGCTCAAGGCGCAAGACGTCAGCGATACGGTCGTCGGCCTGAGTCATTCCTTCTACTATTTCGGTCTGGCGGCAGCGTCGTGCGGGGTGCCTGCGTTGACGCGGCGCTTTGGGCCGACGGCTTGCGCAACCTTCGGCATGATCTTCGCCGGCGTGACCCTGGCGGCCTTCCCATGGGCCGGCGGCGAATGGGGCTGGTATCTCTGCCGATTTCTCAACGGCGTCGCCGGCGCGCTCAGCCTCGTGCCGCTCGAAACGATTGTCAGCCGCGATTCGGTGCCGCACAAAAAGACCCAGAACTTCGCGTATTACGGAGTTTCTCTGACGCTGGGCGGAGCGCTCGGCATCGGACTGGGGCTCTCCACCTTTCAGCCGGGGGAGACGTCGGCATTCTACCTCGGCGCCGTGCTGCCGATCGTCGCCGGCCTGGCGCTGGCCGTCTTCCTGCCGACACGGGCCGCGACCGATGCGCCAGGCCAACGCGTGCCGCTCGGGTTGCGGCGCAACTTTCTCAGCTTCGGCACCGCGTGGTGCCAGGGCTTCATCGAAGGGGGGATGCTGGCGTTCCTCTCGCTCTTCCTCGTGTCGCGCGGCTTCAGCGCCGACATGGCGGGGATGCTCATGGGCGTGATGATGGTCGGCGTCATCCTCTTTCAGGTCCCGGTGTCCTGGCTGGCGGATCGCCATGGCAAGACGCCGATCTTGCTATGCTGCTATGCCGTGGTCGCGCTCGGGCTCCTGGGCATCCCGTGGTTGACTGGCTCGCTGTGGCTGGCGCTCGCCCTGTTCTGCTTCGGCGCATGCACCGGGGCGATGTATCCCTTGGGTCTATCGCGATTGAGCGACAACATGCCGGAAAGCGGACTGGCCCGCGCGTATGCCTGGTACCTGGCAATCGAATGCGTCGGCAGCCAGGCCGGCGCGGCCATCATGGGCAAGGCCCGCGATCTCTGGGGCGAATCCGCCATGTTCGGCGTCAGCCTCGCCGCCGTGCTACTCGTTCTGGCGATTTGGTGGATGGTCCGTAGTCCGTTGTCCGTCGCCGAAAGCCCAATAGTCATGTGCTGCAAGCCGCAATCCACGAACCACTGACTACGGACCACGGACCAATGACACACTCACCCTCAAGCAATTGGTTCGACGAACTCTGGCCCCGCGCGACCGCCGCCACCGGCATCGGTTACCTAGCGGTCGCGTATGCGGTGTCGCGCTGGTTGACGCGCTGTTCGCCTGCGCTGGTGCCGCTGCCGGAGCAATTGACCGGCGTTCAAATCGAAGCGATCCAGTGCACCACCGTTGACGGGATTATTTTGCAGGGCTGGGCGCTCGCCCCGGCGCGGCCGCGAGCGACCGTGGCGCTCTTCCACGGCTTGCGCGGGCACCGCGCTACGCTGATGGACCGGTTCGTTCTTCTGGCATCGGCCGGATATCGCTGTGTTGCCTTCGATCATCGCGCCCACGGTGAAAGCGGCGGCGCGGTGACGAGTTTCGGCTATCATGAACGGCACGACATCCAGGCTGTTGCCGAGTTGATCCAGGCGCGCTGGCCCAGCCGACCGTGCGCCGCCCTGGGAGTCTCGATGGGAGCGGCCGCGCTTTGCTTTGCGGGAAAATCGGCGCACGCGTTCGATGCGATCATCCTCGAAAGCCTGTATCACGACCTGGATCGCGCTTTTCAGAATCGTGTCGGCTGTGGGTTCCCGGCGTGGTTTCAGCATTTTCGGCGTGGCATCATCTGGTTTGTCGAACGGCGTCTGGCTGCGCGCGTGCAAGAGATCGCGCCGATCGACCATGTGGGCCTTTTGGCTCCGCGCCCGGTGCTGCTGCTCACCGGTAGTGACGACCCGCATGCGCCGCCGCACGAAGTCCTGGCCCTGGCCGACAAGGTTGGCGGGGCCGGCGAGTTTCACGCCATCCCCGATACGGGCCATGCCGATATCTGCGAGCACGGCGGCGCCCTCTATCGCGACTTGGTCCTGTCGTTTCTGGAACGCCATCTCTTCGAGCAGCGAATGCCCGTGGCGGCGTGAAAATAACACAAGCAAGAATGCGCCTCACGCAAAGGCGCAAAGCCGCAAAGGTGTTGCCGCCAAGCTAATCAGTGTAGGGCGACTATTCCAACCGCTCGGACCATTTCAGTTTTTCCATTCCGTTTGCGCCTTTGCGTGAGCTGATTATGCATGGTGTAGTGGCGGAATCAGACGCCACATCCGCGGCCGGCGCCGAAAATCACTGGCCAAATCGTTTCGAAATGATAAGAATGTCTGCCGCTCTTCAATCCGCCGCCATCGTGTTTCTGGCGGCACCCGCAAGGCTGCGACGATTACCGGACCACCAGGGACCCTGAGCATGACCTCAGCCGACGCGTTAGTTTGCCCTGAACTGGAAGGCGCATTGTGGCGTCTTTATCGCGATTTCTTCGACACCGCCGAGCGCAAGCGGCGCTGGCGAGTGCGCGACGACATCCCCTGGGACAAGTGCAACCCGAACCTGGATCCCGCCATTGCCGACGTCGTCGAGACCTTTTGCTGCGTGGAATTGTACCTGCCGGATTACGTATCAAAGGTGCTGCCCGTCGTTCGGCATAGCCGCGGACGGACCTGGTTTTACGCCAACTGGGGTTATGAGGAATCGAAACATTCGCTGGTCTTGAGCGATTGGCTGCTGCGCTCCGGCAGTCGCACCGAAGAATACATGTTCGACATGGAGAAGAAGGTATTCGCGCGCGAGTGGAACCTGCCGCACGAATGCCCTCTCGGCATGCTCGCCTACGCGATGGTCCAGGAGCACGCGACCTTTTTGAACTACCGCAACCTGCGCCAGCGTGTGCAGGCCAAGGGAGGCGACCCGGCCCTAGAGAAGATCCTCCAGTTCGTGTCGGTGGACGAAGCCGCCCACTACGGCCTGTTCAAATCGTTCTTCGAGTTATTCCTGAATCTGGATCGCGATCAGTCGCTGCAGGCGCTACGGCCCGTGCTGAATCTCTTCCAGATGCCAGCGATTCACGATTTGCTCGACGAAAGCAAGAGGCGCATTGCCCAGGTGCGCGAGCTGGAGATCTTCAACGAGGAGATTTTCATTCGCGATGTGTACAACCATTTCCTGAACGCGCTGGACGTCACCCGTGCCGAGATGCGCGGGCGCGGCCCCAAGAAATCGCTGGCGACCTGAAAACGTTGTCCTCGTTTAGCGCCCGCGCGGCGTCAAGCGGGCGCTAAACGAAGAAATACGTCAACTAATCTCACCGACCTTATACCGCACAAACTTGACCAGCTTGAGCCCGCTGGCAGACAGCAGTTGGCCCACGGTCTTCGTATCGTCCTTGACGAACGGCTGTTCGAGCAGGACGTTGTCGGCCAGCCAGGTTTTCATTTTGCCTTCGATGATCTTCTCGATGATGTTGGCGGGCTTGCTCTTGTTCTTGGGATCGCCCGTGGTCTGCTCGCGGGCGATCTCGGTCTCCTTGGCAAGCTTGTCGGCCGGTACGTCCTCCTTGGTCGCCGACACGGGGTTGCGGGCGGTGATGTGCATGCACACGTCGCGCAACACTTGCGGATCGGCCTTGGCTCCCTCGACAAGCAGCAGCACGCCGACTGAGCCGTCGTGATGGACGTACTCGCCTACGAGGCCGCACAGGCGCGTGAAGCGGTGTACGCGGATGTTCTCGCGCAAGATCGCGAACACATCCATGACGCGGTCGGCGATGGTCCTGCCGGGATGAGCGACGCTGGCCTGCGCGAGCAGATCTTCCACGTTGGCCGGATTCTTTGCGGCGATTTGCTTGGCAATCTCGGTGGTCAACTGGATGAACTGATCGGTCTTGGAGACCGGCGCCGTTTCACAGCGCACCTCAACGATGGCGCCGCAGGTATCGAGACAGATGCCGACGCGTCCCTCGGCCGTTTCGCGGGCGGCGAAGTTGCCGATCTTGCTGCCCGCCTTTTTGCGCAACCAGTCGACAGCCTTTTCCATGTCGCCGCCGGACTCGGTCAAGGCGGTCTTGCACTCCATCATCGGCGCGTTGGTGCGGCCACGCAGCGTCTTGACATCGTTCGCGGTAATGGCCATGAATGATTCCTTCCCACGAATGTCCAAGCCCATGCGGGATGTCAAGGGCTAAAAGAAGATTAACCACAGAGACTCAAAGGACACAGAGAAGACGAGGAGGGTTGATCCGTCTATTCACTACCCAAAACTCTTCTCTGTGACTCTGTGCCTCTGTGGTTAATGATTTTGATTCACCTAGGAAACGACCGGCGCCGGCGTCTTCGGGTTCGCGCCGCGCGCGCCGCGTGCCGGTTCCGGGGGCAGCGACGCCCGGCCTTCGTTGATTGCGTCGGCCAGCTTCGTCAGGATCAGTTCGATCGAGCGGATGCTGTCGTCGTTGCCAGGAATCGGCAGATCGACGACGTCGGGATCGCTATCGGTGTCGATCAGCGAAACCGTGGTCACGCCCATGCGCTGCGCTTCCTTGACGGCGATCTCCTCGCGATGCGGATCGACAATGACCATCGCATCGGGCAGGCGATTCATCTCGCGGATGCCCTGCAAGTTGCGATTGATCTTCGTGTATTCGCGGATCAGGGTGGAGACCATCTTCTTCGAATAAGTGCGGATGAGTGCCGTCTCCGGCGCCTTGGCGAGATCGAGCCGGCCGGTCTCGGCGTGCATCGTCTTCATATAGGAAACGAGATCGACGCGCTCCGCCTTCTCGCCGTGGGCCAGCCACATGCCTTCGAGTTCGGTAAGCCGTTTCAATCGCTCGCGAATGGTGCGGTAGTTGGTCAGCGTGCCGCCCAGCCAGCGCTCATTGACGTACGGCATCTTGCAGCGTGCGGATTCGCGTTCGATGGCTTCCTTGGCCTGCCGTTTCGTGCCGACGAAGACGACCAGGCTGCCCCGGCTGGCGACCTTGGCAAGAAACTTGTACGCGCGCAGTAGGCCTCGCACCGTTTCACGCAGATCGATGATGTGGATGAGGTTACGCTTGCCGTAAATGTACGGCCGCATCTTTGGGTTCCAACGGCTGGCCCGATGGCCGAAATGGACGCCGGCTTCAATCAACTCCTGAACTTGAACGATCGCCACGCAAGGCACCTCCTGGGGCTGGACGCACGCGGCGTCGCAGGTTGAATACGGACGGACTCGAGGATCGGTATTGTAGGGATTTCGCCAGCGCAGGAAAGTGCCATCCCGATTTCGCCGCTTGCGGCGTAGCATTCGCCTCGGGTTTTGCGACTGCTAAGCCGCAAGCGGCGTTGCGGGGCCGCCAAGGACGCCGAGGTACGCCACGACATCGGTCGGCAGCAACGTGAACGCACGTCTAACTTCGCCTTCAAAGAATCCGCCTAGCGGGACCGTGCCCAGCCCCAAACTCGCCGATAGCAAACACAGATTTTGCATGAGATGGCCCGCCTCCAGGAGCAGAAACCGGTTGCCGCGCGGGCCGTACTTCTTGGCGATGCGGGCCCCATCGCCGACGAGCACCCAGAGCAGCACGCTCCCCTCCACGAGCGGCAGCGACGGGACGATTGATTGCCAGTGCAATCGGTCGGCGTCCTTAGCAATCTGCGCGAGGTGATGGCCGGCGCGGTCGTAATGGTAAAGCCCGGTCGGAAGCCAGCCGGTCGCGAAGTTGACGAGGTACAATTCCAAACTCTGCAACCCGCCCGACGACGGCACCGGCCCCCGTGCCAACTCGGCGTGGACCCCGTGCGCGAACAACAACAGCCGGCTCAGCGTCTTGCGGGCCGGCAGGTCAGTCCCCAGCCGCCGCTGCGAACGCCGGGCGCGCAACACGCGATCCAGCGGCGGCCAGAGCCGGGCGCTCACGTGAGCGAGCGGCCAGTGCGGGTAGCCTGGGTAGCTGCGTGGCTCACTCAGCGATTCAACGTGCTCGAACTGCAAGATTTGATCGCGAATCTCCGGCCAGGTCGTGCGATCGAGTTCCGTCAACCGATAGAAGGCGTCGTCGGTCATCGCGTCATGTTTTTTTTCGCTTGAGAGTTTCATCGCGCATCGCCTTCACCACGGCGTGCTGCCGATCCATGATGATGTTGCGCACGATGGCATTCGAGTGGTCCTTCATCTCGATTTGCAAGGTGAAGACGAGCAGCGTCTGTTGTTTCTTGGGGCCGACGGGCGTCAGGTTCCAGCCGCCGCGGTTGACCTTGAAGGCGCCCTTGTCCTCTTCGCCCCAGTGCGTCGAGTACTCGCCATCGTCAGGCGACTCCTGGTGTGTGACCACGCTTTGGAATGGCCAATCGCCCCACAGGCGCGATTGGGCGATGCCTTCGAGCAGGATGCGGCCGTCACTCTGCCTGGTCGCTTTGACTTCACCCAGGTAAGGTAGGAACATGCAATGCGACTCGTAGTCGGTGACGACGGCATAGACATCCTTCGGCGGCGCATCGACGATGATCGCGCAGCGAACGACCACATTGCCGTTGGGTTTTTGCAGAAGCTGGGTTACCGTTCCCGCCTCCGCATTCGCCGGGTTCTTCTCGACCGCATCGGCCCACACACCGCGCACATAGAACACACCGGCTGCTGCCAACAGCAGCACGAGCAGGATGAGCGGGATGTAGACGCGTTTTTTCGCGCGGCGGGGCGGCGCGGCATCGGTTGGTGGCGAGGGGGAGTTTGACATCGAAGTTGCCCTCGGTTAGCGACGCTTCATCGAAGCGTCGCCAATCAACGAATTGCTGCGAACAGGAAGCCGAGGCCGACCATGGCGACGATGCCAACGATCGAGCCCGCCACGACTCCCCCAGTGATCTTCGCCAATTGCTTGAGTTGGTACCCCTTGTCAGGGCGCGGCCAGCAGGCGAACACGATGGCGGTGAAAAAAGCGCTTGCGAGCTGGATCAGGGGAAAAGCCATCGCGATGATGACGGCGGCGACCATCAAGTATGAGGTATTGCCCTGGGCCGCCAGGATCGCGTAAGCGAATCCTAGGAACAGCAAGAAACACAGCATCCACCAGAAGACGACGACGGCGGAGAGGCCTGGCTTCCGGACGAGCGGCATCTCCTCGCCGGTTTCCTCATCGTAATAGTAGATCATCTGCATGGCCTGGCCGCGGCCGAGCGCCGGCGCGACTGCGGCAGCCACGATGGAGCCCAGGGTGTGCAGGCAGCAGCAGCAACAGCAGGAGCAGCCACAACACATCACCGTGGTGGTTTTGCGCCGGCGTTCCGGGGCGTGCATCTTAATCGAGACCGGAGGGTTGTCCATGGGATACCCCTGCTACACGATCCCAGGGATTCGCTTCGCTCATCCCTGGGCTTCGGTGAATGGACTGCTTACTTCTCGGACCCCGAGACAAATCGCTTGATACGATACTCGCCGTGGGCGCGAACCCAGGCATGGACCGCGTCGCGCATATCGTTGGGGCTGTTGATCTTCATCGGCGCCTTCCAGCCATCCTTCGCGCTGATGCCGAGCTGGAAGAATAGTTGTTGCGGATTGGTTTTGCGGAAATCGAACGGCTCCCACTTGGCATTGGCGATCGCGTTCAGGATCAGCTTGCTCTCCTCGGCGTCGATCAGTTCTTCCTTGTTCGGGAAGGGAGCTTTCTGCGTGCGATACTTGCTGATAAGGATGGAGGCGGCCAGCAGGCGTTCGTCGGCGTCCTTCGATTCCAAGACGGCCTTGGCGTTGACCATGATCGCGACCACCTTCTTGGCGGTTGCGACTTCGCTGGCAAAATCCTGTTGGGCCAAGGGAACGAAATAGCCGTAGTCGGGCGCCTGATAGAATTTTCCATTGGCATGCTTGCTAACCATGAACAACCCTTCCTGGCCGACTTCCAGTTGCGGGCCGCCGCGCCGACCGCCAATCCTCGGCTCACCCGGCTTGGGCGGAGTCACGGGAATGAAGCCGACACGCACCGTCTTTTCGACTTTCAGGCCGCGAATGATCTGGTTCACCTTGACGACGCCGATGCGGTACTTGACCGGATCCTTGGCCTGAGGGAACGGCTTGGCATCGACGTCCATCGGTTCAAACTCGATGACTCGGCCAACGAAAACGGCATCGGAATTGACGATGCGCACCGGCCCCGGCGACGGCGCTATCCGCAGCGCTTGCACCAATCCAACCGGCGCCATCAGGCCCGCCGCGATCAGCGTGAGTGCCAAGAGTCTCTTTCGCATTTCAGGTATCTCCACGAGATTTGAGAGAGGAATTACACCATAGATTAGACGAAGCAACCCGGCTTTGGAAGGGCCAGATTCCGTGGATTTGTTTCATTTACTTGGTGCGCTTCAGCGTGAACAGATAGAGGTCCGACTTGTCCGGCGCCGCGAATTGCTTGGGGCGGTCCTTCGATTTTGGGTCATCCGGCTGGCACCAGCGCAGCGTCTCGCCCTGGATCTCGTAGATGCCGGGACTGATAACGCCCTTGTGCTCGCCGTCGAGGGCCGTCAGATCGATCTCGGCTGGTTTCTTCTTCGGGTCGATCTTGAACGAGAAGGTCCGCTTCTCGAATTCCGCCAACTTGTCGTTGGGCGGCAGGATGGCCAGCTTGTCCTTGTCGAAGACGAACTTGGTGCCCTGGATCACCTTGAGATCGACCTTTTTGCCGGACACGGTCAGGTCGGTGACTTCCCAGGTCCCTTGCAATTTCTTGGCGTCGTCGGCGCCGCCGGCGGCACGGCAGCAGGCAAGGACGATGACGGCGAAGGCGACGAAATAGGAAATTTTTCGCATTGTGAACATCCGTGGTATTCGTTTAGCGCTCGCAAGGCGACTCGCGGGCGCTAAACGAAGAACAGGTTCAGCGCGGCTTCTTGGACGTCGCCGCCACCGTGTGCTTCGATTCCAGACCCGTCGGACACGCTTGCCGCAAGGGGCAGCGCGAACAGGCCGGTTGATCCTCATGGCAATGAACGTCGGTAAGTACGCTCAAGAGATCGACGAATTGCAAGCCCTTGGCCTTGGGAACCTGATGCTCGATCGAGGTCCGGAGCGATTCCAGGTCCCCGGATTCCTCGGCCAGCCCCATGCGCTTCAGGGCGCGGATGGCGGCGGCGTCGAGCGGGATCGCGTGGCCGCCCAGGCTCTGCTGGATCACCCAGGTGACCGCGTATTCGTTGGCGGCCTGGTAGCGTGCGAGCTGCTTCGAGGCCAGCTTGAGGCCCTTCTTTTGCAAGACTTCGAGGAGCGGCTCCAGGTCGAACGAGTAGGTCGTCTCGAAGATTTCCTGCAGGAAATCGACGATCCGCTGGGCCCGGGTCTCGGCGTCGGCGACAATGCCGTCGAGCGCCTCGACGATTTCCAGGGTGGAGCTGACGCGGACTTCGTTCCAGTCGAAAAAGTGCTCTTGCAGGCTGGCGAAGGCCTGGTCGGCGGATTCACGCGTGGCGTTTTCACGCAGAATCGCGTAGACGAATTGCTCCAAGACCGGACGCGCTTCCAGCGGCTTGGTCTTGAGGTGTTTGCCCAGCGCCGTAAAGAGCTGGTGGACGATCTTCTGCTTGCTGGTGGTCGTTGCCATGGCCATAGTGCTCACTCTCATGGGAAGATGGATTCCAACCAGATGATCGTTGCCCAAGGAGTCCCTCCCTCCTTGGTCGGCTGGCCATTCCCTTCTTCGTTTAGCGCCCGCAGGCGTCACGCGGGCGCTAAACGAAGAGGGGATGGCCCTCCGGCGGCGTCGATCATCCTTCCACGGGTGCCTCGTCTGCCGTTCCTTCAGCGGAAGAGGGCTGAGCATCAGGGCGGGACTGAGCTAGCGCCTCATTGATGATCCGGGAGATCTCGATGCTTTTCTTGACCCCGTCGTCACGGATGAACGTGACCGTCGGGGTAAAACGCGTCTGCAAGCGGGTGGCCAGCTTCGACTGCAAGTAGCCGGCCGAGTGCTTGAGGCCGTGCATGCACAAATCTTGCTCCTTCTGCGTGCCCATGACCGACACGTAGATCTTGGCTTTTTGCAGGTCGCCGGACACCTCGGCCTTGGTGACGGTGACGTTCTTGATGCGCGGATCCCCTAATTCGAACAGGATCGTCTCGGCGGCGACCTCGCGAATGGCTTCGGAAACACGGGCGATGCGGTGTTGTTTCATGGTTGTAGTCTTGTTGCCGCTTGCGGCTTAGCACATGCACGTGCTAAGCCGCAAGCGGCTAGATCAGTTCCATTTCATCGTCCACAAACTCGGCAATCGGGTGCGCCTTGAGCGAGTTCACGATTTCGCTGAACGTCTGCTTGATCGGATTCGCTTCATTGCACACGATTGCCAGGCCCAGCACGATCGAGCGAGGATTGTCCTGGGCTTCGATCTCCGCGACTGACACGTTGAACGATTGCCTCAAGCGATCCTTGATGCTTTGCAGCACCTGGCGTTTATCCTTCAGGGTGCGCGCTTCACGCAGAAGCAGCCGCACGCGCAGGGTGCCGACAATCATGGGGCAACTAGCCCGCCATTTATGGCGGGTCCGCACGTGAACCCGCCATAAATGGCGGGCAATATTTTATTCCAGCGTCCTCTGCACGTGTTCAATGCGGTAGGCCTCGATGACGTCGCCGACCTTGATGTCGTCGTAGCCGGCGACTTTCATGCCGCACTCGAAGCCTTCGCGGACCTCGCCCACGTCCTCCTTGAAGCGTTTGAGCGATTCCAGGCTGGCGTTGCGATCGGGCGGCGGGTAAATGACTACGCCTTCGCGGATCACGCGCACCTTGGCGTTTCGTTTGATGTTCCCTTGCGTCACGTAGCAGCCGCCGATGGTGCCGACGCGGCTGATCTTGAACACATCGCGCACAATCGCGCGGCCCAGGTGAACGACTTCCTCGCGAGGCTTCAACTTGCCTTCGAGGGCGGCGCGGATGTCGTTGGTCAGGTTGTAGATAATGTTGTACTCGCTGATCTTGACGTCTTTTTCCTCGGACAGGGCGAGGGCGCGATCATCGGGAACGGCATTGAAGCCGACGATCATGGTGTCTTCGGGGGAGGCGAGCGCAAGCCAGACATCATTCTCGGTGATGGCGCCGATGCCGGCTTCGAGGATGCGGACGCGGACCTCGGCGTGCTGCAGCTTGTCGAGTTCCTTGCGGATCGCCTCGATGGAACCGCGGAAGTCGGCCTTGAGGATGACCTTGAGCTCGTCGATCTTGGTCTGAGTGAGGCGTTCCAGGGTAAGGGGCGCACGCTTGGTGACGGTGGTCTCGCGCATCTTGTCACGGCGCCGGTCGGCGATGTCGGCGGCGAGGTTCAGGTCGGGCAGGACCTGGAAGTTGTCGCTGGCGTTCGGGATGAAGTCGAGGCCGGTGATGCGCACCGGAACGCTCGGGCCGGCCTCGTCGATCGGCTGGCCGAGGTCGTTGTACATTTGCCTGACGCGCCCCGACGTCGCGCCGCACAGGATGACGTCGCCGCGCCGGAGGGTGCCGTCACGCACCAGCAGGGTCGCCTGAACGCCTTCGCCTTCGCTCAGGTTCGCTTCGAGGCAAGTCCCTTTGGCGTGCTTCTTCGGGTTGGCCTTGAGTTCCTTCAACTCCGCCACGATGGCGAGCTGATCGAGCAATTCATCGATGCCCTTGCCGGTGGCGGCGCTGGTCTCCACGAACGGCGTATCGCCGCCCATGTTGTCGGGCAATACGTCGAGACTGTAAAGCTGTTGACGCGTCTTCACAATATTGGCGCTTGGCATGTCGATCTTGTTGATGGCGATGACGAGCGACACGCCGGCGGCCTTGGCGTGGCTGATCGCTTCCTCGGTCTGCGGCATGACGCCGTCGTCGGCGGCGACGACGATGACGGCCACATCGGTCACCTGGGCGCCGCGGGCGCGCATCTTGGTGAACGCTTCATGGCCTGGGGTATCGAGGAAGGTGACCGGCTTGCCGCCGTGCTCGACTCGCCAGGCGCGGATGACCTGGGTGATACCGCCCGCCTCGGTGGCGACGATGTTGCTGCGGCGAATCTTGTCGAGCAGCGACGTCTTGCCATGATCGACATGCCCCATGACAGTGACGATGGGGGCACGCAAGACGAGGTCTTCGGGATTGTCGGAGGTTTCGTATTCAGCGAGGAGCCGATCCTCGCTGGTCTCGGGGAGCTTGATTCTCAGCTCGCAGCCAAACTCCAGAGCGATGAGCTGGGCCATCTCGTTATCGACGACCGAGTTGATGGTCATGTTGGCCTGAATGCCATGGTCCTTCAGTTTGAACATCAGCTCGACGGAGCGCACGCCCAGCTCTTCGGAGAGGATGCGGATCGTGAGCGGGGACTCCAGTTCCAGGCTGGTCGGGCGCTGCTTGATGAGCTGCTTGTGCTTTTGCTTGAAGCGCGGGTGGCGCGGGCTGGCGCGTTCCTCTTCCTCGTAAACGACTTCGACCTTGCCATCCACGATTTTTACGCGTGACTGGGCGCTCTTGCGTTCCTCGGCGCGGATGTTGCGCTTCTTCTGGCGTTCCTCGCGGCCAGGGATGGCACGCTTCTTGTCTTTCTTGCCCTCTTCGTCCTCGACCGTTTCATCGACAACGGGGGTAGTGGCCGGACGTAGCAAATCCTCGACCCGGATGGGCTTCTTCTGATTTTGCTCGATGTGCTCCTTCGTCAGCGCGATGATCGGCTTGGCGATCTTGGGGCCCTTGTCGATCGCCTTGGGGCCGGGCCGCAAGCTCGGCGGCGCGATCGGCTTGAGGTGCTGCAAATGAGAGGGAGCGGCCGGCGTGCGCCTGGGCGGACCGGTCCGCCTAGGTGTGTGCCCGATCGGTTTGGCTGCACCGGTATCCTTGGCGGTGGGCGAAAGCGGGGTGTTCCCCAGGTGCTGCGGCGGCCTGGTCGGGACGTGAGGCGCTGCCGCGGGGCGCGCTGCTGGCGGCGCGGGTTTCGCCGCGTCCGGTGTTGCGGGAGCGGCAGGCGCAGCGGGACTCGGTGCTTTCGCCGCGGGCGCTACCGGGCGCGAACCCAGCATCGGCACCCGATCCTTCAGCGGCGCTGCAGCAGACCTGGGCAGCGCTTGCTGCTCGGCGACCGTAAGTGTTTCGACAGGCTCCGGCAACATCGACTCCGGCTCTACCGCTGCAGGCGCCTCTTCGAGGATCGGCGCCGACTCGGCGCGGGCCACTTGCTTGGGCCGAGGGGTCGCCAGAATGGGCACCGGCTTCTCGTCAGGGAGCACCACCTTGGTGACAGGCTTGGCCGGGGCGGCGGCCGCGGGGGCCTTCGACGCACTCTTGACCAGCTCCGCCAGCTTTTCGCGCTGGTCCGGCTCCAGGGTGCTCAGCTGATTTTTGACGTCGTACCCGACCTGATTGCACAGGCGCAGCAAATCCCCGGTGTCGATGTCCAATTCGCGGGCCAGAATGTATACACGAACCTTCTCTCGTTGCGGCAAGCGTAACTTCCTTTCAGCCCAACACGTTAGGGCTAACATACCTGTTCACTGTCAGGGGTCTGCGGACAGTTGTTGCTTATTTTACCCGATCTGCGCGTTTGGAGAAAGAGCGATCATCGGGAAAGATGGAAAAATGCAGCCTCCTCTTGTCGCTTGCGGCGTAGCATTCGCAGGGCGGCTGCTACGGCGCAAGCGGCTAACGGAAGCATGCGCGTTAAGTTGGGGGCGGTTGCTCCTCGTTGGTGGCAGGTTGGGATTCGGTGTTCTCAGGGGACGTTTCGGCGGCGGGCTGGCGTTCGAGAATAAACTCCTCCGTCACCGGCTGAGCTTCTTCCCCGTTGGCTGGCTCCACTGCTTCGGTTGTCTCGATGGTTGCGGGCGCCTCCTCGGCCAGGCCTTCGGAAGGCGCCGGCTCCGGTTCGCCCGCCAGGCCAGCGACGGTGCGGCCGGCATTCGCCTCTTCGTCCGTCGCTCGCTCTTCGGGCTTCTCGTTCTCGATGCGTTCGGCGGCAGCCTCCGCGTAGGCGACGATCTCTTCAGCTTGCTCGACGGTAACAGTACCCAATTCCGCCAAATCCGTCGGCTCGATGAAGGTGACGTCCACGTAGGACATGAATCCTTCGGTGATCAAGATCTCGACGAGATCATCCGAGACGTGCGGAATCTGCTGGAACCAGCCCACCGCGCGCTCGATGCTTTCGTTCATCTCATCGAGCGTCATGATTTCGATGTCCCAGCCGACCAGCTTGCTTGCGAGCCGAACGTTCTGCCCGCGCCGGCCAATCGCCAGCGACAGTTGATCCTCCTTGACGAGCACAATCGCCCGGCCCATGCGCGGATAGAGGAAGACATCATCAATGGCCGCCGGCTGCAAGGCGTTCGGGATCATGACTTGCAGCGATTCGTTCCAGCGGACGATGTCGATGCGCTCGCCGCTCAGCTCATCAACGATGTTCTTGATGCGGCTGCCGCGCACGCCGACGCAGGCGCCGACGCAATCGACCTTCATGTCCACGGACGAGACCGCGATCTTGGCGCGATAGCCGGCCTCGCGGGCGATTGCCTTGATCTCGATGGTGCGTTCCTTGATTTCGGGGATTTCCCCCTCGAATAACCGACGCACGAAATCGGGATGGGTTCGCGATAAAACGATTTTCACGCGATGCCCTTGCTTCTTCACCTCCAAGACGACGGCCTTGATGCGCTCGTTCATGTGGTGAGTTTCGCCGGGGATCTGCTCGCCGCGAGGCAATATAGCCTCGGTTTTGCCGAGATTGACGATGCACGCCCCGCCGTCGTTGCGGGTGACGGCGCCGTGGACGAGATCGCCCTTCATGCCCGCGTATTCGGTGTAGACCGAGCTGCACTCGGCCTCGCGGATTTTCTGGATCATGACGTTCTTGGCGCTTTGGGCCGCGATGCGACCAAACTCCGCGGGATCAAGGGACTCCTCGCCGCGCTTGGCGACGATGTCGCCGGTGTCGCGGTCGATGGCGACGGTGACGCCGGAGCCTTCACCGAACTTCTTCTCGGCCGCCAGTTGCAGCGCGGATTCGATGCCGGCGAAGATGATCTCGCGTTCGATGTTTTTCTGATGTTGCATCTCATCGACGATGCGGATCAGGTCGGAGCCCTTCATGCGTGCCTTCCCAGTCCCAGGGGCGAGCGCAGCGAACCCCCGGGGTATAGGTTCTTCGCCCCAGGGGCTCGCTGCGCTCACCCCTGGGCTTCGCGTGTATCAACAAAAAAAGTGGGCTCCAGGCCCACTTGAACAACGGCGCGTGGCCTTGCGCATGTCCTCCGTCAACCCGTCGGCGTAACCAGCGTGCGGCCGGTCGTCAAGTCAAACCAGTAGGCTTGCGCCAGCGAAAACGCCATCGTCACAGCCTGTCCTCGCTCAAAACGCTCGTCCGGCCCAGCCTGACCGATCCACCGGCCGCGGGCATCGGACCCGATGACGCACGTGCCGGCGCCGGCACACTCCAACTCCGCGACAGGCAACACGATGCGGTTTTCGTCCTCGCCTGCTCTGGGAGCCGTCGAGCAGTGCACGTCGCGCACCGCTACTCCCACCATGATATGAACTTTCCCTTCACCCGGGTGAAAATTCTCGCCCTGGCAGAGAGATTCCCGTAATTCCTGTACGATCTTCACCGACATCGGCCAACGGCCGAAAACCGTCTCGATGAACGTATCCATCACTTCGCGGACTACTTCCCCCGACAGAAAGTTCAGCCCGCCGCCGTGGTAATGCACCAACTCAGCGACGAAGCGGCTGGCGGGATGTCGCCGCATTCGCCCCGGCGCGTCGATCTGCACAATGCGGCCCTCCTGCATCACGGCCACACGATCGCCGACGGTGAAGGCCTCCTCCGGATCGTGGGTGACGTGCAGCATTGTCAGCCGTTGCTCCGAGATAAGGGCGTGCATCGCACGGCGCAGGTCGGCCCGTAGCGGCGCATCGAGATGGCCGAGCGGTTCGTCGAGCAACAGCAGTTTCGCCTGCCGCAGCAGACACCGCCCCAGCGCCACGCGCTGCTGCTGCCCGCCGGATAGCTGGCCGGTCGGCCGGTCGAGGGTGTGTTCCAGATCGAGCAACCGGGCGACGCGCAGTAGATCGGCATCGTGGGAGCGATTACCGAACAGCTTCCACGGCTTCTCCAGTGTCCAGGCCCAGCGCAGGTTTTGCCGAACCGTGTGATTGAGGATGAGGGCAGGCCGCTGAAAGAGCATCGCGACACCGCGGCGATGCGCCGGCACCGCATTGACGACCTGCTTGTCGATGCGAATCTCCCCCTCGCTCGCTTCCTCCAGCCCCGCGATCACGCGCAAGAGCGTCGTCTTGCCGCAGCCGGATGGCCCGACGAGCGCTAGGCATTCGCCCGGCGCAACCGTGAGCGTGACATCCTCCAGCGCGCGCACGCCGGACGCGTAGGTTTTGCCGACGTCTTCGAGGTGGAGTTCGGTCATTCGATCACGTCCCGCCGCTTGCGGTTTAGCGTTCGCGTGGCGCCGCGCGAACGCTAAACCGCAAGCGAGGCCTTACGTTTCCATCAACTTCAACCTTACCACGTTCAGCGCCATCTTCGCCGTGCGGCTCTGGATCTCGGTGCGGGTGCCCGCCCAGATGAACGGCGTCGAACTCACGCCGGCGGCCCACGCGAGACCGACATACACCAGGCCGATCGGCTTATCCGGCGTCGCCCCGCCTGGTCCGGCGAGGCCCGTGGTGCTCACCGCGAGATCGGTCTTCATGCGTTCCCGGCAACCGATGGCCATCGCCTCCGCTACCGGGGCGCTGACGGCGCCGTGGATGTCGAGCAAGTCCTGCGGCACTCCCAACAGCTCGGCCTTGATGCGATTGTCGTACGCCACGATGCCGCCGCGGAACCAGACGCTAGCGCCGGGAATCTGCCCCAACCGATGCGCGACCAGCCCGGCCGTGATGCTTTCCGCCGTAGTCAACGTCTTGCGTTTATCATCGAGTAGCCGCAGCACGGCGTGCTGCAACTCCTCGTCATCGACGCCGTAGACGAATTTGCCCAGGCGTTCACGGATCGCCGCTTCGACCGGCGCGATCTGCGCCTGCGCTTCCGCAAGGCTCGGCGCGCGGGCGAAAATGCGCAGGGCGATCGTCGCGTCGCTGGCGGTGATGCCGACTTCGGGGACGTGGCCGCGGCGCGTCAGGTCGAACAGCTTCTCCTCGATGTGCGATTCGCCGCTGCCGAAGGTGTTGATCTTGCGTTGAATCTGCACGCCGCCCCCCAGGCCAGGCTTCAGCAATCGCGGTTTTACTTGTTGCTCGTACATGGCGAACATTTCGCTGGGGACGCCGGGCATCGCAAAAAGAAGACAAGGAGATGAATCACCTGGGCTTGTCTCCTTGTCTCGGGCAATCGGAATCATGAATCCAGGGGCAGTACCGAACGGATTCGGGACAACCTCCGCTCCCGCTGGCAGATATGCCTGTACGCGGTTACGGTCCGGCATCGGGCGGTTGCGCTTGGCGAAGAGTTCCTTGATGTGCTCGAAGGACGCTTCGTGAAAAACAAGCTCGACGCCGGCGACCTTTGCGACGACCTCGCGCGTTAGATCGTCGAGCGTTGGACCCAGGCCGCCGGTGGCGAGAACGAGGTCGGCACGCTGTGTCGCGATGCGAAAGGCGTCGATGTTGTCCTGGAGATCGTCGGCGACGGTCGTGTGCCAGCCTACGGGGATGCCGATCTCGGCCAGGCGCAGGCTGAGCCATTGGCTGTTGGTGTCGAGGTTTTGGCCCGCGGTGAGTTCGCTGCCGATGGAGAGGAGTTCTGCTTTCATAGTCCGTAGTCAGTGGTCAGTGGTCAGTAGAGGCTGGCGCCGTCTATTGTACGAATCGTCTTCCTTCGATTGCTACTAACTACTGGCTGCTGACTACTGACTACTGGCGTGGCGCCAGCACGACATCAAACACGCCCGTCTTGTAGGTGCCGTGCTGCGTGCGGATTTCGCGTAGGTCGATGATCAGTGAGGGGCGGATGAACTGGTCGTCGCGCTGATGCGGATCGTTGCGGAAATAGAGCTGGGTGATGAGTGCGCGGTAGTTGGTGTGCCGAACCCAGTAGTGGATGTGCGGCGGCCGCCACGCGTTCGGGCCGATCTGGTAGGCGCCGGGGTGGATCGTCTCGTACTCGTAGTAGCCGTTCTCGTCGGTCAACAGGCGGGCGCGATTGACGAACAGGTTGGCCGCCGGCGGGTTCTGCCGGTCGTCGTTGTCATAACGGCCACGGCTGTCAGCTTGCCAGATGTCAAGCACGGTATTCGCGAGGATGCGGCGTGTGTCCATGCCCCAGACTCGCCCCTTGATGAGGAGTACGGTGCCCGGTTCCAGCGGCGGCGTGATCTTCGCACGCAGCGGCGCATTCGGGCGATGATACGGGCCAAGGATGTTGTCTTCGGTCGCGCGCACGTTGGCCGCTGGTTGCTGTGCGGCGGGAATGGCGATTTCACGCAAGCGCGTGGCAGCCAACTGCGTGGGCGTCGGTTGCGGCGTCTGCGTGGCGAGGAAGCTGCCATAGCTGCCCAGGTCGCCAGATGCCTCGGTCGCTGTTGCCAGGCTCGGCAACAGGAGGCCGCCAGCGGTGACGCCGAGGCCGGTTTTCAGGAAATCGCGACGTGATGAATCGGACATGCGGTTATCCTTTCAGGGGAAAGTGGTGTCCATTATACGGGAACGGCGGCGCGACCCATGATCGTGTTTTTTTTCGTTTAGCGCCCGCGTGGCGCCACGCGGGCGCTAAACGAATGCACGTTAATACCCCAAATCCGACAGCCGACGCAGCAGGGCTCCATAGCGGTCGGCCGGGTCCGTAACCAGGCCGCGATAGTGGGCGGCCGGGTGATACCAGTTGACGAGCCGAATGTGATCGCCTTCCCATTGATCGCACACCTCGCCGTAATTGGCGGAGGCGATCGAGACGATGCCATCGTTTTCGCCTTCCTGCTTGGACACGATGTTGTAAGGGAGCAGCCATTCCAGGTGCAAGAAGTGCCCATCATGTTTGCCGACGACCGAAAAGTAGCGCACGCTCGGCACATCCAGGACCTTTTCGTTGAAGGTCTTGCAGTTTTCGCGGCGCAGGTCGTAGAAGCCCTGCAATGGCATACCGATGGTTGCCAGAAACGGCTTGAGAAGACGTTCGAAGCGGCCAACGCCCCAGTCCGCGAAGCTGGTGCCGCGGTGCGGCGTGCCGATGGTGGTCAGCGTCAGCACCTGCCTGCCCATGTCGAGACGCGAGATCATGTAGCGCGAGTCGAGCCCGCCCATTGAATGTGCGAAAATATGGACGGGCTCGCCCGGCGAGTTCTTGTTGATGAAGTCCTTGAGCTCCTTGGCACGCTGTTCGATGCCCGCGGTTGGCGTGAGAGACGGAATAAGGACGCGATTGTTTGCCGCGCGCATCAACTCCGGGATGCCGGGGAAATAGTTGAACAGCGTCGTTCCCCCGATTTGCACGCGATCAAAGCCCAGAAGGCCATGCACGAGCACGATGGGAGAGCGGAGTTTGGGGATGATCATGGCTTCACGGGTTCTTCATGGGGTCTTCATCTATGGTAAACGGAAGCAGTGGGGCGTGCAAGCGCGGATTTTGCTTGTCGATTGTGCGCCGCGCCGGAGAATAAAATCCAATCGACATATAGCCCGCCATTCATGGCGGGTCACCGTGCGAACCCGCCATAAATGGCGGGCTATATAGGGAAAAACACATGTCACTCACCAAAGCGGACGCAAGCAAAACACGAATCGGCTGGATCGGCACCGGCGTCATGGGACGCTGGATGTGCGGCCACGCCATGGCCAAGGGCTTCAAGGCCACCATCTACAATCGCTCCAAGGACAAGCCGGATGTCAAGGCGCTGCTTGAACAGGGGGCGAAATGGGCCGACTCGCCCAAAGCCGTCGCCGAAGCCAGCGACGTCGTCTTCGCCATTGTCGGCTTCCCCAAGGACGTGCGCGAGGTTTTCCTCGGCAGCCAGGGCGCTTTGGCCGGCGCCAAGGGGGGCGCTATCCTTGTTGATATGACCACCAGCGAGCCGACTCTCGCTCGCGAAATCTATGACGCCGCCAAGGCCAAGGGCGTCTACAGCCTCGACGCTCCCGTCTCCGGCGGCGATGTCGGCGCCAAGAATGCCGCCCTGTCGATCATGATCGGCGGCGACAAGGACGTCGTCGATGCCGTGGCGCCGATCTTCGAGTGCATGGGCAAGACGATCATCCATCAAGGCCCGGCCGGCTCGGGGCAGCACACCAAGATGGTCAACCAGATCCTCATCGCGTCGAATATGATCGCCGTCTGCGAAGGGCTCCTCTACGGCTACAAGGCGGGCCTCGATCTCGAAACCGTCTTCAAATCGGTGAGCGTCGGCGCCGCCGGCAGCAAGGCGCTCGAGGTCCTCGGGCCCCGCATCATGGCCCGCAACTTCGAGCCCGGCTTCTATGTCGAACACTTCATCAAGGACATGGGCATCGCCCTCGACGAATCCAATAAAATGGGCATCGCCATGCCGGGCCTGGCGCTCGCGCATCAACTCTACATCGCCCTGCAAGCCCAAGGCTATGGCCGCAAGGGGACGCACGCGTTGATGCTGGCGCTGGAGCATATTTCGAATGTAAAGAGGTGAGGCAAGCCTCAGGTGCTACCGCCGCGGATGAAACTGCCGATTGAACAGTTCCGCATCCCATTGATCGAGAGGGGCCGCGGGTTGAACGGCGGGTGCTGGCTGGGCGGCCGGCGTCTCTTGCTGCGACACGCCACGGGTGACCACGTTGGGTATCGGCGGCTTGGCGTCCTTCACTGGCGGGGCGGCGAAACCGGAGCCGACGCCAGTCTTCACTGGCAGCGGCGTCATCGGCTTCCTGGCACCATAGTAGTCCTTGAGCTGCGGGTTCTTGGCCACCGTTTGCTCGATCCATTGCTGGATCGATTGCGCGGGTTTGGCGCTGCGGTCCTTGATGGCCGGCGCCAGCGCGCCGCCGTGCGGGGTGATCGCGCGGACCAGGAGCGGGCTGATCGACGGCCGTTCCAGATCGACGAACGCCAGCACCGCGGCCAGGTTGCGCTGGGTGCCGACTTTCTTGGTGTTGTCGGACACGCGGTCGAGGTGGAACTTGCCGCCGTTGCCTGTTGAGTGACAAGTCGCGCACGTGTTCATCAAGATCGGCTGCACCCCGTTCGTGAACCCGATCAGCGTTTCGAACGACACATCGACCGTCGGCGTCGGATTCACGATGGGCTGGGGAATGTCAATGGCAACCGGCGCCGGCTTGGGGGCAGGGTCCTTCGCCATGCGTTCCAAGAGCACGACGATCTGCTTGGCGTCGCCGTTGTCCGGCTGCAACTGGAGCGCCCGGCGGGCCTCGGCCAGGGCCTGATTGGTCAGGCGGTGCAGATGGCACCAGCGCGCCAGCTTGACATGGTCGTTGGCGTCGTCCGGCTTGATCAGCGTCTGGGCGTAGGCGTACGCGTCGTCCCAGTCGGCACACAGGCGCACCGCTTTTTCGACGGCGATGCGCACCTCGCTCTTGCCACGGCGCACGCAGAACTCCAGGCCGAGCTTCTCGATGTCGCCTTCCATGGCATGGCCGGTTTTGAGCAGGAGCACCTTGCCCCGTTCCCGTTCCTTGCCCGCATCCTGGGCGCGGAGGCCATATCCCAGGCCGACGACGAGAATCGCCGGAACGACCAAATAGCGCAAGAGTGTTTTCATAATGGGCGAGGGATATAGACGAAGGGGGCGGAACGGTCAAGGGAAGAATTGCAGATTGCAGATTGAAAACAGGTCTTCCAATCTGCAATTCAATCCGGTTCCAGCTCGATTTCCTTCGACGCGATATGATCGCTGCGAACCAGGTAGACGCCGACGAGGACCACGGCGATGCCGGCGAGCAGCGCCTCGGTGATTTGCGTCTCCTGCATCAGCCAGGCGATGAAGACGGCGATGATCGGATTGACATACGCGTAGGTGCCGACCTTGGCGGCCGAGACGTGGCCCAGGAGCCAGTTGAAGGCGACGAAACCGGTCAGCGAGCCGACGATGAGCAGGTAAGTGAACGCCAGAACTGCCTGGCCGTTGGTCCGGGCGATCATCTCCGGCCATTCGCCGATCGCGGTGCCGAGCGCGGTTTGGCAGATGCCGCCCAGGATCATCTGAAAGCCTGCGGAAGTAAGATGTGGCAATTGCACGGCCATTTGCCGCGACAGGAGCGAGCCGACGGCCCACGCTGCTGCGGAGCCGAGGACGAGCAGGGACGCGTAGTCTTGAGCGATATCGAAGCCGTCCCGAAGCTGCGGCCCCATCGTGATGATGATGCCCGCGAAGCCGACGACCAGGCCCAGCCAGCCGCGCCAGAGTAGACGCTCGCCTCCAGGCCAGCACATGCCGAACAGGCCGATCCACAAAGGGGTCGTGGCAATCAGAATCGCTGCCAGGCCGCTGTTCATCTTGTCGCCGCCCTGACCGAGGTTGATGAGCAGATTCCCAAACAAGAAAAGGCAGACGCTGACGGGCAGCAATCGCGAAAAGTCGCCGACGGAAATGCGCAGCGATTGCCCCCGGCAACGCTGGTAAATCAGCAGAATCGTGCCTGCCAGGAGAAGCCGGACGCCGCCGTAGAGCGCGGGGGGCATCTTCAGGCTCTGCATCGAAAAGCCGGTGACGTAGTAAGTGGTGCCCCAGGAGAGATAGATCAGCACGAACGCCGTTGCGATAGCCCAGGTCGGCGGCGCTGTCACATGTGGTGCTTCGGCGGCGGGGTCGCTCATGGCGCGGGATATTGTATTTGTTTAGCTGTGGGTCGCAGACCCGCGCTGTCTTGTGAAACTCGCCTAAGCGCAACGCCGGCGACCTTCCCAGGCCAGGATCTGCCCCATCAAGTCACACGCATCCATCGGCCCCACCGGCAGCGGCCAGGAAAAACGCTCGGTTGCCGCAAGTTGCAGCGCCGGCCCGAAGCCCCCGATGGCGGACTCCTGGCACCACATCGCGACAAACCGCGCAATGCTCCGGCCGCGTCGGCACAAGTCCTGCACCTCGGCCACGGCACGTTGCTCGCTCGGTTCCTGGGCGTACTGTAACTCGGCGCGCTGGATCAGCCATTCGATCAGCATGCGCGCTTCGGCGTCGTCGAGGCCACGCGTCAGGCGGTCGTTGTCAAGGATCAAAGCCAGGATTTCGCGCAGCGGCATAACGATCTCAATCAGGACACTTTGAATCGGCGACCTATAGCGTCATCGTCGCGGGGCGGCAACGGCAATTACGCCGTGCGGTTCTGCGTCGCTACGCGATCGCTAGACGAAGAATCATCACTTCTCGGCATTATTGGCCCGATCACATGCAAGTTGCCTCGTCTGCCGAAAGTAATTCCTGCGGATATTTGTCAAACCCGAATTATGAGTTATATTCGTATATACGTCATTAGGTTCGCCCCTACTAACTCCAGCGTTGGATCAGTACAGAAGGGCGAGCGGGTCACGAGCCCGTGATCTGCTCGAAACCCATAAAACTCTCAAAAAAAAAAGGCGTTTGTTGGCCTCGCACCTTGAACGGATCATCTCCGGGGGAGGTACGGGGGATTTTGCTGAATCAGGGTATTGTCAAGTAATACCCAACCGCTTCGGGCAGGCGTTTTCAACCAATAGACGACGCGCTGCGAGAATCCTGGCGCGAAAGCATCGCTGTCGTGCTAATCGCTACCTTTTCTTCCACCTTCGCCAAAGAGGTGCTTCCGATGAGTGAGAAAACCCCTGAATTCACCGCCGACTTGTGCGTCGCCGATCGCCGCGGCAATGAACGCCGTAAACGCGAAATTCCTGTGGCCGAGGAACGCCGCGGCGGCAATGACCGGCGCGAGGATAAAGGGGAGCGTCGTCGGCAGATCGATCCAACGACCTGCGAACGCGATTACACGAATGACGAAATCGACTTCATGAAGGCCATGGACCAGTACAAGCGCGACAACCGCCGCCCATTCCCGACCTGGAGCGAGGTGCTCGAAGTCCTGCGTGCCCTCGGCTATCGCAAGACCGCCGACCAGACGCAGATGCCGGGCCTGGGTGAGAGCATGCCTCCCGGGCGTGAAGCGTAATGTCGTTTAGCACCACCTCGAAGAGGCGGGCGGACTGTAAGCCCACGTTAATGACGTGGGCTTTCTGTTTTATCCCGTCTACCGGGTCCGTCGCAAACTGCCCTTGCATCGTTGCCGCGAGTTCATGATGATTGCGTTTAGCCCCGCCTCTACGAGGCGGGGCTAAACGAATGCGACAAGGACGTCCCCATGCGAGTTTTCTTCAGCGTCGGCGAGCCGAGCGGCGATGTTCACGGCGCCAACCTCATTCACGCCCTTCAGCAGCTCAACGGCAACCTCGAATGCGTCGGTTTCGGCGGCGAGCGCATGGCCCGGGCGGGCTGCCAGCATCTCTTCCCGCTGTGCAACTACGCCGTCATGGGGCTGGCAAACGTCATCGGCGCGTTGCCACAGTTCATGAGCTTGATCTCGCAGGCGGACCGCTATTTCCATCGCCATCGGCCCGACGCGGTCGTCTTGATCGACTACCCCGGCTTCAACTGGTGGATTGCCCGGCGCGCCCACTATCACGGCATTCCGGTGTTCTACTTCGTGCCCCCACAACTCTGGGCCTGGGCGGGCTGGCGCGTCAAGAAGATGCGGCGCTTCGTCGATCACGTCCTCTGCTCGCTGCCGTTCGAGGAAGCTTGGTACCGCGAACGCGGCGTGTCGGCGCAGTTCGTCGGCCATCCATTTTTCGACGAACTCCCACGCCAGCAGCTCGATGGCGATTTCCTTGAGACGCAGCATCGGCAGGCAGGCGCCATCATCGGCATCCTGCCCGGCTCGCGCACGCAGGAAGTCGAGACAAATATTCTGACGCAACTGCGGGCGGCCCAAACGATCCATCAAGCTCACCCGGAGACGCGTTTCCTGGTGGCCTGCTACAAGGAACATCATCTCAAGATAGTCCAGAAGATGAGCCAGCGATTCCCCGGCTTGCCAATCGAGACCCACGTCCAGAAGACGCCGGAGATCATCGAACTGAGCAAGGCGTGCATCAGCGTGTCGGGGTCGGTGTCGCTCGAACTTCTGTATCGCGCCAAGCCGAGCGTCATTGTCTACCGCAACTCAAGGCTCATGGAAACGTTCCTGCGTCCGCTGCTCACGATCAAGCACATCACGCTGGTGAACCTGCTGGCAGACAAGCGGCTTTACCCAGAGTTTACTGGGGTTGCGTGCCAGGCGGCCGGAGTGGCAGCGGAAGTGTTGCACTGGCTGGACCATGAGCGATCCTATGCGCAGACGTGCCGCGAGTTGCTGGCGCTGCGGGAACGCGTGGCCCGGCCGGGGGCGTGTGCGCGGGCGGCGCGGCGGATTGTCGAGGTGTTGGAGGGGAAGCAGAGGCACGCGGCTTGAGAAGGGCGACCCCCAGGAATCGCTGCGCTCATCCTGGGGCTTGGCATTTCAATAGCGGATGCCCACGGTGAAAAGCACGCTCAGGTCCTGCACGTCGCTGACGCGCTGTAAGACGTCGGTCCAGGTGTACGCCCACTCGAGGCGGAGGCCGGCGTGCACCAGGCTCGACTGCCACGGGAATTCCACGTCGCCATGAGCCCCGGCGTAGATCGAGCCAGCCACATCGACGAGATGTCCGAACTCGTTGAAGTTGACGCGATGCGAGCCCCAGCGCCCACCCAAATCGACGCCGTAGCGCCATTTGCAGCCGTCGAAGTTGGCGGGCTCGCTGAGATACCACTCCCGGCCGACGCCCAGGCCGACCAGCGTGCGATTGGAATTCTGCAGCGAGAACGTCTTTCTACCGGCAACCCCTTCGAACACCACGAGGTCGGAACGCACGCCTTTTTCGAAGAAGGTGACGGGGAACTGCGAGTTCTGTTTGCCGGCACTTTCATTCGTGTTAATGATATGCCCATCCACTACCCAGGCGCTGGTGTGCGGCTCGTTGAAGAACAAGGCGCGGACGCCGCCGGTGAACGACCAGCCGATTTTCAGCTCGCGGCTCAACGTCATGCCGCCAACGGGGAACGACGGGCCAGCGTTGAAGTAGAATTCGGTGTAAAGCGGCGTGTAGGCGCCGTGCGGCCCTTCGCAGCAATTGCGCCGATAAACAATCCAGTCGGATAGCCCCCCGGTTGCGGGGACCAGCTTGTCATCGCTCGCCGCGGCCGATTTGGGCGGCGGGACTGGCGATGGCGCGAGATAGATCGGTTCCTGAGCGTGCGCAGCCGTACCCGCCAACAGTGCAGCTACGATGATTGCGCCGAAGTAATGCTGGGTCTTCATGGATTTCCCACCCACGTAGTTCAGAAGCGGTCTCCTCGGATCAATCGGCATGAATTGGGAAAGGCTTGATAGAAATGCGGATTTTGCCGAATGTGACAGATGTACGGAAAAGATGGGCAAAAAGGGCTAAACGTGCAAATGTCGCGGTGTCGCGCTCAGATCTTGACGACCTGCTCGCTGAGCAGCTTGGTACGCAGGATGCGCTGCTGCAAGCCGTCTTGCAGTTCATGCAACTGGGCCATCACTTCGTCGAATTTCTTGATTTGATCATCCAGATCATACTTCGGATCCTTCGGTGTCAGCATGCAGATGGACAGTTCACGGATGGCCTCCTCGACCTGTTGCTGCAAGAACGCCAGCAGGAACTGACCTTTTTCTTCGGTCTCGACCGTGACGTCGTGCAGCTCGCGCAGCAAATTGCCGTGGAACTTTGGGTCGAGAGTACGATTGGGATCGAGCTTTGAATCGGCTGCCGTCAAAGCGCCCGATGGTTCGGAGGTTCTGGCGAGGCTGGTGACTTCCAGGCTCTTCTGCTCGGACTGGGCGACGGCCAGGCCATTGTGGCCCTTCTGCCAATCGGGGCGAATCGCCAGGGCCGACCGATAGTGGACGATGGCCAGGGCGTGCTGGCCTTTTTCCAGAAAAATGTTGCCGAGGTTATAGTGGGCGTCGTACATTTTGGAATTGAGCCGCACCGCCTCGCGGTAGGCATTGACCGCCATCTCCAGTTGCCCGAGTTGCTTGTAGACGAGTCCGAGGTTGTAATACCCTTCGGCCCGGTTAGCATCGAGTTGAATGCCGCGCCGCAGGGTGGCTAGCGCCTCATCGAGATGTCCGAGTTGATTGTAGACCGCGCCGAGATTGACATAGGCGCCCGCGCGCAAGGGATCTATGCGGATTACTTCCTTGAAGTGGTAGACGGCGCTGTTCAAGTCCCCGAGCAGGAAGCAGGCCGTCGCGATGCCGTAATGCAGCTCAGTGCTATCGCTGTAGTAGCCCAGCGCCTGCTGGTAGACTTCGCGAGCCTCTTGATATTGGCCGCGCGACAGCGCCTTCTGTGCCTTTTCGCTAAGTAGTTCAACTGGGTCAGTGGCCATCAAACCGACCTCCAGGCAACGCGCGCACGGGTCACTTTCTGATTTGAACAATCGGCATTGTACCCGACGGGAGGTCAGAGGTTCAACCTGAAATCAGAAAATGACTTGCGTGTCGGTACAGGCCGCCACATCTCCTGGTTTCGTAGCCGTTCACGGTCGAATACTGCCGACAGCGCGTACCAGTTGCGTTCGAGAATGGCCAACACTACGTTATGAATGGAAGTACCGGCAGGAAGCGGCTCAAGTGGTGTCGGGCAGCAGGCTCGGGCTGGGTTGATCGGCAAAGTAGGCAGAAATGGATTCGTGGAGAAAGCTGAAAACGCTGCGGCCTTTTTGGGCACAGGTCGCCATCACGGTCCAAATGCGTTCGAGCCAGCGTTGGCCTTTTTCGCC
>SHZY01000005.1 GCA_009692065.1 Gemmataceae bacterium
TACTTGATCCAGGTGGCCGCGCGCAATTTGGGATTGATGATGCGAAAGTTGTTTGGAATTGGCACTGCCAAGAGCCTGCAAGGCCTCGCCGGCCTTTTTTGGTCTCTCTATTTTGCCACCGAGATGCTTTGGAGTCGAACCTGCGGCCGTCGGTCGCACCGAAGTGAAAATGTTCCGACGACCGACCTTTGGACCGTCGCCGTCGCGCTCGACGTGATCGATGCCAAAATATCGACTTAATCAACGGGCTGCTTGGTGATGGCGGTGCCATAGCCGGCGTTGACGGTAACGAAGATCTTGTCGCCGGTGGTGATCGGACTGGAGGTGCCGGCGCCGGGAAGTTTGATCCTCCACAGCACGTTGTCGGTGGTCCACTGCGAGGGGAGATCCTTGTCGTCGGCGACGCCGCCGCGCGAACCGCGGAAGCCGGGCCAATCGGACGCGAAGAGCGAACCGATGCCAAGGGCAAATGCAATTACTGCCGCGCTCAACCGTGTGGTCGTATTCAAGGCATGACTCCTCATAAAGAACGGACCAATCAACGCCGCCGGCCTGTCTGCTGCCGAACATCAACGTGAATCAATGGTTCCTCGCTACCATCCAACCTTTTATCAAATACTAGATTAAACAGCCGTGAGAGTTTACTGGCATTCCCGTTTGAGTTCGTCTATGTTTAACACGGCCACGGGCCGAACCTACCGAACTCCCGCTGGAATCGCAACCATGAACCAACTCACCCGCCGTCAACTTCTGGGCGCAGCCGCCCTCCCCTTGCTTGGCGCCAACCTTGTCGCCGCACAGCCCTCGCGCCGACCGCGCGTTGCCGCCATCTACACGGTGTTTCGCTTCCGCTCGCATGCGCACAACATTCTCGAAAACTTCCTGATGCCGTACCTTTTCAACGGCAAGCGCATGGAGTCGCCATGCGAAATCGTTTCCTTCTATGCGGATCAGCGCTCGCCGACCGGCGACACCACCGATGAAATCGCACGCCGGCACAAGATTCCGATCTTCAAGACGATCGAAGGCGCAATGACGCTGGGCGGCAAGGAATTGGCCGTCGATGCGGTGTTGTCGATCGGCGAGCATGGCGAGTATTCCTTCAATCGGCTCGGCCAACACGAGTATCCGCGCAAACGGTTTTTCGACGAAATCGTCGCCGTCATGCGCCGATCCAATCGCTATGTGCCAATCTTCAACGACAAGCATCTTTCCTACTACTGGAACTGGTCTCGCGCGATGTACGACGAGTGCGCCAAGCACCGTATCCCTTTCATGGCCGGCAGCTCCGTGCCTCTCGCACAGCGACAGCCTATGCTAGAGATACCGGCCGGCTCGATGATCGAAGAAGCCGTATCGATTCACGCCGGCGGTATCGACTCGTACGATTTTCACGCACTTGAAATACTTCAATCAATGATCGAATTCCGCCGCGGCGGGGAGACCGGCGTCGCCAGCGTTGAGTACCTCGCCGGCGACGCACTCTTCGACGCCGCCCAGAAAGGCCGCTGGTCGCTGCGGCTGGCCCAGGCCGCGATGGCGGCGGAATTCGGCAAGAACGCGCCCGACATTCGCCGCGCGATTCCCGGCGAACGTGCCGCGGAGCCGCATGGCCTTTTGATTACTTACCGCGATGGCTTCCGCGCCACCATGCTGAAGGTCGGCCAAAGCTCGATACGCTGGAACTTCGCCTGCAAGTTCGTTGGCGACGACCGGCTGCACGCCACGCGCTACTACACCGGTCCCTACGGCAATCGCTGTCTGTTCATGGGACTCTCGCATGCGATTCAGGATTGCTTCGTGAACCGGCGTTCGCCTTATCCGGTGGAGCGCACACTGCTCACCACGGGGCTCACGGAATCCGCTTGCCGCAGCAGGGCGGCCGGGAGCGAGCTCGAGACGCCGCACCTTGACATTCGCTACGCCGCACGCGACTTTCGCGCCGTGCGCGAGATGGGCGAGTCGTGGCGCGTGCTGGAGGGGAAACCGGAATTGCGCAGCGTCGGAATGATCGGAGAGAAGTAGCTGTGTGGAAGCCCCGGAAAGATCAGCGCCAACTCAATCAAGGAGACACCCTGATGCGCCATTGCATAGCAACCCTCGTTCTGGCTTCCCTGTTTGTTCCCACCCTACGCGCCGACGCCCCACTAAAACCCCTCGCCATCACCACTCCGCTGTCGCCGCCAACCTGGGCCCTCCTGCAGCGCCAGCTCTTGCACGCCAATGCCGCCGCATGCCGGGAGTTCTACGCCAAGTATTTCGACGAGCGCGGCTGGCTGCTCTGCGTCGAGCGCTGGGGCGGCGATGATGGGCCGGATGACGCCATCGAGAACTGCACCGATTGGCCCATCCTCCATGCGCTCGGAGGGCATGACGATGTCCTCAAGCTGTACAAGAAGGCGTGGGAAGGCCACCTGCGCCAATTCACGCTCGCCAAGACGAAGGACGTGCCGTTCGCGCGGGACGGCATGTACTACAAGGAATTTCCCGTAATGTTCGATTGGCTGCACAACGGCGAAGGCCTCGTCGTCTTCAACCTGCAAGGGCTGTCTGACCCGTATGACCGCAAGTTTCAGCAGCGTGTGCGGCGCTATGCCGGCTTCTACATGAACGAAGATCCCGATGCCCCGAATTACGATGCCAAGCACAAGATCATCAAGAGCATGTTCAATGGCTCGCGCGGCCCCCTTCTGCGTAAGGCGACCGGGCTCGACTGGGCGGGCGATCCCTTCGAAGTCGGCAATCGCTTCAAGCTCGGCCACGGCGAACGCACCTACCAGGAGTGCCTCGATCACTTCAAGGATTACAACGACATCGTCGGCGATCACCCCTCCAATCTGTTAGCCACGGTGCTAAGTACCAATGCGTACATGCTGGCTCATGAGCCGAAGTACAAGGCCTGGGTGCTTGAATATGTCGATGCCTGGCTCGAACGCATCAAGGCCAACGACGGCATCATCCCGACCAACATCGGGCTCGACGGCAAGATCGGCTCCGCGGCCGGCGGTAAGTGGTACGGCGGCGTCTATGGCTGGGGCTTTTCCGTGATCGTCCCGCAGACCGGCAAGTTGGCCCATCGCAACACCTCCTTCCTCGGCCTCAACGGCTTCCTCAATGCCTACCTCCTCACCGGTAATGACAAGTATCTCGATGGCTGGCGCAAACAGATCGACAAGATCAACGCCAACAAAAAAACTATTGACGGGCAAACGCACTATCCGGCCATGTACGGTGACAAGGGCTGGTACGATTACAAGCCGCAGGCGTACCAGGTCGGCGCTCTGGAGATTTTTGCGCTCACGCTCAAGGCCGAGGACCGTAAGCGCATCGTCGGCAACGCCTGGCTCGATTATCTCGAAGGTAAGAACGCCGCCTATGCCGAGCAATTGCTGCGCGGCGACCTGGAGCGAATCCGCCAGCGTGTGGACGGCATGCGCAAGGACACGACGACGCCGGACACGAGGCTCGCCGACGATCCGCTCCGCTTCAACCCGGCCAACGTCGATTCCCTGATCGAGCTGGCGATGGGCGGACTGCCGCCGAAAAACCGCGGCAAGCTCCTCTTCTGCCAGTTGCGCTACTTCGACCCAGCCAAGCGCCGCGCAGGAATGCCGGACGACGTCTCTGCGTTGATCGACAAGATCACGCCGGATGGCGTCGAAGTAACGCTGGTCAACACGAACCCCGTTGATGGCCGCACGGTGACGCTGCAAGCCGGCGGTTATGGGGAGCATCAGTTCGTCGAAGTCACCACGGCTGGCAAAACGACGGCGATCAATGGCGCGCATCTTACTGTACGTTTGGAACCCGGTTGCGGAAGCAAACTGACGCTGAAGATGCGGCGGTTCGCAAACCAGCCGACGCTGGCGCAGCCGTGGGGGAATTGATTGCGTGCTCACGTGGTCTCGCGTAAACTCTAGCGAAGTCGGTAGTGGTTGATTGTTCGTGCAAGGGGTCTTTAATTGTCCTTCTTCATCATCTGCCCAGGCTGCAAGCACACGCTCACGTTGCCGCATGACTTTGTCGGCAAGCAAGCCCGGTGTCCCAAGTGCCAGATTGAATTCGCGGCCCACCCGAGCGCCACGCCGACCATGGACCTCGAAACGCCTTCTCCAATAGCGGAGACGGCAGCCGACAAGCCAGCGCTCAATCAAAGCAATCCGGCGCCAGTCGATCTACCCGTGCAAACGGCCTACACCACAACGCCCGGACAAGTGCCGAGCGTACCTGGGCTTTATGGGTCGATCTACTGTGTCAAGTGCGGGACGAAAGTTGCCGACACGGAAGACGCCTGCCCGGCCTGTGGATTTGCCCTCAAGGAAATGCTCCACGAGAGACCGCGCGAGCAGCGCCGGCCGCTATTGCGAAAAGTGCAACCGGTCCGCGGCTTCCTGCCCGTCGTCGGCGCGATCCTGATTCCGATCGGCGCGGTCGTCTTTTTGGGTGGTCCCATTGTCAGCGAAGGCTTTCGCCGGCCGGGCTCGCCGCCGTTCGTGATCGGCATTCTGTTTTGCATCTTGGCCGGGCTGCCCGAGTTGTCCGCCATCGCTTGCTTCTTGACCTGGCTGTACCAGGCCTGGCGGGCGGTGCTGCACGGCGATGAAGACTACTCGCCTGGCCTCATGGTCGGCCTGCTCTTCGTGCCGTTCTTCAACTTTTACTGGGTGTTTCGGGCGGTCCCCGGCCTTTCGCTTGCGATCCACCAGGAAATGAAGCACCTGGCCCCGAATCGCACGCACGCCACCGGGTTCGGGCCAGGCCTTGCGGCGTGCGTTCTCGCGTTGTTTCCCCCGTTCTGGCCGATCGCCCTTTGCATGTTCCTCGCCTGGGTTCTCATCGCGAACGATGCCGTGCGCCGACTCGTGCGCTGGTGTGACGAAGGCGACGACCGCAAGCAATGAGCGAAGGACCCTCCGTGCAAACCATCATCGAACCGTTCAAGATCAAGATGGTCGAGCCGATCACGCTCACCACTCCGGAACAGCGCGAGGCGATTCTGCGCAAGGCGGCCTTCAATGTCTTTCAGATTCCCGCAGAAGAAGTCATCATCGATCTGCTGACCGACAGCGGCACCGCGGCGATGTCGGCTGAGCAATGGGCTGGCATGATCCGCGGCGATGAGTCGTACGCCGGGGCAAGGAGCTGGTTCCACTTCGAGCAGGTGATGCGCGACTTGACCGGCATCGCGCATGTTCTCCCGACGCACCAGGGCCGGGCCAGCGAACGCATCCTCTTTGAGTTGATCGGCGGCCCCGGCAAGGTGATCCCGAGCAACAACCACTTCGACACCACCCGTGCCAACATCGAGCATTCCGGAGCCAGGGCCGTCGATCTCGTCATCGACGAAGGCAAACAGCCTCGCAGCCGGCATCCGTTCAAGGGCAACATGGACGTCGCCAAACTCGAACAGCTCATCGCCAAGACGGGCGCGACGAATATTCCGGTCTGCATGATGACGGTCACCAACAACTCCGGCGGCGGACAACCCGTCAGCCTGGCCAACCTGCGCGAAGTGCGCGCCATCTGCACCAAGCACGGCATCCAGTTCTTTCTCGATGCGTGCCGCTTCGCCGAGAATGCGTACCTGATCAAGCTGCGCGAGCCGGGTCAATCGAATCGCAGCGCCAAGGAGATTGCGCAGGAGATGTTTTCCCTCGTCGATGGGGCAACGATCAGCGCAAAGAAGGACGGCCTGGTCAATATCGGCGGCGTCTTGCTGATGCGCGACGACGCGCTGGCTGCCCGCGCCAATAACCTGCTGATCCTCACGGAAGGCTTCGTCACCTACGGCGGCCTGGCGGGGCGCGACCTCGAAGCGATGGCCCAGGGGTTCATCGAAGTGCTCGATGAGCATTACTTGGAATATCGAATTCGCAGCACTGCCTATCTTGGCGAACACCTTCTGAAAGCCGGCATCCAGATCGTCGAGCCGCCCGGCGGGCACGCCATTTACATCGACGCCGCCGCGTTCTGCCCACACATTCCGACCGACCAGTTCCCCGGCCAGGCGCTGGTGTGCACGCTCTATCGGCATGCCGGTATCCGCGCCGTCGAGATCGGCAGCGTGATGTTCGGCGGCGCAGCAGGCCCGCCGGCGATGGAGCTGGTGCGCCTGGCAATCCCTCGCCGCGTCTATACTCAGAGCCACATCGACTATGTGATCGAAGCCGCCGCGGAAGTCTTCGAACAGCGTGCCAGGATCCGCGGCCTGCGCATCACCGAGGCGCCGCCGGCACTGCGGCACTTCACGGCAAAGTTCGAAGAGGTGTGACCGGACCTGGCCAATACCTAAAGTGGGATTCAAGATGGATGAGAGGCCACGGTCCATTAGCGGCGCCATCGGCCTCGCGTTTGGTACCTTCTTTCGTGACTTGTTCGCCGGCGATCTGGTCGCGATTGGTATCTGTCTCGGCCTGGTTGTGTTTGTCGCGGTTATCGCCGCGCTCGGTACCTGGTTCCTGTTGCAGCGCAAACAAAGTGCCGAGCAATTCAAGAAGAAAGTCGCCGCGAAGCGCAAGAAGGAGGACGAGCAGTACAAGGCGTCGAAGGATGCGCCGGAGATTTGATTGTAGCCGGGAACGCAAGCGACCGGACAGGCGCACACCGGTCGTTTGCGATCCCGGCTACTCTAGCGCCTTCTCAATCACCCTCCGGTGCTCCACCCCCGTCAGCCGCTGGTCGAGCCCCTGGTAGAAGAAGCTGAGCCGCTCGTGATCCAGGCCCATCAGGTGCAGGATAGTCGCGTGCAGATCGCTGATGTGGTAACGATCCTCGACGGCGTTGAAGCCCAGCTCGTCGGTGGCGCCGATCGTTTGGCCCCCCTTGACGCCGGCGCCGGCGAGCCACATCGAGAAGCCGAACGGGTTGTGATCGCGGCCCGGTCGGTTGAGTCCTTCGCTGGTCGGCGTGCGGCCGAACTCGCCGCCCCAGACCAAGAGCGTTTCGTCCCAGAGGCCCGTGCGTTTCAGGTCGCCGATGAGAGCGGCGATCGGCTGGTCGGTCTCGCCGGCATGGAGGCGGTGGTTGCGGATGCAATCGCTGTGGCCGTCCCAGGTGTCTTCGAGATGGCCGCCGCCCGAGTAAAGTTGAATGAAGCGCACGCCCGATTCCAGCAGGCGGCGCGTGATCAAACACTTGCGGCCAAAGTCGGCAGTCAGCGGATTGTCGATGCCGTACATCGAGCGGGTCTGAACACTCTCGCGATTGATATCGACGACTTCGGTGGCGCGAGTCTGCATGCGGTAAGCCAGTTCGTAGGACTCGATACGGGCGGCCAATTCGCTGTCGCCCGGCTGGGTCTTGAGGTGCTCTTGATTCAAGCGATGCAACAGATCCAGCGACTCACGCTGCGTCTGTGGGCTGACTCCAGCGGGCGTCGCGAGGTCGAGCAGCGGCGTGCCCTGGCTGCGGAAGAGGGTGCCCTGGTACGCCGCCGGCATGAAGCCCGCGGTCCAGTTCGATGCGCTGCCGATTGGTCCGCCACGCGGATCGGTCATCACGACGTAGCTCGGCAAACTATTGTTGAGCGTGCCGAGGCCGTAGCTCAGCCAGGCGCCCATGCTCGGCTTACCGATTTGTACGCTGCCGGTGTTCATCTGAATGCAGCCGGACGCATGCGCTGCCGTATCGGTGTGCAGCGAACGGATGACGCACAGGTCGTCGGCATAGCGTGACGTGTGCGGGAAGAGGGCGCTGATCTCGAGCCCCGATTGGCCAAACTTGCGAAACGTGAACGGCGTCTGCATGAGGTTGCCGACGGGCCGCCCGTTGGAGCCGATGGGCGTCTCGCCGCGATAGGGCTGATTGTGATAGCGTGTGAGGGCCGGCTTGTGATCGAACGTATCGACCTGGCTCGGCGCCCCGTTCATGAACAGGAAGACGCAGTGCTTGGCCTTGGCCTCATGGTGGCGAACCGGCTCCCGTAAGGGGCCGGAGGATTGCGCAAAGAAGCCATCGCGTGAGAGCAGGTCGATGAGCGCAAGGCCCGCGAAGCCGGCGCCGGCGTGGGCGAAGAAGGAGCGGCGGGAGTGTGACATCGCTCGACCTTTCCTTTCACTTCGACCAATCTTCGAGCTTGAGACCCGGAACCTGCTGAAAGTCCTGCGTGTTTCTGGTAACGAGAGTGGCCCCAAGTTCAATGACGATTGCGGCAATTCGCAGGTCGTCGCACTTCTTCTGCAACTGGAACTTCTTGCCAAACACCTTAGACGAAAGCCTTCCGCCTCACGGCGCAAACATCTCCTGTAAAACTTCCAGTACGGCCGTCGAAGTTTTCGGATCCAGCCGCCCTAATCGGCGAACCAACCGAGTCTTATCCACCGTGCGAAGTTGATCAAGCACGATCAGGCCCTGTTTATCCTTGAAACGGCACGGCAGGCGAAACAGATGCGGGCGTCCCTTCGTCGTCATCGGGGCCATGATTGCCGTGCGCAAGTTGTGATTCAACTCGTCGGGCGACACCACCAAGCACGGGCGAGTTTTCCGGATCTCGGCGCCTTGAGTCGGATCGAGGCGGACCAGGTAGATTTCGAATCGGTTGACTACCATTCCCAGTGCTCCTCGTCGAACCGCGTCGGCGGACCGCCGTCATCCAGCAGTTGATCTTCACCTGCCGCCGCCAGCTCGCACGCGGATTCCGCCCAGCCAGCGCGAGGCTTGGCCAGCGGCGTGATCAGGACGCCGTTCTTGGCAACGCGAATCTCGACCTCCCCGTTTAGCCCCGTTTGCTCAAGGAACTGTTTGGATATGCGAATGCCACGCGAGTTGCCGATTTGCACAATGCGAGTCTTCATGAGTTTCTCCAAGTGAGCGCAGTGACTACATTGTAATTACGTCCCAGTCGGTTGGCAAGATGAATCAGCCTCAATCCGCATACGCAAACTCATTCAAATTAAACACCACCCGACACATCTGCTCCAGCGATTGCCTCTTCAGGAAATCCCGCAGCACAACGCGTTCCGCATCACTCGGCAACCGGCATAGCGCCAGGCGATATGCCAGCACGATCTGCCGATCGGGCTCGGCGCCGGCTTCCTTGCGCAGACGCTCGGCGAGGTACTTCGCCTGGCGGTTGATGAAGGCGCCGTTGAAAAGCATGAGAGCTTGCGGCGCCACCGTGGTGGTCAGCCGCTTGTCGTTAGGGCGAGTCGTGTCGCATAAATCGAGCGTCTCCAGCATCGGCACCACGAAGCTGCGTTTGATGTGTACGTAGACGGTGCGGCGCGACGATTCCTTTTCGTCAGACTGCTTCCAGATCGTGGTCGGGTCGCTGTTGCCCTCCAATGCCTCCTTCGGCACTTCGGGGTACATGCTGGGCCCGAACATTTTCGGATTGAGTCTGCCGCTAACTAACAGGGCGGAGTCGCGGATGGCTTCGACCTCCAGACGCTTATAGGGAAAACGCCAAAGCAGGGTGTTTTCCGGATCGGTCTTCGCGTACTCCTTGTTCCAGGCCTTGCTCATGCGGTAGGTATTGCTGGTGAGGATGAGGTAGTGGAGGTGCTTGATTGACCAAGCCGGTGCGCGCTGCCTCCTCTCCTTGTCTCCTTGTCTCCCTGTCTCCTTGTCTGGGGCACCGGGAGTCGGCTGGACAAACTCCGACGCTAACCAATCCAAAAGCTCCGGGTGCGTCGGCCGTTGGCCCATGACGCCGAAGTCGTTGGGGGTGCGCACTATGCCTTCGCCGAAGTGGTAGTGCCAAATGCGATTGACCATCACGCGCGCGGTCAACGGGTGTTCGGAGCTGGCAAGCCATTTGGCCAGTGTCAGGCGGCGCAAACTCGTGTGCTCGCTGGGCGGCGGGAAGGTCGGCTGTTTCGCGACTAGCACCGTCGGCACGCCTGGCGCGACCTTGGGACCCTGGCGTGTTGCCTTTCCGCGGATCAACAGATGCGTGTCAGGCGCATTCGGTGTCGGCTCGTGCAGGAAATAGCCGCGTGGCAGATCGGGAGTCCTAGCTCGCAGCTCGGCGATCTTGGTACTGATCTCCGGCGGCGCAGGTTTTCCTTTTGGTATCTGATTGAGCAAGGCGCCGATCTGGCGCTCACGCTCCTTGTATCGCTCGATCTCCGTGTGGGTGCCGATCGGTAAATCACGCTGCGTGCGTCCGTTCGTCGGTCGGACCAGTGGATTGAAGATCGCGACCATGCGATAGTAATCGTGCAGCGTCAATGCCTCGAATTTGTGATCGTGACACCGAGCACAAGCCAGCGTCGTGCCCATGAAGACGAGCGACGTGGCATTGACGATGTCGTCGAGTTGATCGAAGCGATCTTCCTTCGGGTCGGCGGGCTCGTCGTCCCAGGGGCCCAGGCGGTTGAAGCCGAGAGCGATTTGCGAGTCGGCAGAAAGCCCAGGGACGGCCGTCCCTGGGCTTTTGAGAGAATCGAGTTCGTCGCCCGCTAACTGTTCGAGCAAGAAGCGATCGTACGGCTTGTCGTCGTTGAATGCCTTGATGACGTAATCGCGATAGCGCCATACGCTCGGCTTGGCCGCATCGCGCTCGTAGCCGGCGGTCTCGGCATAGCGCACGACGTCGAGCCAATGGCGGCCCCAGCGCTCGCCGTAGGTGGGGCGTGCGAGCAAATCCTTGACGACGGCGTCCATCACTGCCGACGTCGGATTTTTCAGAAACGCGTTCTGCTCCGCAAGGGTCGGCGGCAGTCCCGTCACATCGAGATAGACACGGCGCAGCCAGGCCACCGCTTCCGCGGAAGGCGACGGCTTCCAGCCCTTCGCTTCCAGCTTCGCCAAGACAAAAGCATCGATCGGATTGCGCACCCAGTCGGCGTTTTTGACCTGCGGCGGCGACGGTCGCTTCACCGCCAAATAGGACCAGTGCTGCCGATCGGCCGCCTTGATCTTGGCGTCGTAGCGTGCAAGCTCCTTGGCGTCCTTCGCCTCGCCTGCGCGGGTTCGCACAGAAAACCACGCGGTTGCGACAAGAATCGCGACGGCCAACAAGCAGATGCGACGCGGCATGAAGACCTCCGTGCGACGAATAGGGAACCGGCTTCCATTAGAGAGTGACGCGGGCAAGGATGCAACGATTTTTTTTTTGCTGATCCGCGAGTCGGATTTGGAACACCCAAAACACAGAACCACGGATCACACGGATGTCACGGATACCCTGTCATGAACTGTAACTCTGGTGAGGCTATATGGAAACGGGCAAGAAAAAGAAGAATCTCGCTATTCCACCCCCGCCTCCCGCTCGCGGCTTCTAAGAATAAGGGCAAAGACTCCGGCGTGGGAAGCAGGGACAAGAAAAGACGTTGGGCTCGCACCTAGAGAACAACACCGAATAAATAAAGAAAAGTGGAAACTTCGGGGGAAAATCTCCCATGTGGAATGGTAAGGTAATCCGAAGTCACGCGGGCTTTTGTAGGGTCTGTCGATCAGCGCCGCATCCTGCAACGGCAAGATCGACATCGGCGGGGCCAGCCGTTTTGACACTTTCACCTGCCCGCAATGCAAGCGCATCTTCCGAGGAACGAAGGCCGCCTACGCCTGCTCCAAAAACTAATTGACACCTCCCACGTTCACGCATACACTCGCCAAGTGCTCACTGGCCCCAGACCGCGTTCCTCTGCGATGGAACGTCCCGCCTCTCCGGATGCTCCCCATGAACCGTTTCTTTTTTTCGCTCACACTGTTTCTCGTCCCCATCCTTGGCGCTGTCGCTCAAGACAGCCGCAAGGTCGAACTCAAAAAAAGCGACCGCATCCTCTTCCTTGGCGATTCGCTCACCTATCTCGCCGGCAAGGAGGAGCCCAAGAAGCAGGTCACCAAGGGCTACACCCGCATCGTGCAGGAAACGCTCGACAAGACGCATCCCGATCTCGGCATCCAGGTCGATTGGGTCGCGACCGGCGGCCATGTCGTGCCGCAACTCATCGCTCGCCTGGAGAAGGACGTTTTTCCCAAGAAGCCAACCATCGTCGTCATACAGATCGGCTGCAACGACGCGCGCCGCCTCGACAAGGACGTTTTCAGAAAGAGTCTGGAAAATCTGATCGACCGCCTGCAAGACAAGAAAATCCAGGTCGTGCAGTGCACACTGACCAGCGTCGGCGAAAAGCATGACGGCACCAATCCCGACGATGCGAAGTTGGAGGCCTTTGCCGAGATCCAGCGCGAGGTCATCAAGGCGAAGAACGTCCCGTACAACGACCTGCGCAAGGCGTTCGTCGCCCACTGGAAAGCGAATAACCCCGACAACAAGTACAGCGGTATCCTCACCTACGACGGCAACCACTGGAACGATGCCGGCATGCGTTTTGTTGCTGCCGAGATGCTTAAACGCTTCAAATGACCCCCCCCTCCCGATTGACGCCTAGGGGTGAGGTACACCGAAACCCTGGGAGTCGGAGTACCTCATCCCAGGGCTTGCCATGAATCGCGTCGCACTTCCTTTGGGACTTCTCGTAATTTCATTCACGTTTCTTTGGGTTCTCAACGCCGGCGACCCGCCGCGCACCGGACCTGCTACCGAAAAACGCTTCCCGCCACTGAAAGTCCCGCCCGGTTTCAAGGCAACGCTGTTCGCGTGCGATCCGCTGATCGAATATCCGTCCGTGATCTCCATCGGGCCAAAACCCGGCGCCATCTTCGTCGCGATCGACTACATGACCGGCCTCGGCTCGGACGGCAAGGTGAAAAGCGAAATCCGCCTCGTCGAGGACACCGACGGCGACGGCTACGCTGACAAGGCAACCGTCGTCGCCAAGGGTTTCAACTCCATCCAGGGATTGGCTTTTCACGACGGTACACTGTATGTGATGCACGCGCCGTTCCTGACGGCCCTGCACGAGAAAGCCCAGGGACGGCCGTCCCTGGGCTTTGAAGATCGCAAAGATCTGCTGACGGGATTGGGGCTGAAGCCCGAAGACAACTCCTCACGCCTTCACTGCGCCAACGGCGTCGTCGTCGGCCATGACGGCTGGCTGTACCTCGCCATGGGCGACAACGGCACCAACGTACTTCGTCCCGAAGGCGATCGCCTCATCTTCAACGGCGGCGGCATCCTCCGTTGTCGGCCCGATGGACGCGACTTGCACGTCTTCTCGACGGGCTTGCGGAACATCTACGACATTGCTCTCGACGCCGAACTCAACGTCTTCACGCGCGACAACGAGAACGACGGCGGCACCTACATGATCCGCGTCTGCCATAGCTTCTTCGGCGCCGACCACGGCTACCCGTACCACTACGAAGAGCGCAAGGCCGAAGCGATGCCCCCCCTCGGCGATTTCGGCCTCGGCTCGTCCGCCGGCGGCGTCTGCTATCTCGAAATGCAGTTTTCGCCGGAGTATCGCGGCAACCTGTTCTTCGCTGAGTGGGGCAAGTCGGTCGTGCGCTATCCGCTTCAGCGCGTCGGCAGCGGCTTCGCGCCGGTCAAAGAGCTCGAATTCGCGGCCGGCGACAGCAAAGACACCTATCCCTTCAAGCCGACCGACATTGTCGTCCAGCGCGACGGCACGATGATGGTCGCCGACTACGCCGACGGCCAGCGGCCCAAGCGCGGGCGGGGACGTATCTATCACATCCAACACGTGGGACAGGCTTCCGAACCTGTCAAAAATAAGCCGAAGTCCGACCTCGAAAAACTCAACTCCGAAAGCTACTTCGAGCGCTGCGAAGCCCAGACCGCCTACGAACGCCGGGGAGATGCCGGCCGCAATGACCTTGGGAACGCCTTTCGCGCCAACAAGCTCGGTCCGCGCGGCTTTGGTCATGCACTCTTGGCGCTTTCAAAAGGCACAGAAGGAACGGGCCTGAGGGATATGCTGGTGATGGCGCATGGCGGCGGGGGACCGGCCGTTCGCGCTCAGGCGATTCGCATCATTGCCGACCTTACCGATTCAATTCTCGTCAAGCACAAGCTCGACGCCGGCCGGGGCGACGTCGAAATCGCCAAGACTCTTGCATCGCTAGAAGATCGTGGCGATCCGCGAATCATGTTGGAGATCGTCATCGCGCTGGGCCGCTTGCGCTGGGCCGACGCGCCGGGTTGGCTGAAGCAAAACCTGACGAAACCCGATGCGACGCTCGCACATGCGGCGCAGCAAACCTTGCGGCGCGCCGACAACTGGCCCGCGGTTGTCAAGCTGCTCGACGAACCCGATGAGGCGCCGATCAGGACCATCGCACTGCGGGCAATTGCCGAGCGCCATGAGCCGCAAGTCGTGGACGGCTTGATCGAGCGGCTGAAGAGCGAGAAGGATGTGTCGCGCCGACGCGAATACGCCGATGCGCTGACTCGCGTCTACAAGAAGCCCGCGACGTGGAAGTACTGGGGCTATCGGCCGGGCCCCCGCCCGGCGAACACGGAAGTGTGGGAGCGCACCGAAACGATCGAAAAAGCACTCGATCTCTACCTGGCCAGCGATAACCGCGAGGAACGGGCCGTCATCCTCAAAGGCATGGAGCGCGAGAAAGTGCCCGTGCGGGTTGCCACCTTGACGAGTTGGCTCAAGGACGAATATCAGCCGGAAGCCGCCGCGGCGATTCTCGTCAAGCTCAAGGAGCATCCCACCGCCGAGTTGCGCGAATCGCTCCAGGCCGTGGTGCGTGAAAGGAAACACAGCCCCCAGAACCGGATCACGGCAGTCGGGATGCTGCTGAACGAAAAAGATGCCAACCGGCTCGCAATCCTTGCCGGCCACGCAAAGTCGCTTGAGGATGGAGCGGTGCTTGCTCATGTGTTGCGCCGTTTTGCCATTCAGGCCTGGCAGGACGACGAAGCCGCGCGCATCATCGAGCCGAAGCTGAAGTCCGCGGATGGCGAAGTTCGCGCCGCGGCCATGTGGGGGCTCGGCCACATGGCCAATACGCGTTTACTGCCCTCGCTGATCCCCTTCCTCGAAGACAAGGACGTCCGCGTGCGCCGTGCCGCCGCCTCGGCCGCGTATATCACCCGTGACGATAAGCGTGTAATTCAGCTACTGGTCAAGCTGGCGCGCGACTCGGATATCGAGACGCGCCGCGCCTGCCTGATTTCCCTGCGTTCGATGAATGATCCGCAGTGCGCGCCGCTGGCCGCCGAAGCCCTCGCCGAGCCGGCGCTCACGATGGCGGCCCTGGAGTGCGTGCGCGGCGGTGGCGCCAAGTATGCGGATGCCGTCATTGCCATTGCCAAGCGCGATTTGCGCAGCGACGTCCTCCATTTTGCCGTGTCCACGCTGTCGAGCTGGAGTGTGACCCAGGTGGAAACAACGCGCACGCAGATGAACGCTGCCATTGCCGAGATTCAGGGCAGCCACGGCAACCTGGTGCGCTGGCGCGCCGTCGGGCCACTGGCCGACGACGAGCGTCTGAAGGCGATCAAGTTGTTCGCCGCCAAGGCAAATTCGCCCGACCACCCGAAGCTGAAGAAGTACTTCGGGACGCACGAGGTCTACGATTTCCGGATCGGCCGAGTCGCGCTGGCACCATACGACCCAAAGACACCTACCTGGCTCGCTTACACGGATGTCATCGTCGCCGCGCCGACCAGCGTCGAATTCCTCGGCACAAGCGGCGGCAGCTTCGAGGTCTACTTGAACGGCAAGTCGATTCATCGCCGGGCCACGCCTGGCAAGTTCCAGCCTGACTCGGAACGTTTCACGGCAACGCTCGACAAAGGGATCAATCGCATCCTGGTGCAGACCGGCGCATCGCTCGTCGTCGAATTCGACCTCACCTTCCGCCGCAAGAGTTCCAAGGCGGAACACGAAAAGCTGGCGCTCGCCGCGCTGTCGCGCACCGGGAATGCCGAACGTGGCCGCAAGCTCTACTTCGACAAGGAAAAATCGCAATGCATCAAGTGCCACCGCATGGGCGACCAGGGTGAAAGCATCGGCCCGGACCTGAGTGGTGTTGGCGCACGATTCTCGCGCATCCACATCGTCGAATCGATCCTGGAGCCGAGCCGCACGATTGCGCCAAGCTTTGGGACGTTCGTGGTGACGCTCAAGAACGGCAAGACGCTCAACGGCGTCAAGGTGGCCGAGACAGATGCGATGCTAACGTTCGCTGACAACACGGGGCTAAAGCATCCACTCTCGAAAGCGAGCATCGACGAATTGCAGCCATCCCCGGTGAGCACGATGCCGGACGGGTTGGAGCAACGGCTCACAGCGGATGAATTTGTCGATTTGATTGCGTTCTTGACGAGTCAGAAGGACAAGAGTTGAGCCGTTTGAGGCTTCTCGCTCGATCCGCACAATCAGGAATAATTGAGTATTCCGCGCGAGCCCTAAACGACAAGCCGGTTAGCGAGCCTCCGGCAGCGCAATGGGCCGCGAGCGTTTGATTTCGGCGCGGAAGTCGCCCAGGTTATTCGCCCAAAAATAGCGCTGGCTTAAGTCGACTTCCGCGACGACGACCGTGCCCCACTTTTCCGCGCGGACCATCGGCTTGCCGTCGTGATCGTACACCGCCGTCAGTGTCCAGTTGCTCTTGATATCGGTGTAGGTGCTGCTGACGAGATGGACGTGATTCTCGCAAGCGCGGGCGCCCGCCAGCAGCGGGTTGCACCCCCAGACAGGCCAGGCGATCACTTCGGCACCGCGTTTGGAAAGCTCGCGCGCCACCTCCGGGAAAAAGCCGTCGTAGCAGACCATCATGCCGATCTTGCCGATCGGTGTGTCGAACACCGGATAGTCTTTGCCAGGGGTGAGCCCGCCATCGACCTCGCCGCGCGGAAGACAGACCTTGCGATACTTGCCGATGATGCGGCCATCCGGCCCGATCAGCACCGCAATGTTGTAAATGAGATTGCCATCTCGCTCGACGAGGCCGACGACGATGTAGATGTTGTGCTTCTTGGCGAGTGCACAGAAATACTCCGTCGATGGACCGGGGACGTGCTCGGCAACTTCCGCGAACGTCTTGCCCAGGTTGACGTACGTGATCGTCTCGCCGAGAACCACGAGGTTCGCTTTCTGCCGGGCCGCCTCGGCAACATGCGGCTCGAATTGCCGGCAGTTGTCCATCGGCGACTTGCCCCCCTTGGGAATGTAATGCACCGCGGCAAGCCTGACCTTGCGGCTCGGCGGAGCCGAGGTCTCGGCGAATGCGGCATCGGCCCAGTCGATGCGGCCGCCGGGAGCCCAGCGCAGGTGTAACTCGACCACGGCCTTCGCGGCCTTGGATGGCGCGCGGTAGGCGCCGAAGACTTCGGTCCAGCCATTCTTGTCCGTGGTCTTGTCGGCAGGGTATTCAGGCTCCGCGGTTGGCAGGTGCCCCTTGAATGCGTCGTCCGGCGGGTCCATCCGAACAGACTTCCCCTTGTCGTCCTGCCAGACGATCTTCACCAGGGCGCTTCGTCGCGGTACCTCGACGCCTTCGACCTTGCGCACGGCATGAAAGCGATAGTGCTTGCCGCCTTCGATCGGAATCGTCTTCTGCCACCAGCCGTGCTGGCCGTCGCACTTGTCAGCGACTATGGCCAAGCTGCCGTCGCCCTTCGGTCCGCCCTTGCGATCAAAGTAGAAACGCGGCGCGATCTCGCTGCGCGGAGACGCCGACTGCCAGCCGGCCGGCCCAGCCCCCACCTTCGATGCGTTCGGCGTCTGAGCCAGGCCCACAGCCGACAACAGTAGCACGACGCCCAACGACTTCACACAGCGATTCATGATTTCACCTTGCCGACCGTATTCTGGGAAAAGGGATCATGCGATATTGTCGTTGCACCCCGGCGGCAATGCAATCCCTTTCCTGCCACGGGTGTCGGCACGCCCAGTCGGCCCGCTTGCACGTTCACCCAATTCCGCTAAACTGAATGCAGACAACGGTACGATTATTTCATGAGCAACGAGGATGATGAATGGCGGGCAAGCGTTACCTAATGAATGCGGGCCGAACCACCAAGCAGGGCCAGCAGATCAACATCGGCAAGGATTCGCCCGAGTATCTTGCCATCACCACCACGATTTTCATGAACGTGGACGACATGAAGGAAGCCGCCATCACCGCCGGCACCAACGTGCGCGTCCGCTCCGACAACGGCGAAGCGGTCTTTCTGTGTAAGGAAGGCAAGATCCCGGCCGGCATCATCTTCGTCGCCTACGGCCCGCCGACCTGCAAGCTGATGGGAAATACGACCGACGGAACCGGCATGCCCACGTCCAAGGGTTGGGAAGTCGAAGTCGACCCGATTGCGTAAACAACCTGCATGGTATTTGTCATGAACCCGAACGAACTGGATATTGCCGGACCTGATGGAACAACGGTCGTGCAGCCCGCGTCGGACGACGTCCTGGCGTGGGAAGAAATTGCGCCGGGCCGCTTCATGCCTCGCCGTGTTCGCGGCAGTTGCCATGGCCGCGTGCTGGGCTGAACGTTTACCGTGCCGCCCGGTTCGGGCGATGAGGAAAAGTAAACCAGACCCATGCGCAAGCGTGGGGATTTCATATCCCAATCCTCACGCTTGCGCGTGGGGCTGGTGAGTTGACCCATGACTTTAACCATCGTCAAAAACGCCACCTGCACCTTCTGTGGCTGCGTCTGCGATGACATCGAACTGCACGCAGACGGCGTAAGGATCGTCGAGACAAAACGCGCTTGCAGCCTCGGCGAAAGCTGGTTCAAGAATCACACCGCAGAACACCTCTATCCCGACGCGCTGATCGACGGCCATCCCGCCACCGTTGACGACGCCGTCGAAGCCGCCGCTGACTATCTTCTGAATGCGGACATGCCGCTCGTCTACGGGATGAGCAACATCACTTGCGAGGCCCAGCGGGAGGCGGTGTCGCTGGCCGAGTTGATCGGCGGCGTCATCGACAGTCATACCTCACTCTGACACGGGCCAACCGAAATCGCCGCCCAGTTGGGTGGTAAAGTTTCCTGCACGCTCGGCGAAGTCAAGAACCGGGCCGACTTCATGATCTACTGGGGCGGCAACCCCGCGGAGTGCCACCCCCGGCACTTCACGAAGTACTCCCTCATGCAAAAGGGCAAGTTCACGCCCAATGGCCGCAAGGACCGAACCATGGTCCTCGTCGATATCCGCGAGACGCCGAGCGCCAAGGCCGCCGACCTCTTTTTGCAGATTCGCCCCGGCAAGGATTTCGAGATGCTCAGCGCCCTGCGCGCCATCGTCAAGGGCCAGCGCGTCAACGAGGAAACGGTCGCCGAGACCGGCCTCACCGTCGCCCAACTGCAAGACCTCGCCGCCCAGATGAAAGCCGCCCGCTTCGGCATCATCTTCTTCGGCATGGGCCTGTCGATGACCCGCGGCAAGCACATGAACTCCGCGCAGATCCTGATGCTCGCCGCCGAGATGAACGCGTTTACAAAGTTCGTCGCCATGCCGATGCGCGGCCACGGCAACGTCACCGGCGCCGACGTGGTGATGCGTTACACCACGGGTTACCCGTTCGGCGTCAACCTCTGCCGCGGCTATCCAAGATTCAACCCCGGCGAGTTCTCCACGGTGGACCTATTGGTGCGCGGTGACAACGACGCCTGCCTGGTCCTCGGCGCCGACCCCGGCGCTACCATGCCGCAGCCCGCCATCGACCACCTCGCGCGCATCCCCACGATCACGCTCGACCCAAAGGTAACGCACACGAGCCGGCTATCGCGCGTCCACATCACGACCGCCGTGACCGGCATCAGCGCCCCCGGCACCGCGTACCGCATGGACGAGATTCCGCTGCCGTTGCGTCCCGCGCTGAAGTCGCCGTATCCGACCGATGAGGAGGTGGTGCGGCGCATCCGGCAAGCGGTGGCAAGGCGGCCGGCTTGGTTGCCTGGAAGGAATGGAAAGGCCGCCATATAGCCCGCCATTTATGGCGGGTTCGCGTGCCTCTCCCCGCCATAAATGGCGGGCTATATGACCACCAGGAACATTGCATGCTTCGCATCACCGGCGGCAAAGTCTACGACCCCGCCCACAATATCAACGGTATCACCGGCTCGGTTCGCGAGGAATGACCGTGGCATTTCCGCCGTTCAACAACGAAGGCGATCTTCCGCCCGGCGTTTATCCCGCCACCCTTGCGGAGGTACTTCGACATTTCGGCATCAATTCAAGCCAGCGCATCGCGGTAGCCGATCGATTGACTCGCATCCATCAGCTTGCGGCCTCCACCGGGCATCTAGCCCGATTTGTCGTTTTCGGTTCGTTCGTAACCGCCAAGGACGAGCCCGAAGATGTCGATATCATAATGATCATGGACGATGCCTTCGATTTGGCAGCCGTTACCGGCGAAACCGCATTGATCTTCGACCATATGCAGGCCGACGCGTATTTCGGCGCCAGCGTCTTCTGGACGCGGCGAAGCAGTGCCTGGGGCGGTGAACAGGCGATGGTCGAACACTGGCAGGTCCGGCGCGAAGGCGGCAAGCGGGGCGTCGTCGAAATCGTGGGAGAGCCAGCATGATCGCCAACGACCAGCAACTCCAAACCACCCTGGACCGGATTGCCTGGTTCCAGCAGCAAGTGGTTCATCTGCGCAAGACGGAAACCATTCCGGTCAACTATCGCGCGTCCGCGTCTGGATTTATTGCCGAGATCGATCGCATGCAACTGGAAGTTCGTGAATACTTGAGTTCCCTCCCGACCGAAGCCGCCTGACCAGAGGACCTTCATGCTTCGCATCACCGGCGGCAAAGTCTACGACCCCGCCAATAACATCAACGGCGTCATCAAGGACATCTGCATCGACGGCGGCAAGATCGTCGCCGACGTTGACGGCGGCCGCACCATCGACGCGACCGGGATGATCGTTTTCCCCGGCGGTGTCGATATTCACACGCATGTTGCCGGCGGGGCGCTGAACTTCGCGCGGGCGCTGACGCCGGAGAATCAGCGTGTCGCCGCCAAGTTCATGCACACGAAAACGACTCGCGCCGGCATCGGCGGGCCGACGCCGACCACGTTTGCGACCGGCTATCTCTACGCGGGCATGGGCTACACCACCGTCGTCGAGGCCGCGGTCCCCGTTCTCTCCGCCAAGCACACGCACGAGGAGCTGCGCGATACGCCGATCGTCGATAAGGCCTGCATGCTGCTGATGGCCAACAACGAGATCATGCTCGACCTTTTGGAGAAGGGCGAGACCGAGCGGGCCAAGGACGTCGTCGCCTGGCTCATGTGGGCGGCCAAGGTCTACGGCATCAAGGCGGTCAACCCCGGCGGCGTCACGGCCTGGAAGTGGGGCAAGGATTGCAAGCAGCTACACGATCCCGTTCCCGGCTACGGCAAGGTCACGCCGGGGCAGATCATTGGCAGCCTCGCCCAGATCGTCGATGATCTCGGGCTGCCGCACCCGATGCACCTGCATTGCAACAACCTCGGCGCGCCGGGCAATGTCACCACCACGCTCGAAACGATGAAGTGCCTCGAAGGCAATCGCGCCCACATGGCCCATCTGCAATTCCACGCCTACGGCGGCGACGATTGGCACACCATGCGCTCCGAGGCGACGCAGATTGCTGACTACTTCAACGCCCATCCCAATCTCACTTGCGACGCCGGCGCCGTCCTCTTTGGCAACTCCGTCACCATCACCGCCGACGGCCCGTGGCAGCACCTGCTCTTTCAGCTCACGGGCCGCAAGTGGGGCAACCTCGATGTCGAAAACGAGACCGGCTGCGGCATCGTCCCTTATACCTACAAGGGCTCGAACCTCGTCAACGCCGTGCAATGGGCCGTCGGCCTGGAATTGCTGCTGCTCATCACCGACCCGTGGCGGATCTTCCTGACGACCGATCATCCCAACGGCGCCTGCTTCTGGCGTTATCCGGAAATCATCCACCTGTTGATGAACGCCGACTTCCGCAAGGAACGCGTCAAGAAGCTGCCGGCCAAGGCGCTCCAGCGCATCGTCCTCGCCGAGCTGGATCGCGAGTATTCGCTCTACGAGATCGCCATTATCACGTCCGCCGGCCCCGCGCGGGCGCTCGGCATGAAGCAGAAGGGCAACCTCGGCGTCGGCGCCGATGCGGATGTCGCGATCTTCAACCAGAACCCGGACGGCGAGCACATGTTCCGCTATCCGCGCTACGTCATCAAGGCCGGCGAGATCGCCGTCGAGGAAGGCGACATCAAGAACGTCCACGATGGCCGCGAGTTCGTCGTCAAGCCGGTATATGACGAGAAGATCGAGGACTTCCTGCGGCCCGTGTTTCAGCAGCAGTACACGATGTCGTTCGAGAATTACCCGGTGGAGTTGGAACGCGTGCACGGGTTGGAAATCGTATAAGCCCTCTTCGTTTAGCGCCCGCGCTGAAGCGCCAATCGATTGGCGCTTCACTGCGGGCGCTAAACGGGAACGCATGGACACACCATGTTGAAATTAACCCTCAAACAACAACCGACCGTCCCGCTCGAAGCCGAGAACATCTCGCCGGACGTGACCGCCGGCCTGGCGAATGACGCTATCCGTGCCCTGCACGTCCATCATGGCAAGCGCATGTGCCGGCTCGATGAGTTCTTCGACGTCGAAGGCGAAACCAGCGACGACCTGGAAATCCACGGCGACGCATCCCGAGTCAAGCTGATCGGCCGAGCCATGACGCGCGGCCGCATCAAAATCGTCGGCAACGCCGGCATGCACCTCGGCGCTTACATGAAAGGCGGCACGATCGAAGTCACCGGCAACGCGTCCGACTGGGTTGGCGCTGAAATGACCAACGGCCTCATCCGCATTGCCGGCAACTCCGGTGGCCAGGCCGGCGCCGCCTATCGCGGCAGCCTCGCCGGCATGAAAGGCGGTACCATCATCATCGGCGGCAACGCCGGGCTCGAAGTCGGCATGCGCATGAAACGCGGCATCATCGTCGTCAAAGGTTTAGTCCGCGACTTCGCCGGCCTGCAAATGAAAGGCGGCACCCTCTTCCTCTTAGGAGGCGCCGAGATCCGCACCGGCGCCTGGATGTTCCGCGGCACCATCGTCTCTCTACACCCGCTCAAACTCCTGCCGACCTTCGCAGCGAGTTGTGCCTACAACCCCTCATTCCTCGGCATCTATGCCAAACACCTCGCAACCCTCGGCATCTCCATCCCCCACGAAGCCAAGGACGGCGCGTACCATCGCTATTGCGGTGACTCGTCGGTGCCGGGGCATGGGGAGATTTTGATTTGGAAGGGGCTGGCGACATCGGTGCCCTGAGCCGTCATATCAATTCAAAAGACGCGCGCGACCTTCAGATGAGGTGGAATAAATGGCGGATAACCCTGCCCTCCCCATCGGTGAGATTCTCCTCTATCAAACGGAGGATGGCCAAACCCGCGTGGAATGCCGTTTCGCGGTGGAAACGCTGTGGCTGAGCCAGGCGCTTATCGCTGAGTTGTTCCAAATCACCGTGCCAACCGTAAATGAACACCTGAAAGGTATTTATGACGACGGCGAGTTATCAGCGACGGCAACTATTCGGAGTTTCCGAATAGTTCGACGCGAAGGGACCCGAGAAGTTTCGCGCGAAATCGAGCACTATAGCCTCGATGCAATTCTCGCTGTCGGCTATCGCGTGCGCTCCGAACGCGGCACACTGTTCCGCCGCTGGGCGACGGAGCGGCTTCAGGAGTATCTGCTCAAGGGCTTTACCATGGACGACCAGCGGCTGAAGAATCCGCCGGTCGAAGGGTCGGGCATTCCGGATTACTTCGATGAGTTGCTGGAGCGCATCCGGGACATCCGCGCCAGCGAAAAGAGAATGTACTTGCGGGTGCGTGAAATATTTGCCCTCGCCGCGGACTATGACCCAAGCCGCGCGCAAACGACGGCGTTCTTCCAGACCATCCAGAACAAGTTGCACTATGCCGCTACCGGCAAAACCGCACCGGAATTGATCGCCAGCCGGGCCGATCATGCGAAGCCGAACATGGGCCTGACGGTATGGAAGGGTGAGGTCGTACGGAAGGCCGACGTGACGGTGGCAAAGAACTATCTGAACCAGGACGAAATCAGCGAGCTGAACCGCATCGTGACCATGTGGCTGGACTTCGCCGAAGATCAGGCCCGGCGTCGCAAGCAAGTGTTCCTGAAGGATTGGGAAACGAAGCTGAACGACTTTCTGCGGTTCAATGAGCGCGCCATACTCCCGGACAAAGGCAAAGTGAGCAAGTCCAAGGCTGACGAACAGGCCGAGGGCGAGTACGAGCAATTTGCCGCCCGCCGCCGCGCGATGTTGGAGGCCGAGGCTGAACGATCCCAGCACAAGGCCCTGGAAGACGCGGCCAAGCAGCTTCCTGAACCGCCGCAACCCCAACGTAAGAGACGCAAGAAATGAGCCTGAGCATTTATTCCAAGCACCTGCAAACCCTCGGCATCTCCATCCCGCACGAAGCCAAGGACGTCGCCTACGAACGCTACTGCGGCGACTCGTCGGTGCCGGGGCATGGGGAGATCTTGATTTGGAAGGGGCGGGCAAGCTGACGAAGGCGTCATGCATTTTTCTTGCATGCGGTTCTTTACACCGGTAGTATTCACATCTGATTGACCGTATCAGCGTTTCGAGCACTTTCGAGGAAGCCCGCCGTAATCGACTTCAAATGCCCAGGATGCGAGAAGAGCTTCAGCGTAAAGGACGACGTTGCGGGCAGGAAAACAAAGTGTCCGAAGTGCGGAACACCACTGGTCGTACCCGAAGCCACGAATGGGACAGCGCCAGCCAAATCGACCGATTCCCTATCGAATGGTGGCAGCAACATCGCCTCAGAAGCCAAAGCCACGTCGCGAAGCGGTAGTTCATCGACCAAGATTCTCGTGATTGCTGGTGGCGCCCTGCTCGGCATTTTTCTGCTTGGTGCCTGCTTAATAGCCGGGATCGTGGTCGCTTGGAAGAACCTTGGCCGTATGGTCAAACAACTCAGCCGCGCTCGAAACTAAGCGGCGAACAGGCTTTTTGATTGCTTGGCGCTGGGAATCTCGGACGAAGGTCGGCCGTTCGGCCATAGACTCTGGCTGTCGAAAATCCGGCGCTCCGTCGATGGCCATTTCTGATGTGCTATCTTTATGTGGACCCTGGCAGGCCACAACCCTAACTCCCGCCCGAGTAGTCCTTTTCGGCTCGGCTGAGTAATTTGACCATACGGCCGAGTGTGTGTGTCAGCGTCTCACGCAAAGAATCCACGGATCTCCTTGATCTGCTTCACGTTGCGGAGAGAAAATTCGTTGCGGGGTGGCCTGGTTCAAATAGGCCGTTAGCGAGGTAGCAGGGTCGCCGTAAAAGCATTTGTCCGCGCTACCCCCAAAAAGACAGGGATTTGCGTGTGTCGGTTGCTGCAAAGGGTGAAATGCTTTTACGGAAGTGGGTGTCCCAACGCCTCCGTAAAAGCATTTTGCTTAACGCTTGTATGCCAAGGACTTGGAGTGAAAAAAATCGTTTACGCGACAATCACCACAGCCGAGCCGACTCGTGGCCTGGTTTTGAACCACGCCTGCGCGGTAACGAAACGAATTTTGGCGTGAGACAAGACCCCCCATCAGCTATTGGGCGCGTGGGTCACAGGGGCAGTTCCACGACTTCGCCGGCGGCGGTCGGCTTGGGGATGGGATCGCCGCGCGAATCGGCAGGTTCGCCTTGCGGCGAGTCGTAATCAATTTTCAGGCGCTTGCCAAAATCCGGAGCCAGGTCTCTAACGCGAGCCCGGCATCCTGGCCTGCACGCTCTGCACCGACTTCTGGTCGAGCGTTAGCCGCAGTTGCAGGAACGGGCCATCGTCGGCCACCTTGAGATCGGCGAGCTTGGACTCCTTGCCGTCGGACGTTACCAGGCCGCCCTTGATCAACGTGAACGTCTTCTCGTCGAACTCGGTGCGGCTCTTGGGGATGCCAATGGTGATTGTGCCCTTGTCGGCGTCTACTCCCTTGAGCATGCCGGAGAGCGTCGGGCCTTCCGCCTTCAGCATCATCACGAAGTTCTGGTCCACCGATAGGCGCAGCATGACCGTGGAGCCGGCCGGCAAATCGGCGAGCTTGGCGTCCTTTACCGAGAGCCGGCGTCCCTTGCCGTCGTCGATCACGACCACGGCTTCCTTGGCGACGGTGAGCGTGCGTTCCTCGGGGGCGTCATCGCTGCGGGCGGGGCGGGTCACAAGCGTCACCGAGCGTTTCTCAGCATCCACCGACTTGAGCGTGCCGCCGATCAACGCGCCCTCGGCAAAGGCGCTCGTCACCTTGGCCTTGTCGAGCGAGAGCCGCAACGTAACGATGGCGCCCTCGGCCAGGTCTTCGAGCTTGCCTTCGCGGATAGAGAAGCGGCGGCCGCGGCCATCGTCGATGCCGATCTCGGCGTCGACGGCAACGCTGTAGATCTTTTCGGCAGCCGCTTCCTCGCGCCCGGCTGGCATGGCGATGGTGAGCGTGAGCTTCTTGGCATCGACTGACTTGAGCTGGCCGCGCACGGTCGGCTCCTCGGCGACGATGCTCTCGACGGTCTTCTGATCGGCGCTGAGGCTGGCGAGGACGCTGGTGCCTGCGCTAAGGTCCGCGAGCTTGGCTTCCTTGAAGGCCCCGCCGAAGCGGAACCCGCCGGCGCCTGTGCAGACCTCGACATTCTTGGCGATAGCATAAGTCTTCTCGGCAGCGGGGGCATCGCGTCCGCCGCCAAAGGCCAGCGTGATGCTTCCGGCATCGATCGACTTGACAACGCCACGCACGTCCTGGCCGCCGGGCCGCCCGCCTGGATCGCGCTGGGCGTATGCCAGGTGGGCCGATGCCAGGAGAGCCGCCACGAAAAGGCAGCTCGTCATTGCACGCTTGATTGTGGACATGGTTTTCCTCCTGGGGTTGAGTAGCTCGTGGTTCAAGGGCGCTATAGACTATTGCCCGACAATGGCCAGATGGACTGCGCGATTACCGAAAAGTGAAGCTACGGCGCGAATACGCGCACGACCTTGCTGCCGGTCCATTGCCGCATTTGATCGGCCTGTCTATCATTCAATCCTTCCAGGATCAGTTCACTGCATCCGGAGCCATAGGTACCGAGGTTCTTGCGCGACGCTAGCTTGACGTTAAGGGCCTGCCCGATCGGGTGGAAACCGTCACTCGTGGCCTGGACGCGCAGGGATTGGCCTGGCTTCAAGTCGCCGGCCTGCATCCACCAGGTCGCGAACAGCAGGAGCCTCGTTTTGTCCTTTGTGATCTCTTCGACAAATCCGGTCATGCCTTCCTTTTTGACGCGCTCGCTGATGCGCTGCCGGGTTCCTTTTTGCATTGTGTCCAGGCTGGCGGCATCGGTAAAGAGCTTCACGACTCGCTTCGTGTCGTCGTAGACCCAGGTCAGCAGGACGCGCTCGCCGCGCATCGGTTTCGCAGCGTCGATCCGCTTGCCGCCGCGCCACACTTTGCACTCGGGATCGAACGTGAACGTAGCGACCTTGTCTTCGAGCGGCTTATCGCCGGCCATCACGCGGGCGGTGATGCCGTTTTTCTGAACGGTCTCGATCTGCCAGGCGTGATCGTGGCCTTTCATCTGGCAAAGTTCATCCTGAAAATGTACCAAATAGGCGTGCTGTTGTTTGTCGTCCGGATTGAAGAAAAGATTGACACGCTCGCCCGCCAACAGCTCGTCAGGATGAGCACCGTAAGCCAAGTGACGATACGTCGTCAACCAGGGGAGCACGCGCACGGTGTACTTTGCCCCAGTCCCCTCGTGGCTCACCTCGGCCTGCCAGGTTTTTGGATCGAACTTTCGCCAGACGTACCAGCCTCGCGTCTGCCCGATCCCGCCCGGCAAACCGAAGCGGCGAGCGTGGAGTGGCGACGCGGGATCTTCGGGCTTGATCGAAAGGTCCTTGGAGGGGGCCTGCGCCGTGGTGCGCCCTGGAATGGCGGCGCCGAGCAATGCGATTGCTACGAGCCAGATGAAAAATCTCGACATCGCGGTGCTCCATTCAATTCGGCAACCCCATCGGCGAACCTTTGGAAAAGGTTCTAACAGGCATCAATTCCATGTCGAACGAAAAAGCCAATTTCGTAGGATGCCAGTGCATCCTTGTGATACGATCTTTGGCCCACTCAGGATCGCCGCGCGGAGGTTTTTGTAATGCGTTCAGCTCTGCCCCTCTTCCCGACCACCGTCGTCGGCTCCATGCCTCGGCCGCAGTACGTCAAGGATCTGCTCGCGGCCGGCTCGCGCACCGGAGCGCATGACGCCGGCTGGCAGAAACGTATGGACGACGCGGTCCGTTTCTCCATCGGCATGCAGGAACAGGCCGGCATCGACATCGTGTCGGACGGCGAGTGGCGCCGCGAAACCTATGTCGATGTCGTCGGCGAGATCATGAACGGTTTCAAATGGATCAAGCGTGATGTCTTCGCCTATCACCAGGTCATCGCCGAGAAGATGACGCCGCGCAAGCCAGGCGTCGTCGCCGAGGAGGCGAGGTTCCTCAAGCAGAACACCGATCGCCACGTCAAGATTTGCCTACCGTCGCCGTACCTCCTTGGCCAGCGCATGTGGGTCCCGGAGCATTCGCAGGGCGCCTATCCGACGCGGGAGGCCTTTTGCGAGGCGCTCATCCCGATGTTACGGCAAGAGTTGCTGGCGATCCGCCAAGTCGGCGTGGATGTGATTCAGCTTGATGAGCCGCACCTTTGCGTGCTGGTCGATCCGGCGATCCGCGCCCAGTTCGCCGACCCCGAAGCGGAAATGCGCAACGCGGTGGACTGGATCAACGAAATCGTGGCTGACGTAGAGGGGGTGACGTTGGCGGTCCACCTGTGCCGGCGGAACTGGGGCCGCCGCGGCTGGGGCGCGGCCGGCGGTTACGAGGCGATCTTGCCGCACATCCAACGGCTCAAGGTCAATCAGCTCCTCATGGAGTTCAGCATCCCGGTCGCCGGCGATGTGGCGATATTGCGTGAGTTGCCGCCGAACGTCCGCATCGGCCTGGGCTGCGTGGATGTGCGCTTTCCGGAAATCGACACCGCGGAGCAAATCGTCGAGCGCGTCGAGAAGGCGCTACCGCACGTCGCCAAGGAACGCATCGGCTTGAATCCCGATTGCGGCTTCGCGCCGGGCAAGGATCACGAGATCCCGATGGAAGAAGCGTACGCCAAGCTGAAGAACCTGGGCTTGGCCGGGCGCTTGCTACGGGAACGGCATTCGGCAAAGATTTGAACCACAGAGGCACAGAGGCACAGAGGCACAGTGACACAGAGAAGAGAAGAACAAACAGAATGCACAATGTTGTTTTTGATCGATCGAGAGTTGAACGTGACTCAGTGCGCCTACTGATTTTCTCTGTGTCTCTGTGTCTCTGTGGTTAGCAATTCGGATTGAGAGATTGCGAAGATGCATCTTTTCGTCACCGGCGGCGCTGGTTTCATCGGCTCGGCATTCATTCGCCTAGCCTTGGCGGAGGATCCGACCTGCCGCATCACCAACTTCGACGCGCTGACCTATGCCGGCAACCTCGACAACCTGAAGGGCGTTGATCCACAGCGGCATCGCTTCCTCCGCGGCGACATCACCGATCGGCATGCCGTGACCGCCGCGCTGGAGGTCCCGGCCGACGTCATCGTCAACTTCGCCGCCGAATCGCATGTCGATCGCAGCATTCAATGCTCGGATACTTTCTTGCGCACAAACATTCTCGGCACCCAAGTCCTGCTCGATGCCGCGCGGCTCAAGGGCATCCAACGCTTCATACAGATCTCAACCGACGAGGTGCTAGGAAGCCTGCCGGAAGACGCCGACGTTCTCTCCACCGAGGACGCCGCCTACGCGCCGAACAATCCGTACGCCGCCTCGAAAGCTGCCGCGGAGCATCTGGTTCGCGCGGCCCAGCGAACCTTTGGGTTGGACGCCGTGATAACGCGCTGCGGCAATAACTTCGGACCATGCCAGTTTCCCGAGAAGCTGATTCCACTTATCCTGTCGAATGCGATCCTTGACCAACCGATCCCCGTCTACGGCGATGGCCGGCAGGTGCGCGACTGGATCTACGTGGACGATCATTGCCGGGCGATTCTGCGTGCGCTCGCTGCCGGTACTGCTGGCGAAATCTACCACATCGGCGCCCGCAACGAACGGCAGAACCTGGACGTTGTCGCTGCGATCCTGAAGGCGCTCGGCAAGCCCGAATCGCTGATACGCTTTGTCACGGATCGGCCTGGGCACGATCGGCGCTACGCACTCGATCCGACCAAGATCGAACGCGACCTAGGCTGGCGGGCATGCGAGACATGGGAAAGCGGCTTGTTGAAAACGATCCGTTGGTACAATGACAACGGCAACTGGTTGGCAAGGGCACGCAGCGGAAGCTACCGCGAATATTATGACAGGCAATACGGTGGAACTACGGAGACTTCATCATGACTCATCACGACCTGGTTAGCCGCGACGCGCAGCGGAGCGCGGGCAACCCGAATGCCATCGCGAGCCGTTCGGGCCGCGCTCCGCTCCGCGTCGCGGCTAACCTGATGGTCGTGGTTTTATTGCTAATGTTGGTGTGCGCAGACACAGCGCAGGCGCACTTCTTGTTCGTTCGGCTGCGCCCACCAGCCGAGGGGGGCCGATACGCCGAAGTCTACTTCAGTGATGTGGCCGACGCCGGCGATCCTCGCTTCATCGACAAGATCGCGCACACCACGCTCTGGCTGCAAACCAAGCCCGGCTCCTTCGAGCTGCTCACCGTACACAAGACTCCGGACCGCCTGCGGGCCTTGGTGCCGTCCACGGGCACGGCAGCGGTTATCGGCGAATGCACCTATGGCGTGCTGGGCGGACCGAAGCGAACGCCGTTCCTCTTGCGGCATTATCCCAAGGCCGTTGCCGGCAAAGCGGACGAAATTGCCTTGCTGCAACGCAAGCCCGAGATCCCGTTCGAGATCCAAATTCGTGAAGGCGAAGGACAATTGGAGTTCATCGCGCTACGCAACGGCAAGCCGATTCCGAACGCCCAGTTCATCTCGGTCGCCGCCGATTTGAAGAACGACAAGTTCGCCGCGAACGCCGACGGCAAGGCAACCTGGAAACCCGCAACTCCAGGGTACTATGCGGTCTACACCAACCAGACGCTCAAGGAAGCCGGCGTCCATCAAGGCCAGAAATACGAGGAGATCCGCGAGTTCACGACCGTTGGCTTCGCCTGGCCGCTCGAATCCAAGGGTGCCGATTCCAAAGCAGTGAATCTGTTCCAAGAGGCGATTGCAACCCGCGCTGCCTGGGCCGACTTCCCCGGCTTCAGTGCCGACGTCAAGGCGAGTGTCGATGGCCGAGCGTGGAAAGGCTCCGTAACCATCTCGGCCAAGGGGGACGTTGACCTAAGCGCGGACGACGAGGTGGCAACGCCGTGGGTCAAGGAGCAACTCGAATCGATGGTGATGCATCGCCTGGCTCGGCCGCAGGGGAAGCCGCCGATCGTACGCTTCGCGGACGACGATGTCGATCACCCGCTGGGCCGGCTGCTTATTTTCGAAGGCGGCTCATTCGCTTCCAGCTATCGCGTCAAGGATCGGCAGATCATGGTCGTCAATCGGTCCATGGGCAAGCTCAATATGACCATCACGGTGATGGAGAATGATCGCAACGCCGACAAAAAGATTCTGCCGCGCTCGTACACGGTCCAGTACTGGAATTCGCTCAACGGGAACTTGCAGCGCACCGAAGCCATCCAGAACCGCTGGACGCGGCTCGGCTCCTGGGACCTGCCAACCCAACTGACGGTCGTCACGTCGTCGACCGCCGGGCAAGGGGTGAAGACGATGACGCTGTCGCAGCATCGGTTGCTCAAGGGAGCCAGGGACTGATCCACGTCGTCCGAGCCCGAGCGCCAGCGAGGGCAGCAATTGGCACTTCGCTTCCGCTCAGGCTCGGATCCAGTCACCCAACAAGGCATCGCCATGGCCAGACTCAATCGTTGGGGCGTTGCGTTCGCCCTGCTGACGCTGACCGGCATTCTAATCGTGGGATGCACGTCGAGCCAACTGGTTGACGCGCCGGCCGCGCCGCAGGCACCCTGGTTTGCCGACGTGACCGACGAGGTCGGCCTGGACTTCACCCACGACGCCGGCCCGATCGATGGCACCTACTTCATGCCCCAGAGCATGGGTTCCGGCGCCGCGCTCTTCGATTTCGACAACGACGGTCGGCTCGACATTTACCTCGTTCAGAACGGCGGGCCGAAGTCCGGCGCCAAGAACAAGCTGTTCCAGCAGCAGCCCGATGGCCGATTCAAGGACGTGAGCGCCGGCTCAGGATTGGACTTCGCCGGCTACGGCATGGGAGTCGCCGTCGCTGACGTCAACAACGACGGGTTGCCGGACGTATATGTCAGCGAATACGCCGGCGGCAAGCTCTTGCTCAACCAGGGCGGCGGCAAGTTTCAGCTAGTCCCCTCACCCCCAACCCCTCTCCCCAAGGACGAGGGAAAAATGAGTGGCATCGATTCACAGATATGGGGCACCGCCGTCAGTTTCCTCGATTACAACCGTGACGACAGGATTGATCTCGTCGTAACCAACTACGTCGCACTCGACGCCTCGCGGCCGTGCAACAATCCCGGCACCGGCGGACGCGATTACTGCCATCCCGTCAACTTCAAGGGAACCGCCACACGTCTCTATCGCAATCGCGGCTCGGACGCCAAGGGCAACTGGCTCGGCTTCGAGGATCGCACGCAGGCGGCCGGACTGGATCACGCTACCGGCCCTGCACTCGGCGTACTTTGTGCCGACCTGAACGGCGACGGCTGGCCAGATATCTTCGTCGCCAACGACTCCAAGGCCAACCACCTCTGGATCAATCAGAAGAACGACACCTTCAGCGAGGAGGCCGTCCCGCGCGGCGTCGCCTACAACACGCGCGGCGAGGCCCAGGCCAACATGGGCGTCGCCTACGGCGATATCGACGGCAACGGCCTGTCCAGCTTGTTCGTCACGCACATCGGCTTCGAATATCACGCCCTCTGGAAGCAGGGGCCGCGCGGCTTGTTCCAGGACCAGGCCGCGGCCGCAGGGCTGACCAAGACGACCTGGCGCGGCACCGGCTTCGGCACCGTGTTCGCCGATTTCGACCAGGACGGCGCACCCGACCTGGCCCTTGTCAATGGCCGTGTCTTTCGCACCGGACCGCCCACCAAATCGCACTGGGATGCGTATGCCGAACGCAACCAGCTCTTCGCCAACGCCGGGGCCGGCAAGTTCCGCGACATCTCCGAGAGTAACCCCGCGCTTTGCGGCAAGCCGAACGTCGGCCGCGGTCTGGCCGTCGGGACCTTCAGCGAAAGCGGCGCCCGGGATCTTCTGGTGACTACCGCCGGCGGCAAGGCTCGCCTCCTGCGCAACGTCGCCCCGAATCGCGGCCACTGGTTGATGATCCGCGCAGTCCAGGCTTCAGGGGTCAGGGGTCTGGGGGCAGGCAGTCCACGCGACGCGATTGGCGCCGAGGTCCGGGTCCACGCTGGCACGCGCCGCTGGCAGGGGCTGGTCCAGCCGAGCCAAAGCTATTTGTGCAGCAACGACCCGCGCGTCCATTTCGGCCTCGGCGCTGTCGATCGCGTCGATGCCATCGAAGTCCTGTGGCCCGACGGCAGTGAAGAACGATTCGCTTGTCCGTCCGTGGATCGCATCATCGAGGTGCAACGTGGCAAAGGGGAGCCAGTCCAAGGGAAGTAAACCGCCCGGCGCAGCGCCCAAAGCCGGGCCGCCCGCGCGCCGACGGCTGCGCGTACTGCTGATTGCGCTGGTGGTGGTCGCGGGTTCGGCGGGCGGCTACTGGGTGTATGAGGCCTGGCCGCCCACGCTGCCGGACGTGCCCACGCCCGATCTGGCCGGCGTCGATCCGGAGGTGGCCGAGGCCGTCGCCACCGCTCGCGCCGCCGTGATTGCTGACCAACGCTCGGTCGAGGCATGGGCCAGACTGGCGATGACACTGGACGCGCATCATTATCCCGCCGAGGCCGTCATTTGCTACGGCGCGGCCAGCACACTGGACCGTTCGAGTCCGGTCTGGCCCTACCTCCAGGCGGTCCTCCTGCAAAGTGGCCCAAATCCGGAGGCCGCGATTCCTTCACTGGAACGCGCGGCCAGCCTGGTCCCGCGCAATTCGCCGATGCCCAGGCTGCGCTTGGCCGACCTGCTCCTGCAACTGGGCCGCATTGACGACGCCGACAAGCAATATCGCAAAGTCCTTGCCGACAAGCCCGGCGACATGCACGCTCAGTTCGGCCTGGCGCAGGTCTCGGTCGATAAACACGAGTACCAGGAAGCGATGCGCTACCTGGAAGCGGTGGCCGAAAATCCCCATACCCAAAAACGCGCCTGCGTTTTGAGCGCCGCCGTTCACGAGCGCCTGGGCAACCGCGAACGTGCCGACCACGAGCGGCGCCGACTGGCGGAGTTGCCCGCGGACGCCCCCTGGCCGGACATCATCGCGCAGGTGGGCCAGGTTCGGGTCGGTCTGCACGGCCGCCTCTTGCGCGCAGAGTTTCTGGTGCAAGAGGGGAACAACATGGAGGCCGCCGCCCTCATCGACGAGACGGTCCGCAAGTACCCGCAGTCGGACCAAGTCTGGGCAGCCATGGCTTACATGAAAGAGCGGAACAAAGACATGGCCGGCGCCGAAAAAGCGATGCGGATGACGATCCAGCTTGCGCCGAAACAGGCTGAACACCACTTCGTCATGGGCGAGTTCATGCTGTCGCTGCGCCGCTATCGCGAGGCGGCGGACGCCTATCGCAAGGCGATCGAGCTGCGCCCGGTGGACGCCGACGCCTACCTCAAACTCGGCGATTGCTTGCAGCAGCAGGGGAACAACGCCGGCGCAATCGCGGCCTACCGCCAGGCGCTCCATTATCGACCCGATATGAGTGAGGTGAAGAAACGTCTGGAAAAGTTGAAGTAGCCCGTGGTCCGTAGGCCGTAGTCAGTGGCCGAGAAATGTCTGTTCCATCTACTACGGATTACGGACTGTCCCCGTGAAGGGATACATGTTGCATCGCTCCGGATCGCACAAGCAACACAGGTTGTAAGGCTCGAGAGCGCGGCGCACTTCGGCTGCAAAATGGCTCGCATCGGCAGCGGATACCGTTAAAGCTTTCCGGCAAACCCGAGTGGCGAGTTGCCGGTACGCACTATCGTCCGCCAAGAGAAACGCTGCCTCCGGGGACGCCTGGCCTGCGCGTTCGCGATCTTCGCAGTAATGGGCGGCGACGAAGTACAGCATCGACACCGGCACCATCACCTCGAAGCGATCAAAGCACGCAAAGCACGTTCCAGTGATCTCGTCAACCCACGCCAGCTCATCCAGCACGCGCCGGCCATAATCCCCGAGCCATTCCTCGCGACACGGCCCGCGCCAGTCGTCGGCCAACATTCGTCCCAGGCGCTCCACCGCAAACAATGTCTGAGCGATTCCCGGGCTGAGCCAGGCATCGAGAAAGCCGGCAGCGTGTGGCAAGAGGGCCCAGTCGGCCCCGGCCGCGCGCGCGAGGCGACGCTGCAATCGGCCCGTGCGCACAAAGGGCCGCACTGGTTCTGCCTGTGCAAATTGGCGCTCCAGCGATGAGTACGCTTGCAATAGCCGATGCCATTCCGCTTCCGGGGATTCGCCGGCGCGAACAGGGTGAACCTCGGGATCGAGCGAGAAGCCGGCGCTGGTGATGCCGTGATCGAAGCGCAAGATCCACATCCAGCCGCCGTCGATGATCTGGTGCAGGGCCGCCTCGTCGCACGGAAATGTGTGGCTCGCGGTGGCCGCCTTGCCATGCGTCTTCTCCAGCACATCATGCCAGCGCGCCACGCCGGTGAAGTGGCTGTATAAGGCCCGCGAGCGCGCCCGCAAGGCGGATGGATCGATTGGCTCCAACCCAAGCGTACGGCCAAGGAGCTGGCCATCGCCCGTCGCATCGACCAGGAAGCCGGCGCGCACCTCCACCTCCTCGTCCGCACGCGTCCCTTGCAATTGCCAACCGCCATCGTGGTTCAGGCCATGAAGCTCCAGCCGATCTACATAAATGACGCCAGCCTCGACAGCACGCTTTACCAGGTTGGCATCGAAATCGGCACGAAACCAATGCGTATCCGACCGCGCATCGTCGGGACTGGCGGCAACCAACAGCGCATTTGCGTTGCCCTCTCGAGGCTTGTAGGGAACACCGGCCTCCTGACGAAAGAAACTGAAGCCACGCTTCAGGCCACATTGAACCTTGGGATAGGTCTGCTTCCAGGTGCCGTACTTTGAAAATGGCCGCAGCCAGTCGAGCCCAAAGCGGTCGGCGATCGCGGCCAGCTTGAAGTCGGCAAGCGGTGTTGAGGATTCCCCAATAGCAAAGCGAGGGTGAACGCCTCGCTCCAGCAGTGCAACGGAGTAGCCGAGCTTGCGTGCGATGATCGCGAGCAGCGTGCCGCCGAAGCCGGAGCCGACGATGGCGAGGTCGCATTCGTGTTTGGTCATGACATGCGTTCGTTGAATTCCGCTTTCGCGGAGCCTATTTAGCCCGAAACGCCATTTTTGAAGTTGCGCATTGGGAGCCCCGAAGGGGCGTTAACAAATCAGCCCAAGGCAACGCCCTGGGAAAACGGACCGACGACGAGCACAGCCCTGTAAGGACGCAGCAACACGAGTTGCCGTCGTTGTAATGCCCTTTCAGGGCGACCACCCCTTGGGCATGACGCAACCCCCGGGCGTTGCCCTGGGCTGATTTATTGCCGCACCTTCGGTGCTCCGAGAAAAGTCGCCTCCAAAACTCGCTCTCGGCTCAACGAGCTGGGGTCATTCGCTGTGCCAGGTTCATTCTAAGCAACCGTTCGATCCGCGCTGCGCGATGCGGCGCCACCGGCGAGACCCGTTCGATGTCCCACAAATCCATGAAAACGCGGCCGGCCCCGAGCGACAGCCCGTACTCCAGCGCCTGCTCCAAAGAATCCAGTGACGGCGGCGCGAATAGCCCCTGGCGTTCGAGTTCCTCGATGGCGCCGTTGCCAGCGCGCGTCGGAATCAGACTACAGCATTCCACCCCCACGGAAAACGCAAAGTCGAGCGAGCGTTTGGCCCACTCCAACCCCTCGGTATCGGTGAGGAACGGGGGCCGCACCAGAATGAACGCTCGCACGGCAATCCCTTCCGCGCGCAGGGCGCCGGCGGCGCGTGCAAAGTCGTCGAGCGTCATCTGCTTGTTCAGACGCGGCAACACCTCCGGATGCACCGTTTCCAGGCCCATTGCTACTTCTAATTCAGCGCGGAGCAACCGGCGAAACTCCCAGCAGCGCCGACCCACGAGCCGCGGATGGCTCTCGACAATCACCCGTTTGAACGGCGCCGCCAGCTCGGCAATAGGGCAGTAATCGTCCGGCGGGATAGCCTGTGGATCGAAGAAATTGCCGGCGTTGTAGAGTTTCAGATAACGCGCCGGCGGCAGTTGAGCGAGGGCCCAGCGGATTTGTGCGACGATCTGACCTGACGCAACCGAGGTCTCAAGCGTGTTCTTCCACAGGTCGCACATCAGGCAGATGAAGGGGCACTCGCGATTGGTCAGAAAAATCGTGGCGACATCGACCACGCCACCGCCAGGCGCCGCCTCCTGCTCCACCAGAAACGCATAGGGCAGATCGGGTGAGACCGCGTTGCGCGGGGGACGGCGGGCGAGGATCCAATCATTCTGGTAGAGTGGCGCCGGCTTCATACACCCTCTGGAAAATCTGGCGGTAAACCGCCGCGCTCGATGGGAACAATCGATTCGGCCGATCCGTGGCCCCATGTTGAAAACGCCGCTTGGCGAAGACCGGCATGTCGAGCCCAGTCACTTCCTTGACGCCCGCGGATACGACCTTGCCCTTCAGATCGTACAGCCGGCCATGATCCCACCCGGTCAGTTCGATGAACGGGATCGCCTCGGCCACTGCGATCACCGTGGGGCAGACGAACGGGCTCAGGCCGATGAAACCGTTGAGCGCAAGCGGTGCGTAGGTCCGCGCATAGCCTCGGCTCTGGCCACCGGAATAGGTCAGTGAGTGCTTGATCGCGTTGACGCCCCAGCCTTCCTGATAGAGCAACGAGTTGTTGAGCACGCTCCGGATCGTCAGTTCGGGGTTGTCCTCAATCGGATAATCCTTGAGGTTCTCATCGCCGCCGTCGCCGTCCAGGAGATACCGCCATTCCGGGTAGCGTCGGCGGATGCCACGGCAAAGGGCCAAACACATAGCGCCGGATTGCACATCGAGCGGCTTGTAATCCTCGATGGCGCGGATGGCGTCCTCGATTTGCACGTCTTCAGCGCGAACCGGGATTGGCTCCAGGAATAGCTCCAGATCGAGCCGGCCCAGAAACGCACGCGCCTGATCCAGGTCCGGCCCGCCGCCATCCACGGCAAGGGTGAACGCTTTGAGTCGGGCCGGGCTATCGCCGCGCTGCAAAATCGCGTGATAGGTGAGCAGAAAGACCGCGCCGCTGTCGATGCCGCCGGAGAAGCAGACGCCAATCGGCGCGTTGGCCTGCGCGCGGTCCAGCCAGCGCACGATCTCCTGAAATGCGGCCGTGATGTAGGTACCGCCGATGGCCGACGCATCAGGGGACAGCGTATTGCGCGTCGGCGTGAAGAATCGGCTGACCGTAGGATTCGGATCGGGGCAGCCCACCAGTTCGATCGTCACGACATGATGAGCGGGGACCATGCGCGTGTAGGATGGGTGGAACTGGTCCGCCAGGCCAAGCTCAGCAAGCTGCCTGCGGATGGCGTCGATGCGGTCGGCGACGATCAGGATCGGCCCGTCGTGATACTTGGCGATGAAATAACGCAGCAGCCGGCCGATGGTGCGGGCCATGCTGACGCTCTTGCCGCGCTGGCCAACGATTGCGAACTCGCCGTCGATGCCGGCGACGCCGTCACCGCTCGCCACGCGGGCGCGAGCTTCTTCCACTGTCATGTTGTAGATGCGATTGCCGGCGGGATCGGTCAGGTCGATCACGCGCGATAGAGGGATGGTTTGGTGCATGATGGTTTCCGTTCAGATCGTTACTTTGTGTCCGCAGTGCGATGTTCCAGAATCGCCATCACCAGCGCCTGCTCCATTTCGCCAATACGGAAGCCGAACGGCCCGCGGCCGCTCTTGTAGGCCACTTTTCCTGCGCGGTCGATGACGTAAAACCGCCCCGGCATGGCGCTATAGGCGTGGCCGACGGGATCATCGATCTCGTCCACGACAAACGGCATCGTCGTCTTGAGGCGTTCGCAGAACTGGCCAGCGACCGCCTTGCGTTCTTCAAGGGTCGTCGGCTGCTTGACGGCGACGCCGACGCGCGTGTTCGACTCCATCTTCCAGCCGTCGGTCGGATGGGCCTCGCGGACGTAGACCATCACGAAATCCACATCTTTGTTGTAGCGGTAGTACATCCCCTCGACGCCGCTGTAAAGGCCGCGGAACGGCCCGCAGGTGAAGTTGCCCAGCACGAGCACCACCGGCTTTTGGCCAATCACCTTGGAAAGTTGCACAGTTTCCTTGCCGTTGACCGACTTCAACGTGAAGTCGGGTGCGCGCTCTTCAAGCTGCGGCCCTTCACTCATCGAACCGAGTTCGCCGTCATAGAGGCCGCGGATCAGCATGGCCCGCGTCGGAGCATCGCCCGGTCCGAAGCTGCCGGACATGCCGCCCATCAGAGCATCGCGGAATTCGTCAGGTGAAAGAAATTCCTTGCCCTTGGCGGCTTGCTCGAAGAACTTGAGCAACTCGTCCTTGGTGAGTCGGCCATTGCCGCCTGCGTTTAGTTTGCGAAAGACACGGCCGGCCATCTGCATCATCTGGACTTCGGGATTGCGGTCGGACCAGTCGAGATCGTTGGCGGTGATCAGGCCGTCCTTGTTACGGTCGAGAAGCTTGAACCACTCGTCGGGCCCGCGCAGCTTACTACGCGAGATGCCCTTGCCGGGTTCAACGCCACCGTGCTCGGCGAGCCATTTCCAGGTGTAGCGCGTCTGGGCGGGGCCGAACCAACCGCTGTCGGCCCCCGCGTAGGAGTCGTTCAAGATCGCGATCAACATGCGTACCGCTTCCGGCTGGCGTTTGCCCTGAAAGGCGTTTTCCAGCTGGGCGATGGCTGCCGCGGCTGCCTTGGGATCGTCGAGCTTTTTTGGATCAAACAGCCGCGGAAGATCCTTCACCGCGAGCGTCGGTCTTGCCTCCTTGCGAACCGATTCCTGCGCGCTGACGGCGAGCCCGATGAACGGCATGAACCCAAAGGCCGCGATCGTCAGCCATTTTTTTGACATCATGGCGGTTACTCCCGTGAAACTACTTCTTGCCACGAATCGCTTCTCCGTCATTTCCGTGGACGCCCCGGGGTGAGGGTACTCACGAACTCCGGGGATTCGGAACATGTCATCCCAGTGGCTTGCCACGAATCCACAAGAATGGCGGAGAATGAATGAATCGAATCACTTCGCTGACGGCAGGCGCCCCTCCAGTTTTGCCAGTTCGAACAGCAGCGTTGGGTTCCCCGTGAACGGCTCGTACCCATACTGCGTCCAGTGGACTACGCCCTCGCGGCCGATCACGAAGGTGCCATGCCGCAAGTCATCGGGCGTCTTGCCGGACGCCGACTGGAACATTCCATACGCCTCGGCGACCTTGTTGCCCGGATCGGACAAGACGGGAAAGGCAAACTCGCCGTACTGCTTTAACCGGGCTCGCGTCCATTCGGAGGGATCCGCGCTGACCGCGATCACCTCGGCGCCCAGTTCGCGGAACTTGGCGATGTCGTCGTGGAGTGCGAATAACTGCCCGACGCAATGGTTGCAATGGTAACCATAGTAAAAGACGAGTACCACGGGTCCCTTGGCGAGGCGGCCGTGCAGCCGAAAGTTTTTCCGCTTATGATCATGCAACTCGAAATCCGGAGCGGACTTGCGCAAGAGCGGATGCGACTGCGTCTTGACTCGCTCCTTGCTCGTATCCGCCAGCAATCTTTCGAGCGGTTCGGACAGCGGTTTGACATCGTGCCTCCGCAAGTACTCACGGGCCGATGTCGCCACGTCCGGACCGGGCGGCAGCACCGCCGGCATCGGCTTGAGCCAGTACGCCCACGAACCCCACGCCAAGAGGCCGATACCTGCCGCCGACAAGAGCCCGATACCCACCGGCTTGCGCACTCCAACATAACAGAGAAGCGAGGCGCCCACCAAACAGGCCACGCCCAAAAGCGATCCGCTCCACGGGAACGGCCTCGCAGCGCCCGCATCCATCGCCGTGAAAGGGAGACGCAGCGGATTGTCGTCCTCCGCATCCGCCTCGATGATTGCCTCATACGGCCCCGGCCTGGTGACGACGCTGACCCAGCGGCCTAGGCTGTCTGTGCCCGCCGCCGCGATCGTGGATTGGCGTGCGTAGACCAGCCGAACCTGCACGCCGGCCGCAGGCCGACCGTCCTTGTGGCGGACCACCACCTCGACCTCGCCGCCGGAGATCTTCACCGTGCCTTCCAGGTCCCTTTCCACCGCCTGCGCAGTGGACGATGATACCGCAAGCAGAACGACGCCCACAATGAAAATCGACGCCGAGCGCCGAAATCCAGCGAAGAAAATGAACCACAGGGGACACGGGGAAAGCGGCTTCCGTTTAGCGTTCGCGCGACCCCATGCGAACGCTAAACGTAAACGCCCGTGCTTACCGTGGTTCATTCTCATGCCGACCCATCCTTCGCCCCGCCAGCGAAGTTGAGCATCTCCAGGATCGCGGTCCGCAGTTCCAGAAACTGCGGGCTGGTGCGCTGCCGGGGCCGCGGCATCGTGATGTCGATCAGGCGATCGATGCGCCCAGGGCGAGGCGTCATCAGGGCGATGCGGTCGCTCATGTAGATGGCTTCGTCGATGTCGTGCGTGACGAGCACCATGGTAGTGCCTCGCGTCTGCCAAAGCCGTACCACTTCGTCCTGCATGCGCATGCGCGTGAATTGATCGAGCGCGCCGAGCGGTTCGTCGAGCAACAACACCGCAGGGCGATTGACCAGCGCTCGCGCCAAGGCCGCTCGCTGGGCCATGCCGCCGGAGAGTTGATGCGGGTAGACGTCGGCGAATGCCTCCAGGCCGACGAGCCGCAAGAACTCCTCTGCCTCGTGGCGGTGCTCACGGAGTACGCCGCGAGCGACCAGACCGGCCTGGATGTTGCGGCGCACCGTCAGCCACGGGAACAGGTTTGGATCCTGAAACATCAAACCGCGCTCGGCACTCGGCGCGGTGATCGGTTGATTGCCAAGCCGCAGATCGCCGGACGTCGGTTGATCCAGCCCCGCGATCATCCGCAAGAGCGTACTTTTGCCGCATCCGTTCGGTCCCAAGAGCGACACCATCTCGCCGGGGCGCACGGAAAGCGACATGCGATCCAGGACAAGCACCTCGCCGCCATCGGGCGATGGGTAGACCTTGCACACGTCACGAACCTGCAGGGCAGCGGCATCGGCAATCCGGCCCCTTACGGGGCTCGGCTCGCCAGGGGTGGCGGTCACCACTTGATCACCCCCTTCTGCCAATTCAGTACCCAGTCGCGGGTGCGGAACAGGCACGTGATCAAGCCCGAAAAGAGCACGGCGGTGACCAGCCACGCCCCGTACATCTTGGTGTATTCCATGGAGCTCTGCTGCGCCTTGATGTAATTCCCAAGCCCGCCGGGCACGCCGACGGCCTCGGCCCCGATCAAGGTCAGAAACGAAACGCCCAGGCCCATGAACAACCCGATGAAGATGGTCGGTAACGCCGACGGAATGGCAACGCGGAAGATCAGGTACCACTCACCGGCACCCAAGGTGCGGGCAACATCGAGGTACGAAAGCCGAACATTGGACATGCCGGACGAGGTCAACATCGTCACTGGAAACCAGACCGCAAATCCAATCAGGGCTGTCGCGGGGATAAACGAGTCGTTTGACAGCATCATCACCGCCGGAACCATGGCCGTCGCGGGCAGCGGGCCAATTACCTTCAAGAGCGGCATGCCCCAATATCGTATGCTGGGGAACCAGCCGATCAACACGCCCGTGAGGACTCCCATGCACACTCCCACGACGTAGCCGCTGACCAAAAGCAACAGCGAATGCCAGGTGCTGCTGAAGATGATGCCGCAATCCTCGATCGAACAGCCAAGCACCATTCCGGGCCCAGGAAAAAAGGGCCAGGGAAGCCAGGCCAATTTCTGCGACAACAGGTCGTCGACGCCAAACAAAAACATCGCGCCAGCCAACAGGGGAGCATAGTAGCGAACCCACGGCCGCGCGGGCAGGCATTGCCAGTGCAAGAGAGCCAGGAAAAGCGAAACGAGGAAGAGCCCCTGGAGCACGATAGGATACGGCTGCTGCCAAACCGAGATCGGATCCATCCAGGTGGGTTCCAGGTTCTGGCCGTTGGGAATGAAGACATGAATCAGACACGCCGCCACTGCCGCCACCATCGGCGCAACGACGGCCACGAGTGGACGACCGCAATCGACGTAGCCTGTGTCATTTGAAGCGGTGGCAAGCTGACCAGCCGACAGAGTGACCGGGTGGCTCTCCCGGTTTTGCGTGGCCGCGTCGGTCGTATGGGTTTTTCCTGCCACCTCGTCACCTTGTCACAAGGAAGAAAAGGCCAGGGGTCAGAAGTCAGCTAAATACGGGCTCGCCGCCCTTTGCGTTTTTCTGCACCCTGACTCTTGGTTCTTCAATCAACCCCGCAGCAGCCATAGTTGAGCTGGCGGCCTTCGCACAGGGCCGCGAACATGCCCGGCGCCATCAGCGGCGGGCGTCCACCTCCCTTGACCGTTTCCACCTTGAGGCCCTTGATCCACTCATCGGTGACGCCGTCGAGGTCCTGCCAGGCTTTCCGGGTAAGTTCGTCGGGATTGGTCAGCGCCTTGAGCAAACCGGCCCGTTTCATTTCCTTCGCTGCCAAGTCAATGCTCACCCGGCACTTGGCGATGCCCGGCATATATTTCAGCTTCGAGATCGCCTGGGCGTTGATCTCCTTGGACGCCGGCGTGTATTTCTTTTCGACAGCCATCTCAGCAGCCGCGGTCGGGTTCTCTTCGACCCAGCGGGCGCCCTTGAGAATGGCCCGCGTCACCTTGGCTGCCGCCTTGGGATTCTCCTTCGCCAGCTTGCCGCTGACGACCGACGCGCAGCAATACTCGTCGCTGTAGGGCTCGTCCACCGCCTGGTCGGCGATCGTGCGAACAACGCCCTTGTCCATCAGCATCATGCCGACCGGGTCGGAAGTGGCGATCGCGTCAATCCGGCCATCCGCGACGGCCTTGCCGAGCACGTCCGGGGGGAACGGTACCCAGGTGACTTCCTTCGCCTCGTCGCTCGGATCGATGCCGGCGTTCTTGAGTACACGGCTCGCGAACAAATGGGGTGGACTCCCCTTGTGCGTGGGTACACCAATTCTCTTCCCCTTGAGTTCTTTCACGCTGACGATGCCGGACTTGGCAGCAACCTGAACCCGGAGGCAACCCGTGTGAACGCCGCCCGTGATCTTGACATCCATGCCCGCCTCGATCGGCTTGAGCAGGTACATGATGAGCGTGTGGTTCGCGTCGAAGCGTCCCATCCCGAGACCTTCGCGTAACCCGTCCCAGTCGGTTTTTACCATCGCCACGTCCAGACCTTCCTCGGTGAAGAAGCCTTTATGGTAAGCGACGAAAATCGGCGCCTCGCAGGTCAGGCCGAGGTAGGCGACTCTCAGTTTGATCTTTTCTTCACCCAGAACCACCGGATCCCGTCGGCAACCGACGGCAACCAGGACGAGACAGATGAGCGCCAGGGCGGAGACAAAGCTGATCGCCGTGGTACGTCGCCAACGTCGCGGCGTGGTGGTATTCATGAGATCCCCGAATCAATGTAGTCACCACGCGAAGCGTGATGACTACACTGGCCCTTGAATGAACGGACCCGATGTTTCGTGCGTATCTTATATATAATTTCCGCGTCCCACAATGCTGAGTGTGGTCCTCACGCGGAGCGTGAGAACTACACTCCCTACGATGCGGCAGGAAAAATGGTTTGCAAGAATCGGTCCATGGATGACTAACATGCAGCTAGTCCGCGATCGCCGCGCCTGGTTCGTTGCAGGGATACTCGCCGTGATCGGTATCGGCACGTACCTCTGGTGGGGCCGACAAAGTGCCTTGCCCGGCCGCGAATCGGCGTTGTACCAGGAGTATCAACGAGCGTTCCAGGTCGGCGTCGCCGCGCTCGATGCCGGCCGGCCTGAAATCGCCAAGCCCAACCTGGAGCGCGCCGTCGCGATGATTCCTGACGAGCCGGCGGGGTGGGCGAATCTCGCGATTCTCTCCTTGCACAACAACGACTTCAAGGAAGCGGCCAAGCACCTCAAGCGTGCCCGCGACCTGGCGCCGCACAATCCCGCACTTGAATCCCTCATGGGCCAACTCGCCGAGAAACAAGGCCGGCAAGCCGATGCGATCGGCCATTATCGCAAGGCTCTGGAAGCCAGGCCGCACGATACGGCCCTGCTTTTCACCTTGGCCAGTGCAGTCAGCCGCGAGGGCGGCGAGGGGACCGAGGCCGAGTATCAGCGTCTGCTGGAACAAATCCTCAAGCAGCAACCCAACAACCTCCGCGTGCTCCTGAAGCGCGGACTCGTGGCATTTCAGCGTAAGGATCAAGCCGCGTTTGAGGAAACGATGGAGCGACTCGCACGGCTGGCACCGGAGTGGATCCCGCCGTCGCCCGACGAGCCAGGCGCAAAAAAAAGGCTCGGCGATGTGCGCGAGGCCGCGGCCAAAGCGCCGCGCGATGTTCCGCACCTGCTGGCCCTGCTGGAGAATATCCTGAAGCAAGAGCGTAGTTACAAAGCCGATAGCGCGGCGATCACTGCCCCGGAGAGCGCGCCGATTTATGCCTTCATGCGCCTGGCGCCCCCGCGTAACATGCCGGCGCTGCCGGACCGTGACCTGACCTTCCGAGTCGAATCGCTGATGTTCGAAGTCCTTGAGGACAAGACCCACTGGAACGTCGTTCGTCCCGTCTGGCGAATCGGCGAGCTGGAACGCAAGCGCCTGAAGGAAACGGGCGACAAGGGGGGCCACACCATCCGCCCGGCCGACACTTTCAAGCTGACGATCTTCCTCGCCAATGCCCGCGAAGTCCGGCGGGCCGACGACAAGAGCGTCAAACTCTCCTTTCCCGGCGGCCCCAACGCGGTGGCGCCGAGCGCCGCCGGCGTCCTGCCCATCGATCTCGATAACGATTACCGCACCGATGTCGTGCTGGCCGGCGCGGGGGGCTTGCGCTTTTGGCAGCAGCAGCCCGATGGAACCTATGCCGACGTCACTGCCGAGACCAAATTGCCCAAAAAAATCCTCGACGACGATTACTACGGTGCCTGGGCGGCCGACCTTGACATGGACGGCGACCTCGACATCATCGCCGCACGCCGGTCCGGCGCGCCGGTGATGCTGCGCAATAACCGCGCTGGACATGAGTTTCCCACGTTCACAGCGATGGAGCCGTTCGCCGGCGTTCGCGACGTCCGCGGGTTCGTGTGGGCTGACCTGGACAACGACGGTGCCCCCGATGCCGTCCTGCTTGACACAGCCGGCAAGCTGCACCCCTTCGTCAACGAGCGCCACACGCAATTCACGGCCTGGCCCTTGCCCGACACCGCGGGGAAATTCCTGGCGGCAACGGCGGCCGATGTCAACGACGACGGTGTTTTCGATCTGGTGGCCCTGCGCGCGGACGGCGGCCTGGTGCGCATCTCCGACCAAGACAAGCGGAAATCGTGGCAGGTCGCTGACCTCGCCAAGTGTACCGTGCCGGCGGACGCCGCCCCCGGAAATCACACGCTTTTTGTTGAGGACTTGGACAACAACGGTACCCTCGATCTTGCCGTGGCGGGCCCGACCTCGGCCCATGTCTTCCTGGCAGACGAAAAAGGCAAGTTTTCTCTGCCGGTCATTGATGTCGCTGTGGGCGCGGCCATGTTATTCGATGTCCACCAGGATGGCCGGCTGGACTTCCTCGGCCTCGTCGATGACCCCAAGTCCGATGCTCGCCAACTTCACCGCGCGCTCAACATCGGCAAGAAGAACTACCGCTGGCATACGATCTGGCCGCTGGCGCACCCGTTGGCCGACAACCGCATCAACACCTACGCCATCGGCGGCGAGATCGAGATCCGCGCCGGCATGCTCGTGCAAAAACAGCCGATCCATGGCCCCGTGGTCCACTTCGGCCTGGGCGAGCAGCTTGGCGCCGACGTGGCACGAATCGTTTGGCCCAACGGCGCCCCGCAGTGGGAGTTCGATATGCCAGGCTTCCGCTTTCTGCCCGTCGTACAGCGTCTTACCGGTTCCTGCCCGTTCCTATTCACCTACGACGGCACCGGCATGCGCTTTGCCGGCGACTGCATGTGGGGCACGCCGCTTGGCATGTTTGTCAACGGCCAAAACATTGGCGAATTCCCGCAGACCACCGAATGGCTCAAGATCCCCGGCGCGCATCTCGTGCCGAGGGATGGCTACTACGACGTGCGCGTTCACGCCTGCTTGTGGGAGACCGACTATTTCGATCAAGTCGCCCTGATCGTCGCCGATCATCCGGCCAACACGGAGCTTCACGTGGATGAGCGATTTTTCTTGACGCCGACCCCGCCGCGCCTGCATGTAACAACGCCGGCCAGGCCGGTCGCCAGCGCTCTGGATCATCACGGCAAGGATGCAACCGAAGAAATACGCGCCATTGATGGCCGCTATCTCGACCGCGCCGCGCGCAGTCGGTTTCAGGGTGTTGTCGAAGACCACTGGGTCGAGATTGACCTCGGCGACGATGCCCCGCGCGAAGGCCCCGTGCTGCTGGTGGCCCGCGGCTGGCTACAGCCGACCAATAGTTCGATCAACACAGCGCTAGCCCAGGGCAAACACGCCATGCCGCAACCGCTTTCGCTGGAAGTGCCTGACGGAAAGGGCGGCTGGAAGGTCGCGCTCCCCGCGCTCGGCTTCCCGGCAGGCAAGGACAAGACGATGCTCATCCGCCTCGACGACCTTGGCGAGCCGAGCCCCGTAAGCGGCCGGGTTACCCGCCGCTTCCGCCTCCGCACCAGCATGGCGATCTACTGGGACTTCCTCGGCTACGCCACCGAGCTGGATCCGAAGCTCGCACAATTGCAACGTCCTGCGCCCTCAGCAGCCGAACTGCGTTACCGCGGCATCCTGCAAATAACCAAGAAGAATCAGAGTTCGCCGGAGATTCCGGTCTATGATAACGTGATGCCGCGTGGCCAAACGTGGCGTGATCTAACCGGTTTCTACACTCGCTTTGGCGATGTCACCGAGCTGCTTGCGAAAGTCGATGACCGCTACGTCATCATGAACGCCGGTGATGAGATCGCCCTGCGTTTTCCGGTCTCCGACGGCCCGGCGGCGGGAATGAAACGCGACTTCATCTGGGAATGCGACGGCTGGACGCGCGATGGCGATCTCAACACTCGCTTCGGCAACTCGGTGTTGCCACTCCCCGCGCACGGCGTCAAGACCGATGATCGCCCGCCGGGCCGACTGCACGATGACCCCGTGTACCGGCGCTTCCCGCGCGATTGGCAGACGTACCACACACGCTATGTGACTTCGGAGGCGTTCGCCCTTGGCCTGCGAAACTTCCGCCGATAATCCCGGAGGGTAGGTCGAGCGCAGCGAGGCCCACGATGAAACTAACCAAGCAATTTGAGCAACCCGTGAACAGCACCCTCAAACAAGTCGTGATGATCGTCATCTTCCTGTGCGTGCTGGGCAGCGTCTTCGCCGTCCGCTATCTGGTTAGTAAGCCTGCCGACATCGTCACGCAGGGCTCTGAAGACTCCATCAAACGCTACGGTTTCCATCTCGAGGAAGTGTCGAAGAACGTCGGCATCGACTTCGTTCACGAGAGGCCGATTCTGGACAAAAAGCTTGAGCACATCATGCCGATCGTTGCCGCCATGGGCGCAGCGGTCTCGGTGGTCGACTTTGACCGCGACGGCTTTGCCGACCTCTACGTCATCAACAGCGGCCCCGGCAGCAAGAACCGCCTCTACCGCAACAAGGGCGTGGACAAAGCTGGCAACCCGCTGGGCTTCGAGGACGTGGCCGAGAAGATGGGCATCGCCGATCTGAACCGCCCGGGCGACGGTGCCTGCATGGGCGCGGTCTGGGGCGACTTCGACAACGACGGCTACGAGGATCTGCTCGTTTATCGCTGGGGCAAGCCGGAGCTTTACCACAACGACAAGGGCAAGGGATTCACCCGCGTCACCAATATCGCCGGCCTGCCCAAGTGGGTCAACGCCGGCAGTGTCATCTGGCTCGACTTCGACGGCGACGGCATGCTCGATCTGTTCATCGGCGGCTACTGGGCCGACGATGTCGATCTCTGGAACCTCACCACCACCAAGATCATGCCGGAGAGCTTCCAGTTCGCCAACAACGGCGGCCGCAGGTACCTAATGCGCAACCGCGGCTTCGATAAGCAAGGCAAATGGCTCGGGTTCGAGGACGTTACCGAAAAGATGGGCATTACCAGCAAACGCTGGGTCCTTGCTGCCGCGGCCACCGATCTGTGCGGCACGGGCTATCCGGACCTCGTGCTCGCCATCGACTACGGCATCAACGAATTTTACGCCAACCAGGGGGGCAAGGGATTCGTTGACAAGAGCAAAGACACACGAGTCGGCGACCGCCCCAAGAGCGGCATGAGTGTCAGCTTCGGCGACGTCTATAACCAGAGCCGATTTTGCATCTACACCACCAACATCACCGAGCCAGGCCAAATCTTGCAGCACAACAACCTATGGGTCCCCGAACCGAATCGAACCGGCGACAAGCTGCGCTACAAGAATCTCGCCGAGGACCTTGGTGTCGGCAAGGGAGGCTGGAGTTGGGGCGCCCAGTTCGGCGACTTGAACAACGACGGTTGGCTCGATTTGTTCTTGACTAACGGCTACGTCTCGGCCGACCAGAACGACAGCTACTGGTTTGATTATTCCATCATCGCCGGCCAAAATTCGAGCATCATCGCCGACGCCGCCCGCTGGCCCGCGATGAAGGGTCGGAGCCTGTCCGGCTATCAGCCGAACTGCGTCTGGCTCAACCGCGGCGGGAAGTTCGACGACATCGCCGCGGCCGTCGGCGTGTCCGAGACCCTGGACGGCCGCGCCGTCGTCCTCGTCGATCTGTGGAACCGCGGTGTTCTTGATGTGGTGTTAGCCACGCAGAATGGACGGCTGCTCGTCTACAAGAACTCCGTCGCCCCGGCGAACGGCTGGATTCAGTTCGAATTGCAAGGGAGCAACAGCAACAAGAGCGCCATCGGTGCTCAGGTGACGCTTTACTGGGACGATCAGGCCCAGGTTCAGGAAGTCTCCGGCGGCTCGGGGTATGCCTCGCAGAACCAGCGGCGAATCCACTTCGGCCTCGGCAAGGCGGCGCGGGTCGAGCGTGCCGAGATCCGCTGGCCCTCCGGAAAAACGCAAACCATCACCGCGCCGGAAATCCGAAAACTCCACAAGATCTCGGAGCCAACATGAATGTTGCCACTCCCGCCGCCGCCCCGGAAATCAAGGCGCCCAGCCGATTCCAGCAAATCAAGCCGTTTCTAGCGCCGATGCTCATCACGTGCATTCTGGCGGGCGGGCAATACGGCTACGGCATCCTGGAAACCAACGAGCAAGGCCTATTCTTCGGCCTGCCTGGCACTGCCGTCGCCATCATCGTCAGCATTGTTTTCGAACTGATCGCCGTCAAGTTTCTCAGCGGCAAGTGGCCGCACCTTGCCAGCTCCTACATCACCGGCATCAGCGTCGGCATTCTCGTGCGCTCCAATATCATCTGGTATTACGTGCTTTGCAGCCTGCTCTCCAATAGCTCAAAATACGCGCTGCGCCTCAAGAATCGCCACCTGTGGAACCCGTCGAACTTCGGCGTCAGCATGCTCCTTTTCTTCGTCCCGCAAGACGTGGTGCCCTTGAGTCTTCAGTGGGGCAATCATCCCTGGGTGCCCGTCATTATCATGTCGCTGGGGGTGATCATCCTGTTTACGCTTGGCCGACTGCACATCACACTGACCTATGTCGCTTGTTTCTGCCTACTTTCGGTGCTGCGCTCACAAATCGCCGGCACCGACCCGATCACCGAAATTGGCGTTCTCACCGTGCCGAGTTATCTGTTGTTCATGATCTTCATGATCACCGATCCGAAGACCACGACGCGCACCTGGCCAAGGCAGATCGTCGTCACCATTGCGGTGGCCATCGTCGAAACCATCCTGCGATTGTGCCGCGAGACGCACGCGCCGTACTATGCACTGTTCATTGTGTTTCCGATGGCGAACTTGCTGGAAATCTGGTGGGAGAATCGGGCCAGCATTGACGCCGGACAAAAGCCGGGGCCAGGCGGGCGCTAAACGTAGACGGGACCGGGCAATCATTGGTACAATCGCTTGGCTGCGGGTTCGCCTTCGTGGAGCTCCCAGTAGTTCTCGGGTTCCAGGTTGTCGAAGTGCTGCTCCGTACCGCTCCAGGACCATTTTACCGTCACCCGCCCCGCTCTTGAGGTCGTGCCCAGACCGAACAGGATGCGCTGATCGTTCGCGGAAAGGTAGCTGCCGCCTCCCTTGGTGAAGCGCGTCACGGTGCGCGAGTCCGTTTTGAGCGTCACCGTCGAGCCGACCACGTCGCGATCCCCCTTGCCCTTGAGCCTGACGCCGAGCCAGCGCGCGGGGTTGCCGCCGGACGCTTCATTTCGCAGGAGGACCGCCGGGCTGTTCGTGTTGCAGATGACGACATCGGGCCAGCCGTCGTTGTCGAGATCGCCGATGGCAACGCCGCGTGAGACCTCCGGAACCGTGAAGACCGGCCCGCCACGCTTGGCGTAGTTCTGGAAGAATCGCCGCTTCAGATACTCCACGTTGCGCATCAACAGGGGCACTTGCTTCACGGTGCTGCCGAGCGGTTTGCGCAGCACGTGGCCATTGACGATGAGGAGATCTTCCCACCCGTCATTATCGACATCGATGAAGCCGGTGCCGAAGCTGACAAAATGCCGACTCAAGGCGCCGATGCCTGCCACGCGCGACTGGTAGGCGAAGCGCTCCTGGCCCAGGTTTTGGTAGAGAGCGTGCAGCTCGTCCTGGAAGTTGGTGACGAAGATGGAAGCGAGGCCGCTGCCGTCGTAGTCGGCGACATCGACCCCCATGCTGCCGTTGAAGTGTCCCGCGTCATCGCCGGCGACGCCGGAGAGGAGTGCTTTCTCCTCCAACTTGCCCGCGGCCCGCACGAGGTAGAGGTGGTTGTCGGTCGCATCGTTGGCGACGTAGATGCCTGGCTTGCCTTCGCCGGTGAAATCCGCCAACACGACGCCGAGGCCGCAGCCGGGCTGGCGCGGCTTGAGTTCTTCCGCCGCGCTGCGAAACGTGCCGTCCTTGTTGTTGCGATAGAGGGCGTGCGGAAGAGGCTTGAAACGCTGCGGGGGGCAGACGTCCTGGTCGACGCCGGGGCGCTTGCCTGCGCACTTCGGGTGGTTCTGGAAGGACCAGTCCACGTAATTGCAGATGTACAGATCAGGAAAACCGCTGCCGGTGAGGTCCGCGAAGCCCGCGCCGGTGCTCCACGATTTTTCGGTCAGTCCAGCCTTCTGGGTTACCTCGGCGAAGCGTTTGCCGTCGTCGTTGCGAAACAAGGCGACCCGTCCGTAGCCGGTGATGAGCAGGTCGGGCCTACCGTCCCGATCGTAGTCGGCGACGGCGAGGCCGTGGGTGTAGAAGTCGATCTTGTCGAGCCCGACCTTCGCGGTGACATCCTCGAATTTCCATTTGCCGAGGTTCTTGTAGAGCTTACAGGGATGCCCCTTGATTTGCTCGCCCTGGAAGGTGCCGCCGCCGGTGAAGAAGAGATCAAGCAAGCCGTCGCCGTCGTAGTCGATCATGGCGACGCCGCCGCCGACGGATTCGAGGATCGTGTACTGATCGGTCTCCTCGCCGTTGCGATGAGTGAAACTGATTCCGGAATTTGCTGTCACGTCGCGAAACCAGAGGGGGCCGTCGGGGATTGCCGGGCCGACAGCGGGCGGCTCCACGTGCTCGACATGGGGGCCAACGGCTGGATCAGGTCGGCAACCGGCGAGGACCAGGGCAAGACTGATGAATGTCAGCATGGAGGTGAGCCCGATCACGGTCGTCCGATGCCAACGGGGCCGCCTGTTTGTGTTCATGGCATCCCTTTGCGTGAACGGAAAGGTGATGCGTGTCTCCAGAGAGATTTAGAACTCCGGACCGCGTTCACTTCCTGCCGTTATGATACTTTGTCCTTTCTACTTCTTACCTTTTACTTTGGATTTCGCCTTCGCATCAATTTCGTTGAGCTTGTTCTGGTAGCGATGCGCGTCGTCCAGCCGGCCAGGTTGCCTCAAGAGGCAAGCGGCGAGGACGAGAATGACTTCACGTTCCCCCGGCGCCAGCGACTCCGCGTGCATGAGCCAGCGCTCGGCGTCCGCGGGAAGGTTCAGATCGAGAGCGACCCTGGCTCGCTCGATCAGCACTGGAACGCGATCGGGCAACGTAACCAGCATGTCATCCAGCAGTCGGCCGGCTTCCTCCGGTTGGCCAAGGGCGCGGTGCATGCGGGCCTGTTGAAAGCGCACGGTTAGGTCGTCAGGCCGCTGCGTGCGCATCCACTCCAGGTGGCCAAACGCCTGCCTCGGATCCTCCAGAAGCAGCGCCTCCACCAACCAGAGCCGGGCCACGTAATGGTGGGGGACGAGCTTCAATGCTTCCTGGTAGTCGACCACGGCTTGCGGCACGCCGTACAGAAACATGTTGGTTCGCCCGCGCCAAACGAGACCCTGCGCCTGATCGATCTTGCCCGGACGGTGCTTGAGGAATAGCTCGATGCTCGCTTCCGCGCGGGACAGATCCTGCACAATCAGGCTCCCCTCGATGACCGCTTCCAGCACAACGGGCATCTCCGGTTTGTCCGGGTTTTCCTGGCAAAAACGGACGAGCCGATCTGCACTTCTCAGATCCCCCTGCTGGACGCCCAGGAGCTGCCCCTCCAGGTCGAGGTCGTCGCCGGACGCTCCGAATTGCTCGGCCAGGCGCAACTGGCGCGCGGCCTCGGCGAAATCGTTGCGCCGCCGCGCCGCCTGTGCCGCCAAGATCCGCACCGACGGGTTGTTGGGGCGCATCTTCAAGTAGCTGTGCAGATGAGTGGTGGCCTGAACGTAGTCATATCGCTCCAGGGCCTGCCGGGCGAGGTCGTATTGGCGCATGGCCCAGAAATTGACGCCGATCTGATAGCCGACCACGCCGATGACGGCCACCAGCGTCAGCGCCAGGATCAGCCGAACCCGTTTGTCGCGGATGCGCAGCATGGCACGACACTCATGTTCGCTTGGACGCTCGCAAAAGGCGAGCGGCTAAACCGGGACATAATTCACCGGACGTTAGGCGAGCGGCAGATCAAATCCTACCACATGAGCCTGCAGCGCTAGCAAGGAAAAAGGCATCATCCCTTGCTTGCGCTGCGGGCTCCAGGAGAAATTCCCACCGGACGATCGCCTTAACAAGTTTACTTGCCCAAGGAGGTCGGACAAGCACAACCTCCCAACGGCCCCGCCGCCGGCTAGTTATTTTAACGTAGTCAAGCGGCTGTGAAAAAATCGGGATCTGGGTTGTTTCGTACAACATCATTCATGCACTAACTGGCATACTATAATCGCAACCAATTACCAATGAACCCCTTGCGACCAGCCATTTCGCGGCCGGCATGTGGAGATCCGTCATGGTCGCGTCCTTTTTTTTGCCACGCTTCGGCCCTTCCTTTGGCTCGATCGGAATAGTAGCGGGCGGCAAGATCGTGGTATTCGGCGGGATCAGCGAGAGTCAGCTTCAACGCCGCTTCAAGGACGGCAATCGCATCGGACTGACTGACTTCGTACTGGTACGAATTGCCCCTGCACAAAGCCCGGCGATGATATGGCTCGGCTCGCCGCCATCCTCGTCGCCATGGTTCTCTTTACCTTCTAGCCCTTGCTGATCGGCTATCAGCCGGAGGGTGGGTTGATCTTCTTCAACATCGTGCTGGCGCTCGCCATCTTCAATGTTGTCGTGCAGCGTCACCCGATCATGAGCGTTCACTGGCTGTACGGGATCGACCTGGGTTTGAGCGTGTTTCTTCCGTTGGCGTAGCTTTCAGCGAGAGTGCGTTGTGTCAGCGAGACCGAAGGCGCCAAGTTTTGGTGCAGTTGTCTGACCGACCTGAAGAATTGTGGACTCAACGCCATCTTCATCGTGTACGTCGATGGACTCCGGTCGCCGGTCGTGGGTGGTATGGTCGTGGTGGCGACAAACGGGCCGGCGAAAAAAACGAGCGACGCGTGCCGTTTCGGCTCCGTGGCAGCCGCAAGGTACAGAGTTTCCACGCCAGGACACGGCTCGCTCATGCGGCCCCTCCTTCCTCAGTTCCAATTCATTCGGATTCATTCGGCGCACCGGGGCAGCTCGATGAATGAACAAATGAATCCACTTCATGAAACGGAACCGCCGAGCAACCGCAGTGCGAGGTCCGTTGCCATAGAATGATCTCCTAGCGAAGCCCCACGATGAAACCGCCTTCCGCCAATCATGCCAACCCTCGATGAACTACTCGCGGCCGCCAAGCAGCAGCACACCGGCGGCAACCTCCCAGGCGCCGAACTGCTCTATCGGCAGGTTCTCTAGGCGGCGCCGGAGCGGGCGCACGTCTGGTATCTCCTGGGCGCCGTCTGTCATGCGCTGGGAAAATATGCCGATGCCGAGCAGCACCTGATCACGTCGCTGCGCCTGCGGCCAAACTTCGCGGAAGGGCATTACCACCTCGGCGTCACGCTGGCGCAGCAAGGCAAACACCGGGAAGCGGCGGAGAGCTTTCAGGTAGCTTTGCAACTCAAGCCGGACTTTGCTAGCGCTTACGTCCACCTGGGTAACACGCTCTGCGCCCGCGGCAGGTTCGTCGAGGCCGAGGCTGCCTATCGGCAGGCGCTCGCGCTGCGGCCGGGGGTGGCCGATACGCATCTGCAACTCGCCAAGGCCTTGATCCGGGAGAATCAAGAGACCGATGCGCTGGCGCATTTCGAGCAAGCTGCCCAGCTCGATCCGCGCCTGGCGGAAGCGCAGAGTGCGTGGGGGGCCGCGTTGATCGACGTGGGGCGGACACCCGAAGCCATCGCTCATCTGCAAGAGTCGCTGCGTTTGCAGCCCGACCACGTCGTCGCGTTCGCGCACTTGAGCGAGCTGGTCAACGAGAACTGCTATCGCTATTCCGAGGCGGAACTCGCCGAGATCACGAGGCTGCTTGGCGATGCCGCGACGACCCCTGTCGACCGTTCGGCGCTCCACTTCGCCCTGGCTTATGTGCAGGAAAAACAGGGCCAATACGACGACGCCTTCGCCCATTTCCGCACGGGGCATGACCTGAAACGGCAGGCAAGTGAGGCGAGTGGCGTCGTTTTCGAGAGCGCCGAACACACCAAGGTCGTCGACGATTTGATCGCGGGATTCACGCCGGAGTTCTTCCAGCGCGTGGCCGGCTTTGGCAATCTTTCGGACAAGCCCGTCTTGATCGTCGGCATGCCGCGTTCGGGCACGACGCTGGTCGATCAGGTCCTGTCGGCACATCCCGACGTTGCGGCAGCGGGCGAGCTCATGGAACTCGGGAACATCGTGGCGGATCTGCCCCATCTCCTCAACCGCCCGCGCTCGCTTGAGCTCCTATCGCACCTTGATCGAGCGACGGTGCAGACGCTGGCGCGCCGTTACTTGCGACGCCTGGAGCAGTTTGGCGGCGCCCTCCCTCCCCTGTCCACCCCGCCCAGGCAAGAGGAAGCAAGGGTCACCGACAAGATGCCGCAGAACTTTTTCTATCTCGGGTTCGTGGCAGCTCTCTTTCCGAACGCGCGCATCATTCACTGCCGGCGCGACGCGATGGATACCTGCGTGTCTTGCTACACCCACCATTTCACCGACTTCGCCCGGTCTCTGGAAGGCCTGGGCTTTTACTATCGGCAATACGAAAGGCTGATGGCCCACTGGAGCGCCGTGTTGCCGCTGCGGATGTTCGAAGTCCGCTACGAGGACCTGGTGGCGTCGCAGGAAGGCGTGACGCGCACGCTCATTGATTTCTGCGGCCTGGAATGGCACGATGCCTGCCTGAAGTATTACGACCATCGCCGGGCCGTGCATACGGCGAGCCGTATGCAGGTGCGGCAGCCGATCTACACGAGTTCGCTGGGACGTTGGCGTCGATACGCCGCCCATCTCGAACCGCTGCTGGAGGCACTCGGCCAGCGGGAGACAAGGAGACAAGGAGAATGAGCCGATGGATGGCCCGTCTCCTTGTCTCCCTATCTCCTTGTCTCCTTGTCATCTCCCAGAGCCGCCAGCAGGGGCTGCAAGTGCCGCTCGTAGCGTTTCCAGCGGCCCACGGAGCTGCGATACATCGGTTGGCGAACTTGCAGGGTGCTGAAGGTCCGCACGACGCGATCGTTCTCGTAGAAACGCAGGCAACGCTCATCCCACTCAAGGCCGCAGAACGCGACCAGCCGGCGGCTGCTGTTTTCCTGGTCAGACGTCAATTCCTCGTAGGACGCCTCGAACATCGGGGTCGGCAACACTTTGGCCCAGTGAGCAATCAGGCGTTCGTATTCGCAGAAGTATTGCCCGAGGTGTTCCAGGTCGAGCGTGAACGGAAATGGTTCGGTGAAGTTCTGGAAAAAGCACGACACGCAGGTGTCGACCGGGTCGCGTCGGCAATGGATGATGCGGGCCCGCGGAAACAACGTCGCGATGACGCCGATGTGGAAGAAGTTGAAGGGCGCCTTGTCCACTACGCGAGTAGCGCCGCCGCCGAGTTGCTGCAGCCTCTGCAAATGCCCGTTCGCAAGGGCCTGCGCCGTGGCAGCATCTTCAGGAGTCCGTGGCAAGCCGTCAACAAGGCGACCCAGGTCCGGCAGTTCGCCGGCGCCGTGAACCGATGGATGGCAGGCGAGTATCTGCTCAACCAGCGAGGTGCCCGAGCGAGGCATGCCGAGGATGAACACCGGCAATTCGCTGTCCACGCCAAGGCCGCGCGCCTTTTCGAAGAACGACGGCGTGAACGTGCCGATCAGCCCATCGACTTGGCTTTGCACGGCTGCGCGATCAAACGCGACGCCGCGGCGCTGGAACCGTTCCTTGCAGATCTCGTTGGCCTGCCGGCAGTGCTCGAACGCGTCATCGTACGCCCCGGTTCGATCGAAGGCCTGGGCCAGGGCGAAATGCAGTCGGCTGCGGGCTTCGGGCGGAACGTTCGGGCGCGTGGTGAGATCACGGATGTTCTGGATTTCCTCGGCGCTGAAGCGATAGAACCCGACGGCCGCCAGCTTGCCGAGGTTGAGGATCGCCACCGCGTGAGTCGGATCGAGGCGCACAGTGGCCTGGAATTCGACCAGCGCCTCGGCCATCTTGCCCTGGTTTTGCAAGGCGGAACCCAGATTGTTGTGGGCGGAAGCATAGCCGGGGTTGATCCTCAGGGCCTCGCGAAAAGCCTGACTGGCTTCCTCAAAGCGCGACAGGTTCTCCAGGGCGACGCCGAGGTTGTTGTGAGCGTGAAAGTAGTTGGGCTGCAGGCGGATGGCTTCGCCAAATTCCCGGGCGGCCTCTTCCGTCCTGCCAAGGGCCAACAGCACACCGCCGAGCGTATTGTGGGCGAGGGCGCTGTTCGGCGCCGAGCGCACCGCAGGTTCGAGTTGCTGCAGGGCTTCGGGGAGCTACCCCAGCTGGTGCAGGACGGCGCCGAGGTTGCAGCGGGCATCCAAATAATTGGGCTTCAACCGGAGCGCTTCGCGAAACTCCGCCTCGGCCGCTTCCAGTTGGCCCTGCCCGCGCAAGGCAACGCCCAGATTGTGATGAGCGTCCGGGTGGTCGGGCTGCAGGCGCAGGGCCGTGCGACAATGCGCGGCGGCCTCGATCAGCCGGCCCAATTCAAGGTAGGCCGCCGCAAGGTTGCTATGAAACGCCGGCTGCGGCCCATGCGAGGCAAGGGCCTGGCTGATGAGCTCAATCGCCTCGGGGAAGCGACCCGACTGTAGGCACAGCACGCCCAAGAGGTGCATTGCATGAGCGTGCCGGGGCATCCTGAAGGATGGCCCGATAATGGCTCTCTGCCTCCGCGACGTGACCGGCTTGGTGGCTTTGAATCGCCAGGCCAAATCGCTCTTCTGCCGTGGCCATGTGATGTGCTCCTGTTTTGGCGCTTTGAACGAAAGAACTGATCCCAAAGTGCGGCATGCCCTTGTACTACAGCGCTGGTTCTCGCATCTGAGGAATCACATGTGAGATATCACTGCATCAAGCTAACTGCATTGAATTCAATCGGTTATGACGCTGATTTTGGTGATATCTCAACAGATGGTGGGGGTAGGGGCCCTGTGGACGCCCAGCGGTGAGGATACTCCCGAACCCCTGGGATTCGGAGTACCTCATCCCAGGGCTTGCCACGAATCCACACAAGTTGCGGAGAGCCCGATATCGAAACCCTCGCGCGACGTCAGGCGCCACTAGATCGCCCCAAACTGCGTCTGCCGCCCAGGTGGCACCTGTGGTTTTATTATCTTAATGCGAACCGTTGGTAAGCTGGTGGGATAAAATCGACTTTTTTACCAGGATTCAACCAAACTTAAGCTTCACGTGGACGTTATATCTTCCATAAGTCGAAGTCCCGTTTTCGGCTGAATAGGTGGCAAGACCATCGGGGCTGGCTTCGGTTTATGCGAATCCAGAGCATGTACCAGAGCCTCATGGCATGGCAAAAGACGGCGTGCGGAGGGTCGATTTACGGCCTCTCTTTTTTTCTGATTTCGCTTCCTCCGGCACGGTGTTTATGTTATCCTGTTTTTTCTAGTCACGGCTGTTATTCTTTGTCCTGTTTGGGGTTGTGACTCCACGAGGTTCTCATCCATGGCTTCTTTCAATCTCGCACGTTGGCTGAGGCTACTGCGTCGCTCACGCGTCAAAACCATCGAAAGATCGCCCCGAATTCGGCTGCATTTGGAGGAGCTGGAAAGCCGGCTTGCGCCAGCCAATTTCATCTGGACCGGCGGCAGCGGCCTCAACAGCAACTGGGGCACGGCCACGAACTGGCTCGACGGCGTGGCGCCGTCGGCGGTGGTGTCGGCGAGCGACCCGGCCGATCTCATATTCGGCAGTCAGGGAGCATCCAGTCTGAGCCCGGTTGACAACATCAGCAACCTCACCGTCAATTCGATCACGATTTCCTCCAATAATTACGATCTCAAGCTCTTCGCCGGAACTCAGGCCATCAAGCTCGGAACCGCTGGTTCGGGCAGCGGCACCATCTCGGTCGCCGCCGGCATCACCAGCGCAACGATCGAGTTCCCGATGGCGCTTTCCGCGCCGTCGGGCAGCCAGCAGTTCTTCAGTATCGGTTCCGGCTCGACGCTTACCCTGACGGCGACGGCCGCCCTGAGCGGAAACAGCGGATCCGAGTTGACCAAGCAGGGCACCGGCGTCCTGGAATTGAACGCTGACAGCAGCAACTTCCTCGGACCGATCAATCTGGAGGCCAACGGCGGCACCATAAGCATTGGCCACAGCAACGCGCTGGGCCAAGGCAACGTGACCGTCGGCAGCAACTCTCAGATTGAGCTGGACGCAGGCGCCACCAACCTCACCGTGGGCAACTCCCTGACCCTGTTCGGCCCAGGCAGGGTCGGCCATGGCAGTCTCTACAACCTCGACGGCAACAACAAGTGGATCGGCCCCGTGGTGATGGGGACCAACACCAACTTCGACGCCGCTCAGGGCACCAGCCTCGAACTTGCCGAAAAACTCACCGATTCATCCGCCCCCTTCAACGTGACCAAGATCGGCCCCGGCACCGTGATCTTCAGCCACGCCAACACCTATCGCGGCACCACCACGGTCAACGACGGCATCCTCACCATCCGGGACGGCCAGGCCCTCGGCTCCATCCCCACCGCAGGCACCACGGTCAACGTCAACAACATCCTCGGCACCATCGGCACCTTGCGCCTGGAAGATCCGACCGATATCGGCTTCACCGTCTTTGGCGTGCCGCTCACCCTCAACGGCACCGGCTTCGACGGCAACGGCGCGCTGAACAATTTCCAAGCCAACAACACCTGGACCGGCCCCATCACCCTGGGCAGTCCCTCACCGGCCGGCGTCGCTCCTCGGATTCGCGTCGATTCCTTCAACGCCATCGAGACCCGTCTTTTCCTCACCGGCGTGATCGGCGATGTGACGCCTCCCACGGCGCCGTTTAACCTCACCAAGACCGGCACCGGCGACCTCGTTCTCGCGCCGACCAACTCCTCCGACGTCGGCACGGCCAACCTCTACCACGGAACCACCACCATCCAGGAAGGCACCATCACCTTGCGCGACTCGCAAGGCCTTGGCCCCGCCACCAAGACCGCGCTGACTACCGTTCAAAACGGCGCCTCCCTGAATCTCGAATCCAACGTAGGGCACGTTGACTCGATTACCAACACCGTCAATCGGCTCAATGTCTCGGCCCACATCAACATTGACGGCGACGGCTATAACGGCGCCGGCGCCTTGAACAGTGTGAGCGGCATCAATCGCTATACCGTCGCATTCGTCCAGTCGCCGGTCCAGGCCGCCGTCACGGGCACGCCCGGAGGCAATTTGGTCAGCGGCACCACCTACTATTACGTCATCACCGCGATCGACAGCTATGGCGAATCGCTGGCGTCCAACGAGAAAACCTTCACGGCGAATGGCACCGACAAGACCGCGGTTCTTTCGTGGTCACAGGTGGCCGGCGCCACGGGTTACAAAATCTACCGCAGCACGATTTCGGGCTCCTATAGTCCGGGGAATCACTTTGTCAAGAAGGTGGTCGGCGGCGCAACCTTGACCGCCAACGACACGAACCTGCCGGCGCCGACCGTCGGCTCGCCGCCGAAAGTGCTCCCGATCATCACCATCCGTCAAGCGGGCACCGGCGCCGCCATCGGCGTGGTTGCCGAGCCGTTCCAGACCCCCACCAACGATTATTTCACGAACGATTACAGCCTTACCATCACCGGCGGCATCACCGATGTCGGCGCCAATCAAGACCAGCTCACGCTGTCCAAGGTCGGCAGCGGACATCTCATTCTTCCCAATGCCAATACATCGTTCTTCGGCCCAACCCGCATCAAGCAGGGCTGGATTACCATTCAGGATCCCAATGCGCTGGGGGGCCCCATCGTGGGCGTTCAGGAGGTCCAACCCCACGTGACGGTGGTTAACCCCGCGGCCTTGATGTTCAAGCCGTTCATTCCGGGAACGAGTTTCACCTTCTCCCACAACCTCGACCTCACGGGCTTCGGCATTGACCATCCCTTCAGCCTCATCAACAAGCAGGGCGTGCTCGAAAACCTGGCGGGAATCAATACGGTCGTAGGAAACCTTAATCTCGGGGGTAAGGCAGGAATCGGCGTCGAAAAAGTCGAGCCGACCATCGCTAGCAATCTCACGCTGACCGGCGAGACCACGGGACGAGCCACAACGATCAATGTTGGCAGCAACGCCAATGGAAACAAAAACGAAGACGACAACGTCATCGACACCAGCAGCCTGGGCGGCACCCTCACGATTAACGCCGATGTGCTCGGACTCCCCGACGACGTCCGCGTTTACCTGGGCGATTTTGTGGCCAGTCCGGGCACCGCGATTCTTGTTTACGATTCGACCACGAACGGCGATTACACCAATCCCACGAGCAAAAATGCTGCCGTCGTCACCATGGTTTACAACACCACGACGGCCACAGCCACGGCCGTGGAATCCACGGGGACCGGCTGGAATCTCGGACCGACCGTCACGAACTATGCCGCCCTGCCAAGCACCTTCCTCACCATCGTGCTCAACCAAGGAGGAGCCAGGAACAATCGGACGCAGTGGAGCTATACGGCAACGTTCGTGCCGGACGGCAATGGCATCCTTGGCATCACGAAGCTCGGCTCGCAACGGCTCGAAATGCTCGGAGCAGGCATCTATCAGGGGAGCGTTAACGTTAAGGCAGGCGTCCTGCGCGTGAGGAACAACACCGCACTGGGGGCCGTGGACAACGCCACGACGGTCGAACCCGGCGCCGCCCTCGAACTCGCCCCGCAGGTCAGCGCGCTCAACGGCGGTCTGGACTCCGGGCTCTCCATCTGGAACAACCACCTCACCTTGAACGGCACCGGCAACAGCGCCTTCGGCGATGCGGCGCTCGTCGTCCTCTCCAAGGACGTCCTGTGGCACGGACCGCTGACCTTGAATTCCAACACCACCGTCAACTTCCAGAGCGCGCTGGCCAACAAGCCGGTCAATACCTTGAAGGCGACCTACCTCAATCCGATCACCGGCAACCCGACCCTCACCGGCACCACGCCGACAGTGGACGTTACCACCTCGACCCCCGGCGGCGGCGGCTTGAACGCCGCCCAGACCTTCACCTTCGGCGGCACGGTCACCGGCGGCACGTTCAAGCTGACGTACGACGACGGCATCGTGGCCCCCGTCACCGTCACCGTAACCTTCAGCACCAATCCGAACACGCTGATCCAGAACATCGCCAACGCCCTGAGCTTCATCCCCGCCCTGGCCGGCAACTTCGGCGTGGCACTCGTTAGCCCCATCATCGACGTTCATCCGAATTCACGCCTCATTGTGACGGGCGCCATTGACGACGCCAACAACCCCACGACCAACGGCACCGACCTGTTTGTCTCCGGCGGCGGCGAACTCGTGCTCGGCGGCGCCAACTCCACCTATCGCGGCACGACCTTTGTTCAGCAAGGTATATTGACCCTCCAGAGCGGCCAGGCCCTGGGCGGGACAGGCCTTACCGGCGTGCAGGAACTGGCCCTCTCGGGCGCGATTGCCGGCTCGACGCAGTTCACGCTCAGCTACGCCGGCGCGCCGACCCCGGTCATCACCTATCAAGGCAACGCCTCCGACGCGGCCACGATTCAGACGCGCCTGCGAGCGCTGCCGACGATCGGCAACAACGTGTCGGTCATCCAGGCCAACCCCGGCGTCTTCCTGATCACCTTCACCGGCGGTCTGGCGACCACCACCACGCTGGTGCGCGCCCAGGTTACCGGCGGGTTCGGCATCGCGGCCGTCGGCATGGATGGCGGCACTGTGGTGGCCAACAATTCACAGCTCCAACTGGAAGGCGGCATCACGGTCGGCGGCGAGCCGCTGGTCATTCAGGGCACGGGCAACAACCTCGAAACAGCCGTGCAGACCTTCACGGTTGGCTCGGACACTGTCCAGCCGACCGGGACCTTCGCCCTCAACTTCAACGGCGCCGCGACGGGCACCGCCAACCTGCCGTTCTACACCACGGCCGGCACGTTGCAGCAAGCCCTGCAGAACCTCACCACGATCAACGGCGTCGGCGGACAGGTCAACGTCCACCTCCTCAGCTATTACGCCGGCGCCAATGAGACCCAGCAAATCAACTTCACCGACTACGTGAATGGCGAAACCTACCAGTTGTACTTTGATCCCGCCAACGGCCCGGCCACGCTGGGCTACAACCTGACGTTCCCGATCTTTTACCAGGGCAATCCATTCCTGGAAGTGGCCAACATCGTCGCGGCGCTCCAAGGCCTGCCGACGATCGGCGCCGCCGGCATTGCCGGCTCCATCGGCTTCGGCGCCGTGGGCACCTTGCTCGGGGGCGACGAGTTCGCCGGTTTTTCCTTCCTGGGCGGACTCGCGGACCAGCCCTTGCCGTTGGTCCAGGCGTCCGTCGTCAACAGCGCCATCGGCTCGGTCGGCGTCAGCAGGATCAAGGCCGGCGAGATCGGCTCCAAAACCTACAGCGTCGAGTTCCAGGGCAGCTTTGCCGCACTCCCGCAACCCGAACTGACGATCACCGCCGTCGCCGGCAGTACGAACGTCACCACTCCCACCACCACGATCGTCGGCGGCTCGCAAAACGCGACCCCGACTCAGTGGTTCTCCCTGGGCCCGACACCGATTACCAGCGCCACCGTTTTCAACGGCGGCGGCGTCACGCAACCGAGCTCAGGCCGCGTGACCGGCATCGATGTGCAGCAGTCCTTTGCCGACGACATCTACATCTCGACGGCCGGCGGCGGGTACTGGAAGACCATCGACGGCGGCGTGCACTGGACGCCCATGTTCGACAACGTCGGCGGCGCCGTCACCTTCGGCGGCGCGGTCACCATCGCCCAGAACACGCCCAACCTTATCTATTATGGCGGCGGCGAAGGCAACTCCTCGAGCGACTCCTACTATGGCTCCGGCGTCTATCTGAACGGCGTCTTGCTGACAAACCTCGACGGCTCGAACCCGCTCGATGGCCGGGCAATCAACCGGATCGTAGTCGACCCTACCAACACGCTCAAGATCTGGGTCGCCGTCGACGATGAGTCCGTCACCAACGGCCTCGCCGACAACGCCGGCATCTGGCGCTACGACGCCTCCCTCGATCCCGCCTGGGTCAACACCACCGCCGCCGCCGGCTTGCCCAGCAGCAACACGAACTACTCCGACCTCGTCTACGATAAAGTCAACGACATCCTGTACGCCGGGCTCGGCAACGCCTTTGGGGCCGCCAGCAACGACATCATCGTGAGCACCAACGGCGGCGCGTCCTGGACCAAGGCCAACATTGACACCATCGTCGGCGCCACCATAGGCAACATCAAGCTCACGGTCGCCGGGCCCAATATCGCCTATGCCTCGATCGCGGATGCCGTTGCACAGAATGTCCTCGCTGTCGTGCAAACCACCGACGGCGGCACGACCTGGACTGCCGTGGCCGACTACTACGGTGCCAACGGCAACCTGGCGGGCGATTACCTCGAACCGCAAGGTTGGTACGATAATGCCATCGTTGCCCGGACCATCGGCGGCAACGACCATGTGTTCGTCGGCGGCGTGGACCAGGGTTTTGGCACGTTCTTTGTGCAGTGGTCCGCCGATGCCGGCGCCACCTGGATCGACATCTCCCAGGACACCGCAACCGGCATGGGGCCGCACACCGATGTGCACGGCATGGTGCTCGACGCCAACAACAACCTCCTGGTGGCCACCGACGGCGGCGTCTGGCGCGCCACGCTCGACTACACCGCGGGCACGCTCACCAAGTGGGACAATCTCAACGGCGACTTGTCCACAGTCCAGATGAACGGCGTCTCGGTCCAGCCCGGCGCCACCGGCGTCATCCTCGGCGGCGCCCAGGACAACGGCACGTTCCGCTTCACCGGGGCCTCGCTGGGCTGGAAACAAGTCGATCAGGGGGACGGCGGCGGCGTCCGCTTCGTGCCTACTCAGAACAACGTCGCTTACCACGTCCTGAACGGCCGAATCCAACAATCCCTCGACGGCGGCCTGACCTGGAACTTCCGCGTCTTTGGCTCCGCCTCGTTGTACTTCCCGTTCTCGGTCGATCCGCTCGATCCCAACCGCCTCGTTTTGGGCGGCGACTCGCTGCAAGAATCTCTCGACCAGGCTGCCAGCTTCAATACGTTGCCCGATCCGGTCACCAGCGTTTTTGGCAACTCGATCAACTCGCTGGCGCTCGCCCAGTACCAAGGAAAGTTCCAGCCCGACCCGGCGTTCCCCACGCTCACCGACGTCGGCGCCAACACCTACGTGCCGGACACGATCTACATCGCCAACAACAAGAAGCTGTATGTGACGAAAGTCCACGCCACCGCCAACACCTGGTCCCCCAACCGGGCGCCGAGCGCTTTGATGGCGGCCAACACGACCATCGAGAACCTCGAGGTCGATCCGACGGACAGCAACATCGTCTACGTCGTGGTCAACGGGCGCATCGGCACGGATGACCAGCAACGCGTTTTCGTCAGCCCCGACGGCGGCCAGAACTGGACCGACATCAGCGCCGGCCTGCCCGACCTGCCGGCCTGGAAGTTGGTCATCGATCCTCGCACCAACGACCTCTACCTCGGCACCGACATCGGCGTTTACGGCACGGCCATCTCGTTTGCCACCGGTACCCCGGTCATAACCGGCTGGCAGAAATACGGCGTCGGCCTGCCCAATGTCCAGGTCAAAGACCTGGAGATCGACACCGTCGCCAATACGGTCACCATTGGAACCTATGGCCGCGGTGCGTGGCAGTTCTACCTGAATGACAACACGCTGCCGACGGCGCCTGCCAACCCCGGCGCCCTGCGTTCTATCAGCGGCAACAACAGTTGGACAGGCCCGATCACTCTGGTCGGCCCGACCACCTTCAGCGCCAACGGCAGCCAGGCGCTGCAAAACGGCCTGTCGGCATCCTCGCTCAACATTCTCGGCAGTATCAGCGATGGGGCGGCCACCAACGCCTATACGCTCACCAAGATCGGCGGCGGCGACATCCTGTTATCCGGCACCAACACCTACGCCGGCGTAACCGATATCCGCGAGGGCAACCTCGACGTCCGCAACGCCAATGCTCTGGGCGGAGCTACCATCACGGGCGTGCAAGCGCTAACTCTCGTGACGCCGACCGCGCCGACGCAGCACACTCCGACGCTGGTCGATAACGCCGGCCTGAATCCTCAGAACAAGACCTACTACTACCAGGTCACCGCGCTCAGCGCCACGGGCGAATCGATCGCCACGAACGAGATGAGCATCACGACGACTCTTCTCAACCAGGCGATCAGGGTCTCCTGGACCCCGGTTACGGGCGCGATCGGCTACAACGTTTACCGCTTCACCGCCCCGGCACCCTATGTGTCGCCGGCTTTGCTCATCTCCATCCCCTTCGGCGCGACCTCGAGTTACCTCGACGACGGCAGCATCATCGCCCTCTCGAACGGCGTTCCCCCCGTCATGCAGTTCGACCTCATGTTCGGCACCGGCGCCGGCTCGCAAACGGGCGCCCTCACCTACACCGGCACGGCCGCGGATGCGGGCGCCATCCAGGCCTCGCTGAACGGCTTGACCACCATCGGCGGCGCCGCTGCCTCCGTCAGCGTGATCCGGACCGGCCCCGGCTTGTTCTTGATCACCTTCGCCGGCAGCCTCGCGAGCACGACTACGCCGATTCTTCCGGTCGTCACCAGCCAGCCTGGGTCGGCCTCCGTCACCCCCGGCGGCGGCACCATAGTTCAGTACGGCGCCGCACTCGAATTGGAATCCAACCTCAACCTCGAGCCGGTCACGCTCAACGGCGACGGCGTCAAGCCCAACTACGGCGGGCATTTCACCGGCGCCATGCGCAGCCTGAGCAACACCAACACCTATACTGGCACCGTCACGCTCAACACCAACGCGACCATCGGCGTGGAGTCCGGCAGCGTCCTCACCTTCGCGCGCAACGCCGCCAATCCCAACCCCAACGGCATCACCGACAATGGCGTCGGCTACAGCCTCAACAAGGAGCAGGAGGGGACGTTTATCCTGCAGACCCCCGACAGCTACGGCAGCGCGACAGCGGGTACGACCGTCGATCAGGGCATCTTGAACATCCAGCACTCCGCAGCGCTCGGCGTGCCGGGCACCACGACCACCGTTCGTGATGGCAGCCAACTTCAGATTCAGCGCAGCACGGTCAGCAGGCCGACTCAAAACGCCCCGTCGCTGCAAGCCGGCGGCGCGCTGGCCGTTGGCACCACCTATTATTACGTCATCACGGCGATTACCCCCTCCGGCGAATCGGTGCCCAGCAACGAGCAGAGCCGCACCCCGACGGCCGGCAACCGCACCGTCGGCCTTTCCTGGAATGCAGTAGTCGGCGCCACCGGTTACAGGGTTTTCCGCTCGACCACGCCCGACGTGTACACGGACGCCCTCTTGACCACCATCAATACCGGCGCGACGACAACGTTCACCGACGCCGGCGCCGCCGTTGGGGCCGGCACCCCGGTCGGTCCGGCTCCGGTGAATGTGACCTCCGAGAACCTGGTGCTGTCCGGCACCGGCATCGCGGGGACCGGCGCGTTTTTGAATGTCGACGGCAACAATAGCTGGGGCAGCGCGGCAAACACTCTCACGCTGACCTCCGTACCGGCCTTTGCGCCCAACACCACGCCGCTCGGCACCGTGTCCTTCGGCGTCGCCAAGCCCACTGACACACTCACCATCGGCAGCCAGGTCGTCGAGCAGACTCTGACAACGCTGCCCGCGCCGGACGGTCCGCTGTCCACCGGCCTCACCAAGGTCGGCGCCGGCCGGTTGACGCTTGCACGTGACAACACCTACAGCGGCACGACCTACGTCAATGCCGGCATTCTGCGCATCCAATCCTCGGGCTCTCTCGGCATCAACGCCGCCAGCGATGTCCAGCGCATCACCGTCTTCGGCAACCTCGCGAGCGACAAGTTCACACTGACGTTTAACGGCCAATCAACCGGCCAGTTGCTCTACAACGTGCCCCCCACCGGCGGCGTGACTACGACCGACAGCCTGCTGAACGCCCTGGAAAATCTGACGACGATCGGCGCGGGCAACGTCACTGTAAGTCAAGCGACGATCACCCTCGCGACTCCGAGCGGCGCCCAGACCGGCTATATCTATACGGTCACGTTCGCCGCCACTTTCTTGAATTCGCAGGGCGGCATGGGTCAGCCTTTGTTCACGGCAACGCCCTTCGGCGCCACCAACCTCTCGGTGAACCGAGTCGCCGACGGCGGCATCGGCGCCTGGGTCAAAGCCGGGGCGGCACTCGAGTTGGACGGCGATCCTCTCGGTACCGCCAGTAGCATCAGCATTCCTGCCGCCGAACGCCTCCTGCTCGAGGGCACCACGGGCGTCGGCGGGACCGGTGGTCTGCGCAACATCAGCGGCAACAATATCTGGGGCGGTCCGGTCACGCTCGACACCAGCGCGGGTATCACGACCGATAGCATCGGCGCCGATGCCGGCACCATGCTCACCATCGTCGGCGTCGTCCAGGACCCGATCGCGAACCTGCTCCCGAGCCCGATCCCGCCTGCCGACCTCACCAAAGTCGGCGCCGGCACTTTGATCTTCCCCACTGCCAACTCCTACACCGGCAACACGTTCATCAACGAAGGCGCGCTGAACATTCGGGATGACCAAGCGCTCGGCGTCAATACGTCGGCAGTACAAACGCTCGCGGTCAACGGCACCAGCAGCACGTTCACGCTGACGTTCAAGACCCAGACCACCGGCAGCCTCAACGTCGGCCTGCCCGCCTCCGGCGGCGTCGGCCCGACCGCCAGCTTGCAGAATGCCCTGAACGCTCTGTCGTCGATCAATGCCGGCGGCGGCTCGGTCGTGGTGACCCAACTTGGCAACGTCTACAGCGTGTACTTCAATGGCCCCCCGCTCGCCATGACCGCCCAACCGTTGCTGGTCGCCACGGTCGCGCCGGGCTTCGGCACGACGGTCGATATCGCCCCCGCCATGCTCGGCGCGGAAAGCGACACCGTGGTCGCGGCCGGCGCCAGCCTGCAACTCCAGCACGACGCCGCGCTCGTCGAATCCTCCGGCAAGCCGCTGTTCCTGAACGGACAGGGGCTCGGCCAGAACGGCGCGCTCGACAGCGTCGCCGGCAGCAACAGCATCGCGCCGACGACGCCGATTGCCCTGCAAAGCGCCGCCTCGATCGGCGCCGAAGCCTCGGCTTTGCTCTCCATCACCCAGGGCATCACCGACCTGAGCCAAACGCAGACCCTGACGTTCCCCGTCGGCACGGTTGGCTACACGCTCAGCTTCGACGGCTTGACCACGATCTCGCAGAACTTCAGCGGCTCGTCGGCCACCAATATCACGACCATCCGAAACGTCCTCAATGGCCTCGCTACCATCCAGCTCCAGGGCGGCAGCGTCACCGTGGCCTTCGTCGGCAGCACGACCTACACCATCACCTTCGGCGGCCGCATGGTCGGGACCAATTGGCCCGCCATCGTCGGAACGCGCATCTCCAACGGCGCAATCTTCACCGCCACCACCGCGATGAATTCGAACGGTTTCGGCATGACCAAGTACGGCCCCGGCGCCGCCGACTTCACGGGAACGGCTCCCAATCTCTACACCGGAATGACCAATGTCGTTGCCGGCACCCTGCTCCTGAGCAAACCGGACGGCGTCAACTCCATTGCCGGCGATCTTACCGTTGGCAACATCGGCATCGCCGAAGTGCAAACGGTGACCATCACCGGAACCTCGGGCACTTTCGCGTTGACCTTCAACGGCCAGACAACCGGCGACCTCGCCTTCAACGTGCCGGCCTCGGGCGGCGTTACCGCGACCGCCAGCATGCAAAATGCGCTCACTGCCGTCGCCTCCATCGGCGGCGTCGGCGGCACGGCCACCGTAACCAAGTTGGGCAATGTCTACACCGTCACCTTCGGCGGCACGCTCCTCGGCGCCGACTTGCCGACGCTCGGCGTGAGCGGGTCCGCGGCAGGGTCCGCCGCCACCGTCACGAACGGCGGCCGCTTCAGCCCTGCCGGCAGCGCCATCGCGTGGTTGCAGAACCCCAACCAGATCGTCAACACCTCCAACGTGCTGGTCAACGGCGACGGCCTGCTCGACCTCAATGGCAACACCGAAACCTTCGGCCCCACGCTCCGCATCGTGGACGGCCAGGTCAAGACCGGCGACGCATCGCTCGTTCTGCTCAACGGCAACAGCCTCAACATGACCGGCGGCACCATCACCAACACGCACACTGCCGCGCCGGGCGGAATCGATTTGCGCGGCGGCATCACGGCCATCTCCACTGCCACCGAGCCGGCAACTATTCGCGGCGCCGGCAATGTCAATTTGGCTAACAGCACGCGGACCTTCACGGTCAACGACGGCCCCAATGGCAGCGACCTCATTATCCTGTCCGACGTTGCCGACCTGAGCGGCAACATCAACACCGGTATCACCAAGGCCGGCGCTGGCCGACTCGAACTGGGCGCCGCCAACGACTACCTCGGCACGGCCATCCTCAACGCCGGCGATGTCCAGGTCGATAGCGTCGAGAACGTCACCTTGAGCGGGTTTGTCGCAGGCAACAAGTTCAGGCTGATCCTCAACGGCAACCAGACTAATTTGATCGACTACACGGGCGTCGCCGCCACCGACGCGGCCGCCATCCAGGCCGCCTTGAACACCGTGCTGGCTTCGCTCGGCGCATTCGGCGCCGCCACGGTCGAGCCGATCGCGACCGACAGTTTCCGAGTCCTCTTCGGCAGCACACTCACGGGCATCGATGTGGAGCCGATGACTGGCTCAGGCCCCGGAACCTTTAACATCGCCCGCGTGCGTACGATCCGCAGCGTCTTGCTGAGCGGCGGCAGCGTCAGCGGCACGGGCACGGTTCAGACCATCTCGATGGCCAGCACCGGCACCGTCAATCCAGGCGACAACGGGCGACCCGTCGGCGTGGGCATTCTGCACACCACCGGCAACGTTACGTGGAACAGCAACACCACCTTCCATGTCGGTCTGCGCAATACCAATCCCGGATCCCCCCCGGTTGCAGGCATTGACAACGACCAGCTGGAGGTCGGCGGAAACCTCATCCTCGGCAACGGCGCGGGTTCCGGCGCCCAGAACGCTCTGCTCACCGGTTCGCCTGGCGCGGGCATTCAGATCGGCGACCAGTTCACCATTATTCGGGCAACTGGCACCATTACCGGCTTGTTCGATGGCTTCATCGGCGCCACCCGCGCTCCCATCAACGATGGCGGCGTGGTCTTCTTGAATGGCCAGAAGTACACGGTCAATTACTTCGCTCAGAGCGTCGTGCTCACGCGGCAACTGGCGATCTTCAGCTCTTTCACCATGACGGCAGACCACAACGCGTCGGTTTACGGCCAGGAAGTCACCTACACTGTGACCGCAGTGCCGGAACCTGGCGCGTCGCTCAGCACGGCCGCTCCAGCCGTTAACTTCATTCTCGACACCCCGCTCTATACCCAGACCGTCGCCATTGACAAGACCACCGGAGTCGCGACCTTCACGCCGCAGGCGCATTTCAACCTGCTCTGGGTGCCTGGCGTTGATCATACGGTCTCCGCCGTGTTCTCCGATGCGAACAACGTCTTCGCCACGGCCAATTCGACGCCGAACGCCATCATTCAGAAGGTCAATCTGAATACGGTGAGGAGCATCGCGATGTCGTCCAATCCGGTCGTCACCCCGACTACGCCGGTCTATGGGCAGGCGGTCAATATCATCGCGTCGATCTCCACTGTGGTGACGCCCGATGTCGCCGGCGCCTCGAATCCGACGGGCAACACCAAGTTCATCGTCGATTCACTGCCTGCGCTGACTTATTTCATCCCGATCAATCCGTACGCCGGTCCGCCGGCCACGCAGACGGCAACGCTGACACTGCCCGGCAACCTGCTGCTCAGCCCCGGTCCGCATACCGTGACCTGCCAATACGTGGGCACTCCGAATGCTTATGGGGGCGACGGCAACTACGCGGCCAGCGTGGCGCCCGTGAGCTTTACGTTGACCATTCAGGCCGACAGCACCACCGTCAAGTTCCCGACCCAACCGACTACATCGAACCTGGGGCAAACCGCCACCTTCCAGGTCCAGGTAATTCCGGGCATCCCGGGTTCGATCGGCGCACCGACAGGCTTCATCAACTTCTACGACGGCTCGACCTCCAACGCGCCCCTTAACAACAGCCCGATTCCGCACAACGGCGGCACGGTGAGCTTCAGCACCGCCAACTTGCTGCTGGGCGGCCACACCATCATCGCGACCTTCACGTCCACCAACGCAAACTACACAGGGAGCCAAAAGAACTACGGTTTCACCGTCAATGCCGCGACCACGGCGACGGCCATCACGAACGTGGCGCCACCCAATCCGACGTATGGGCAAGCGGTGGTCTTCACGATGCAGGTGGCCCCGAGCCCGGCCATTGCCCCGGCCTTCGGCCTGCCGACCGGCACCATCACGCTGCACGACGTCTCGGCCGCCGGCCCCGTGCTCGGCACCGGAAACATAACCTCCAGCAACGGCCAGGCCACGGTCACCACGACCGCGTTTGGCCTGACCACTGGCAACCACAACCTCTTTGCCGTTTACTCGGGCAACGGACAGTTCGGCCCGAGCACCGGCACGCTCAGCCTGACGGTTGCCCAGGCAACCACCAGCGTCGGGCTTAGCGCCAACCCGGTGGGCGGCGCCACCTGGCAGCCCTCACAGCCGATCCAACTGACGGCCAACGTCACGGCGTCTGTCGGCAATGTGCCCACCGGCTCGGGCAGCGTCGTTACCTTCAAGGACGGAGCCGCCACGCTGGGGACTGCGCTCGTTGGCGCCGGCGGGGTCGCAACGCTTGCGTCCTTCCAGTCCAACACGCTGACGGCCGGCGCGCACAATTTCACCGCGACCTACACCGACGCGGCAGGCAACTACGCCACCAGCACCGGCACGCTCAACAATTACGCGATCACCAGCGCGCCCACCACGGTCACGTCCATCAGTGTGGATATCGCGAGCGGCACTGGCGTCTTTGGCCAGCCGATCGCCCTGACCGCAGCCATTACCTCGCCGGCCGGCGTGGTCAACGTCGGCATCGTTACCTTCGTCGATACCAGCAACGGCAACCTGATACTGGGCACTGCCAACGTTGCCGCCGGCACGGCCACGCTCAGCAACATCACCACCTTGACGGCGATTTCGCACAACATCAAGGCGACCTACACGAACGCCGCCAACAATTATTTCCTCACCAGCTTCAACACTCTGAACGGATACCTCGTCAATCCGGCGGCGACCTCGATTACGAGCTTCACCAACACGCCGTCGACGTCGGCCCTCAGTCAGTCAGTAGCGTTCTCTGTGACCGTGGTGTCCCAGAATTCGAGCACGGCCATTGTGAAGGAAGGGACGGTCCGCTTCACCGACATCACCGGCGCGCCGGTCGTCCTTGGCACGGTGCCCGTCACCAACGGCGTGGCCAATCTGCCGTACGCCTCACTGGCCCTGGGCACGCACACGATCCAGGCCCAGTACCTCGATACCATCGCCAACCCGAATTTCCTGGCGAGCGCCACGAGCACGGTGACGCAGATTGTGCGCAAGGCGAGCACCCTCAACGTCAGCACGATCGCCGGGGCCGTGTACGGCCAGCCGCTGACTTACACGATCACCGTAACGGGCACTCCGGGCGTCCCGACGGGAACCGTTACGCTGACCGAAGGGGCTACAACCCTGGGTAGTGACGCCCTCACGACCGTCGCCGGTGTCGCCACGGCCGTGATCACGCTGCCGGCCGGATTGAACCCGGGCAGCCACACGCTGGTGTTCAGCTACGGCGGCGACGCAGTTCCAGCATTCGGCTTCGCACCGAGCACCAAGACCATCACGCAGTCGGTCGCCGCCGCCGGCACGACGACGACCCTCGATCCTCTCTCGGCCGTTCCATTTGGCACTCAGGTGACGTTCACCGCCACGGTCAACACCAAGGCTCCGAGCGAGGCAAGCGCCCCGTTGTCGGGCAGCGTCACCTTCAAGGACGGGGCCAGGACGCTTGCGACGGTGAATCTCGCCGGCAACAACGTCGTCACCTTCACGACCACGACGCCGCTCACGCTCGGCAGCCATACCATCACCGCCATCTACATCGGCGCCAGTCCGCTGTACACAGCCAGCACCTCGCCGGAACGCACGCAGACAATCACGGCCGGCGGCACCGCAACGACCCTCGGCCAGTTGACCGAATCCAACTACGGCCAAACGGTCACGTTCAACGCCACGGTGACATCTGCCAGCGGCGCGACGCCCGTGGGCACAGTGAAGTTCAAGGATGGCAGCGTCGTATTGTCGACCAAGACGCTGGTCAACGGCGCCGCCTCATTCACCACGGAGGCCACGCAGTTGGCCAAGGGCGATTACACCATCACGGCGGTTTACACGCCAAGCAACGGCAACTTCGTGACGAGCAGTTCAGCGCCGCAGATTCAAGCGGTTGCCGCCGCCACCACCTCGACGACGCTGACGTCGTCCTCGGTATCCAACAACTCCATCTACGGCCAGCAGGTTACCTTCTCCGCGACGGTGAAGGTAACCAGCGCAGTGTCTCCGGGAGTCACGCTGACGCCGACGGGAACGGTAACGTTCAGGGACGGAGGAACTACTTTGGCGACGGTAGCCATGGTAGCCGGCAAGGCAACCTACAAGACCTCGATCTTGGTCGCCGGCTTCGGACATCCGATAACGGCCACATACAACCCGACGACCCCGCCGGGGAATTTCGTCACCAGCAACGACGCCCTGACGCAGACAGTCGATCGGGCCAATACCACGACCAAGCTGACCTCGGTCCCGGCGTTCTGGGCCGTCGGTCAGTCCACGAACTTGAGCGCTACCGTCACCTCCGCGACCGGCGCGGTGCCGGTCGGCACGGTGACCTTCACGATCACGGGTCCGGGCGTTTACTCCTTCACGTCGGCCGCCCTGAACCTGGTCGCAGGCAAGGCGACGTTCGCCGGCTACGTCTTCCCCGGTACGATCGGCAACTACACCGTCACCGCGACCTACGCCCCGGCGACGGTGCCCAACCAGAACTTCAACTCCAACAGCGCCTCGAGCGGATCGCTGACCCAGACCGTCCGCAAGAGTACTACGGCCGCACTCACCTCGGTGGCCACCAGCCAAGACGTCGCCTTGAACGCCAAGATTTCGGGCGTCGGCGGCGTGCCGACGGGCACCGTGAGCTTCTATAAAATCGTCAACGGCGTTCAGGTTTTCCTGGGAACCGGCACCGTGAACGCCAGCGGAGTGGCCTCCTTCTTCGCCAACCTCGCCAGCGGCAGCCACACCATTCACGCCATCTACTCGGGCGATTCGATCTTCAACCCCGCCAGCGTGACCGGCACTGTACAAGGCAAAGTCACCGGGCGCCTGGTGTAATGCAAGAAGGTCCGTGTTCAGTAGTCAGTTGCAGCAAAAGTTATTTACCCATGACTACGGACTACGGAGTACGGATTCTTAGCTCCTGATTCTTCATAAGGCTGGTCCCATGTTCTCATTCAATCTTGTTCGCTGGATAAGGTCTCTGGTGCGTTCGCGCGGCAGGACCTTCGAGAAAAAACCCCGCTTTCGGCTCCACCTGGAAGAGCTGGAGAATCGCGTTGCGCCCGCCCTTTTCACGTGGACGGGGAATGATACGCTCGTCAACGGGGCCGCCGCCAACAAGTGGAGCATCAATAGCAACTGGGCCGGAAACGTGGCGCCGACGGCCGGAGTGCCGGTGCAACTGAATTTCCAGAACCTCGGCACCTCCTTTTTCACCGCCGAAAACGACATCCCCAACCTCGTGGTCGACCAGCTCACGATCGCCACGGATAGCTCCACGGACGCAACTCATACTTTCAGGCTGACCGGCACCCAGATACTCACGCTGGCGAACCCCACGACGAACACCGCTTCGCTCTTCGTCAACACGGGCTCTCTCAACAGCGTCATCACGATGAGCATTCAGCTCGGCAATACGGTTGCCAGCTCCGAATCGATCACCATTCAGCCGTCGGCTTCGCTGACCATCGGACCGCAAATTGCTTTGGGTCTGCCGGGCACGGGGCAACTCCTCAGCAATAACAGCGTCGCCCAGCTCAGCAAGGACGGCGTCGGGCCACTGACTCTGTCAGGCGATAACAGCGGTTATCTTGGCCCGCTCACCATCAATCATTCGATCGGCAACGGCGGCGTAATCATCACGCACACCAAGGCGCTGGGCGCCTCGGTCACCTCCGAGCTGCAGCTCCTCTCGATCAGCGGTGCCACGCCCAACGTCACCCAGGTCACCCTGACCTACCCCGACGGCATCACCAATCCATCGACCGTGTTCACCTTCCAGGGAGACTTGACCGACGCACCGACGATTCAGCTCGCCCTCAACAACCTGTTCAACACGCTGGGTTTTCTCGGCGCCCCGGTCACCGTCACGCGGACCGCCAGCGGCTCAGGCAGCGCCAGCTTTTCGCTGGCCTTCGGCGGCACCATGGCCGCGATCAATGTGCTGCAACTCAACGCCTCGGCCAGCGGCGGCGCCGGCAATACCACCCTGGCGCAGGGCGGCGCGCCGAATCTGACCACGATCACCACCAACACCGAACTGCAGGTCAACATTGCGAGCTCGGCCGCCGTGCCCAATCCGACGGTAACCAATCCGCTGGTCGTTTCCGGCAACGGCGTGGACAACTTTTCTGGCGCCATCGTGCGCAATGTCGCGGACGCCGCGGGGCGCAGCGCCACGCTGGCCGGCGATATTCTGATTCGCAGCGATGTCACCATCGGCGGCGTCCTTAACTCAACGCTGGTCACCACCGGCATGATCAGCGATTCGGCCACGTTCGAGCTCACCAAGGAAGGGCTCGGCACCCTCTACCTGAACCCGTCCGAAGCGTCTTCCGCCGTCAACAACTTCCAGGGCGGCAACTTTTATCACGGCCACACCAACATCAATAGCGGCCTTGTGCAGTTCGGACATCCGTTCGCGATGGGCGCTGGCGGCGCCACCACGTTCGTGAACACCAACCTCAACGAAACCGGCCGCCTGGAAATCAACTACACAAGCAATCCGAATATCCCCGCCCAGTACCTGTATTACGCCCACGTGCAGACCGTCACCCTCACCAACGCGATCCCAGGCACCACCACCTTCACCCTGAATTTCAACGGCGCCTCAACCCTGCCGATCACCTACAACACCAATATCTTTGCCATCACCACGGGCCGCCTCAATGGCCTGTCCACGATCGGCGGCATCGGCGCCAGCGTGATCGTGACGCAGACCGGCTCCACGCTCTTCATTACTTTCGGCGGCAGCCTGGGCGGGCTCGATATTCCGACCCTCAACGCCACCATCACCTCCGCCTTCGGCACCGGATCCATCGACGTCGGCACCGTCAACGGCACCGTGCCGGTCGGCTTTCAGATCCCCAACCAATACCTTCAGACTACTTACAGCAACATCACGCCGCTCACCAATCTCGCTGGCCACAACACCTGGGCACAACCCACAGCGAACACGGCCCCGCTAGCGATCAAGCTGATGAACACCCAGCCCATCAGCGTCGCCCAGTTCTGGAATTTCACCATCGACGGCAAGATCGGCAACGCCACGTTCATCAAGACGGGCCTCGGCCGCATCATCCTGCCGCACCCCAACCCGATCACCGCCAGCATCGTCATCAGCCAGGGACAATTGAACGTCCGCGATTCCAATGCGATGAACGGCTTCAGCCCGACGCTTTCCTCGGGCGCCAGCATCGAGTTGCAGGCCGACCCATTCCCGGACTCATCCGGCCTGGCCGGCGTCTATAACCTTTACTTCCCGTCCACCGTAACCTTCGGTCTCAGCGGCTTTGGCGCGTATAACGAAGGCGCGCTCAACAATATTAGCGGCGTCAACATCATCCAGGGGAACGTGACGCTTGTCGGCGGCACCAGTATCGGCGTCGATCCTGATCCCGATCCCGCCAACATCCAGGGCATCACGGCCAACATCTTGAGCCAGCTCACGATCAATGGCGTAGTCTCGGGCAGCACCCTGACCAAGGTCGGGTATGGCGAACTCGTGCTGACGGGGGCAAACACCTTCACCACTGCCACCGGCCAGAACCGTTATCAGCTCTTCATCGACAAGGGCTGGGTCACGGCCCAAAATGCCCTCGCCCTGGGCAAAATCTATGGTGGCATCAATCCCGTCCTGCAGCCTGGCGTTCAGGTATTCGACGGCGGCTCCATCATGTTGAAGCAAGATCTCGCCGGCAACAACTTGACCCTCCCGTACACCTTCGCTCTCAATGGCACCGGCATCAATCATCGCTTCCCCTGGCTGAACCAGACGGGGGCCCTGGTCAATCTCGACGGCAACAATGTCATCACCGGCCAGGTCTACCTCAACGGCACCGCCGCAATCGGTGTGCAGATTGACGGCGCGATTCAGCCCTACTCGAACGTCAGCCAACTCCTGCTGACCGGCGCCATCCACGACGGCGCGGGCGCCGTCACCGTCGTGGGAAAACTACTCAAACGCGGCACCCAGCGGCTCATCCTCCAGGGCGAGGGCCTGTACACGGGCGGCGTCGATATCCAGACCGGCGTGCTCACCATCCAACACGATACTGCCCTTGGCCTTGGGACCACCGCGACCAACACCACGACCACCATCCAAAGCGGCGCCGCTCTCGAATTGGGCTCCAATACTCCCCTCGCCAACGGCGGCATCCAGCGTGGACTCCAGATCTGGTACAACCACCTCATCATTAACGGCCCCGGCAATAGCCTGTTCGGCGACGCCCCCTTGATGAGCGTGGCCAACGACAACCTGTGGCGCGGCCCCATTACCCTCAACGCCAACATTGCCGTCAGCTTCACCGGGCCCGCCGCCGCCACCACCTTACCCACCATCCTCACGACAGTGAACAGACCCACCGGCGGCACCGTCACGGCCCTGAACTCGACCCCCGGCCACTCCGGCCTCCCCGGCGTCCCAGGCATCAATGCCGTGCAGACTCTCCTCTTCGGCGGCGACTTCGTCAACGACGACACCTTCACGCTGGTAGTCGGCAATGCCTCGGCCCTCACCAAAACCACCTCCAGTTTCACCCAACCCCTGATCGGCTCGAATGTGCCGGTGGCAGTGGGCGACACTTCTTGGATGACCGTCGGCGAAACGGTCTACGTCGTCAACGGCGGCTACTACACCATTCAAAGCATTTTTAGCCCGACCAGCGTGACGCTCAAGAACATCGATTCCTCCGGCAATGCAGCGCCGGGCGCCATCGTCGTCATCGGTTCGGACGTGGGGAAGGGCGCGACGCAGCAAACCGCGCCGATTGCGTGGAGCTCGAACCCCAATACCCTGGTCGACAACATCCAGGCCGCGCTCGATACGCCGGCCATGCAAGCCCTCTTCACGCCGCTGGTTTCCTTCGCGCAGGTCGCCTCGCTCAGCCCCGAGATCGATATCCTGCCGAACTCGCGGCTCACCTTGATCGGCAGCATCGGCGATGGGACCAATCCGGCCGATATCTCCGTGTCGGGCGGCGGCGAACTCAACCTGGCCGGCGCCAATACTTACCGCGGCACCACATTCCTGAACCAGGGCATCCTGACCATTCAGAATCCGCAAGCGCTCGGGCAAGGCGCCGTTCCCCAGCTCCAGTCGCTCACCTTCGATGCCGCCGTTCCCGGCGTCACGCAGTTCACCTTGAGCTTCAACGGCTACACGACGCCGACGCTCACCTACACCAACACTCTCGCCGACGGCGCCACCATGGAAAACGCGCTGAACGCGCTGACTTCCATCGCCGACCTCGGCGGTCTGGCCACGGTGCAGGTGATTGACCTGTCCAACCCCGCACAGCCCGTCTACCGCATAACGCTCGACGGCGCCTTGAGCGGGTTCGAGCAGCCGGCCGTCATGGTCCCCACGATTACCGACGGCACCGCGCTCGTCGATATCTTGACGCCTGGCCACGGCGGGACCGTGGTTGCCCTCAACACGCAGTTGCAATTGCAAGGCGGCGTCAGCGTCACCGGCGAGCCGGTAATCCTGCAAGGCCAGGGCAACCCGCTCCAATCCCAGGTGCAGCGCGTCCACGTGGCCGGCCCGATCTACGGGTCGTTCCAGCTCACCTTCACGAATCCCAATACCAGCCCCACCGCCACGACTTCGACCACCGGCTCGCTGCCGATGAGCGCGTCGGCCCTCCTCGTGCAAAATGCGTTGAACTCCCTGCCAGCCATCCAGGCGGGGAGCGGCAACGGCGGCGGCTCCGTCGCGGTCACGCAAAGCGGCTTGAACGTCTACACGATTGTTTACCAGGGCACCTTCACCGGGGCGGCCCTGCCCTGGTCCCAGCAAGCGGTCACCGTGACCGGCGTGACGAGCGACAAGTTCGACCTGCACTTCACCGGCTACCAAGCCCTGGCGACCGTCACCATCGGCGCCACGCCTGCCGCCACTGCCGCGAGCTTGCAGGCGGCACTCGATGCCCTGTTGCTCAACCTTTCGTCGCCCGGCGACGCCCATGGAACCGCGCTCGTCAGCGCGACCAGCTCGGGCTTCCTCATCTCGTTCGCCGGCACCCTGGCCAACGTGAGCGTGCCTCTCGTGCTGGCGAGCAACTTCACGGGCGCCGGCATTCTGCCGACGGCGACCATCGTGAGCCAGCCGTGGCTGGTTGCCTCCGCGGCCCAGCAGACCATCGCCGTCTCCGGCACGAGCGGATCCTTCGATCTGAATTTCGCTGGTTTCGCGCTGACCGCGAACGTGGCGCTGGGCTTGAATCCTTCCCTCACGCGGCCCAACTTGCAGACGGCCCTGGATACGCTTCTGCTCGATCCGAGCTCGCCCGGCGGCGGGACCGGCACCGCGACAGTGGACTTGACCATCTCGGGCAACTTCCTGATTACCTTCACTGGCAGCCTGGCCGACGCAGTCGTCCCGCTCTTGCAGGTGGGGACCGTCACGGGCGCCGCCGGCGCGGGAGTGGTTGACACCGGCACGACCGCCTATGTGACCGACGTGATTCAAGGCGGCACCACCAACGCCGCCCCGACGCAGTGGTTCTACTCCGGTCCGTCGCCGGTCGTCAATGCCTCGGTCAACTATGTGGCATCCACCCTCAAGGGCAACGTCACCGGCCCGGTCACCAGCATCACCACCGATCCCAGCGACGCAAACATCATCTATATTTCGACCGCCACGGGCGGATCGTGGAAGACCGACAACGGCGGCGCCACCTGGACCCCCCTGTTCGACGGCGTCTCCAGCGTGCAGTCGTTCGACATCACCGGCCTGGACGCCAGCACCGATACCTACACCGTTACCTTCACCGATCCGTTCACCGGCGCCATCCGCACGACGAGTATCTTGCCGTACGATGCCACCGT
>SHZY01000083.1 GCA_009692065.1 Gemmataceae bacterium
CGCGAAAATCGGCGTAAAAATCCAGCCAAAACGCCGGCCAACCAGTTCCCAGAACCAACACGGGCCGCGACCTGCCCAGCCATTCCCCCCGTCTCCCACGCTCCCGCGTTCCGTGGCCTCGCAGGAACTCGGTGCGCAATCCGGGCTAAGGTAAGGAGACCATGCACAATGACATGGCGGAATTCTTCAGGACCGACCACAGCACCCTGCGGGCCGATCGCTTGCGAACCAAGCGACCGGCCCGTGCTGTTTGACGATCGGCGTGGCCATCCGTATTTTGATAAAAGATTTCCACTAACCATCATGCTGTCGGGCCCCGCCTGACCTACGAAGGAGGATTTTTTCATGGCACGTGAAGTGAAGTTCAAGGATAAGATGTACGCCTTGGTCGGCCCGCAGCTCAAGGCCGGCGATGCGGCGCCGAATTTCGAATGCGTCACCGGCCTTGATATCCAGACGCTGGCGTCCACGCCGAGCAAGGCCCGCCTTTTCAGCGTGGTGCCGTCGCTCGATACGCCAGTGTGCAGCCAGCAGACCAAGAAGTTCGATGAAGCGGTTGGCGCCCTCGCGGACAAGGTCGCCTGCTACACGGTCAGCCTTGACTTGCCATTCGCGCAGGGCCGCTTCTGCACCGAGCAGAAGATCACCAATATGAAGAACCTGTCGGACGTGCGCAACCATTCGTTCGGCAAGAGTTACGGCGTCCTCATCGAAGGCCTGCCGATTCCGCTGTTCAGCCGGGCGATCTTCGTGGTGGACAAAAACAACAAGATCACCTACGTCGAATACGTGCCGGAAGTCGGCGCCCATCCGAATTACGAAGCGGCGCTGGCTGCCCTGAAGGCCGCGGCATAGTAAACCGACGCGAATGGAGTCGCCAAGCTCGGGAGGGCGAGGCTCCTGCCGAGCCTGGGCAATCAGACGCCCAAGGCTCGGCGGGAGCTTCGCCCTCCCCTTTCGTCATGAATGCCATGGCAATCTTCACCTACGCGCTCAACGGTCCGATGCCCGAAGCTTGCCTTCGCAGCATCCTGACCATCGGTAACTTCGACGGCGTTCATCTCGGCCATCAGGCACTCTTGAGCGAAACTAACTGCCTGATGCGCGCGCTGGACGGATCGGCCGTCGCCGTGACATTCGATCCCCATCCGTCGCGGTTATTGCGCCCTGACCTGGTCGGCCAACCTTTGACGACGATCGCAGACCGCTGCACTCTGTTGACGCAGCAAGGCGCGGACCACGTTCTGATCTTGCAGACCTCCCCTGCTCTCCTGCAGCTCAGCCCACGGGAGTTCTTCGAGCGCATCATCATCGATCAACTCCAGGCCAGAGCACTGGTCGAGGGCGCCAACTTCGGTTTCGGCCGCAATCGCGAGGGCACGGTTGAAGTGTTGCAATCGCTGTGCGCTGAGAAGAACCTGCCGCTGTCGCTGGTGCCGCCGCGTGAAGTAGCCGGGCAAGCCGTGTCGAGCAGCCGGGTCCGAGCGGACTTACTGGCGGGGAACGTTGATGTCGTCGCCCAACTCCTCGGCAGGCCGTATCGCCTAGCGGGCGTCGTCGGCACGGGCCAGAAACGCGGTGCCACGCTTGGCTTTCCGACGGCCAACCTGCACGAGATTGCCACGTTGATTCCCGGCAATGGCGTTTATGCGGTGCGAGCCCATTTCGATGGCAAAACCTGGCCTGCCGCTGCAAACGTCGGGCCCAACCCGACTTTCGGCGAAAACGCTCGCAAGGTTGAAGTGCACCTGATCGGCTTCAGCGGGCAACTTTACGACCAATCACTCGCCGTTGATTTCGTCAAGAAGATCCGCGACACGAAACCATTCGGTAGTGCGCAGGAATTGGCTGCGCAGATCCAGCGGGATGTCGATGATGTGCGGCGGATCCTGAATGTTTCGCCGCTTGCGACATAGTGCTTGCAAGACGCGACGCGGGCGCTAAACGAATCAGGAATTACTCTTTGCGGTTCTTCTTGCGGTTCTTCAGATACCCCGCCTCCAGCTCCTTGGTCAACGCCTCCATGCGATCCATCAACCGCTTCGACTTGCGCGGCGCGTGCGTCGCCAGCGCGTACACGGTCAGGATCGGCAGGAACACGGTCGAGTCGAGATAGCACGTGACCGTATCGGGAAGCTGATTCGGATCGACCTTGCCCCACGTCATCGCCTCCTGCGGCGTCGCGCCCGACAGGCCCCCCGTGTCGGGCCGGGCGTCGGTCACTTGCAAGAAATAATCATGCCCCGCTTCTTCGAGGCCGAGCACTTCCTGAATCTGCGGTTCCGTCTGCAGCATAAAATTCTTGGGCGAGCCGCCGCCGAGGATGAAGACGCCGCTGCGTCCTTTGCTTCTTTTCGCGTCCCAGACAATCGCCGCGGATTGATTGACGTCGCGCAGTGGATCGATGCGCAGCTTCGAGCCTTCAAGCTGGAGCGCTGCCAAGTTCATGCCGATCGAGCTATCGCCGGGCGACGAAGTGAAGATCGGCACACCAGCGCGATACGCCGCTGCGACAAAACTGCGATGCTTCGCCTTCTCGGCGTCCTCCCGCGCCGCCAGGTACTTGCCGACGAGGTAGTGAAACTCGGCCGTGCTGAACGTCTTCTGAAACGGCTCGCTGCGGCACAATTGCCGATAGAAGCGATCGGTGCCGAGCAGGTTTTCGTAATCGAAGACGATGTCGTAAATGCGGATGACCTGGTTTTCACGCAGGGCGAGATCGTCCAGGCCCGGGCGTGACTGGTGCATCTCCATGTTGAGCGCGAAGTGCGTGTCGTGATAGAGATTGGCACCCGTGGAGATGATCCAGTCGATAAATCCGGCTTCAATGAGTGGCACAAGCGCCGAGATGCCGAGCCCCGCGGGTGTCAACGCGCCCGAAAGCGATAGGCCGACGGTGACGTTCGGCTCCAGCATCTTCGCTGTGAATAGCTTGCACGCCTCGCGCATGCGGCCCGCGTTATAGGAGAGGAACGCTTCCTCGACGATTTGCTGAAGCGAGGCGGCGCCGGTCAAGGCCGGCGGATCGATACGCTTTTGGCTGATCTTGTGGAGGTATTTTTGCTGGCTGTGGTGTTTTTTCATGCGGAAAGGGTATCGGTTCCCATCCCAACGTCAATCCAATTATTTTGCCGCTTGCGGCTTAGCACTTCGCTACTGCTAAGCCGCAAGCGGCTGGGGATCGTCATTCCTTCTTGAATTCACCGCGAGCACCGAACATCATCATCGACGCCGAGCCGAGCTGCTGGATCAATCCATCGGGTACGAAAGCTCGCGTCTGCACCGACTCTCCCTTGCTCTGCACTTGCAGACTCTCCAGGACGTTGATCATGCCCTGGAACGGGATGGGAGGCGTCCCCGGCGGCAGCGGCATTTGCATCGCCTTCTTCAGTTCCTCGACGCCTTGCTTGCGCAACATGCCGACTTTCTGCACCAGCTTGTCCGCGTCCTCCGCGTTCGCCATGGTCGTTTCCAGTTGCAGATCCAGCCCGTTGGGCATCCGTTCGACAAACGCCGAAAGCTTCGAGGGTATCGGCGCTCCATTCAGCATGAAACCCAATGTCTGCTTCATGTCATTGGGGATGTCGCCGACGGCAAACGCGATCGCCTTGTCCGGGATCTTCGCGAGCCGATCCTTGAGCGGGCCGGTTGTGGCGTTCGCCTTCTTTTTTGCGCGAATGTCAAGCACCTGGGCGACCAGGTCGTCGTATTTGCCGCCGGGCCGATCATAGCCCACCACGAGAAGATCCGTATCGCCCACGACGCCAATCGCCGGCTCGCTGTTTTGCTGCTGCAAGACCGTGATCGGAGTGCCATCGCCGTCCTTGACCTTTCTCGACTCAAAGCGTTCGCCCGGTATTGACTTGATGGCATCCACGAGCCAGGCGTGATTGGCCTTCCCCGTCAAACGCATGTAGATCTTCTGGTCGCCGCGTTTATCACCCTCGACAAAACCGAAGGCAACTCGCTCGACGCGGATGTTGCCGATCTTTTCGACCTGATCGTACATCTCCTTCTTCGCGCCATCGGGCACCAATTTCAGCAGCTCCTTGAGCGGGTCATTGGCCGCGAGGGAGGGCTGCCGCATATCAATGGCGAAGGCAATCTTGACGTCCTCGGGGAACCAGTTAAGCGCGTCCTCGCGGATGGGCCGCGTCTTTACCGGCTCGGCCTTCTTGCCGTCCAGCTTCATGAGCACGCGCTGGGCATATTCCTTGGCAAAACCCTGGGGATCGTTGGCCTTCTTGCCCTGGGCGATTTGCTCGATGGCGTCCCGATTGGTGGCGTAATTGTTGGCCTTTTTCAGGTTCTCCGCCTCGTCGGCGAGGTAACGGAGTGCCGTCAACTGCATGACCTGGGCCTTCGGCGTGGCAGGCTCGGTAATGGCGATGTCGATCATGCGATCGATGGAGACCTGCACTTGCCGGGATTGAAAGTAGTGGGCCGGCGGGACCATTGCCACCAGGTCGGTGGAACTCATACCGCCGGACATCAGCACGAGCACAAGCATTTCCGGGAAACCGAGGCCGATCATGGCGGGCTCCTTTGTGATATGGGATTTTACATATCCTATTGTTTAGCCGGCCCTCGCAGAGGGCCGCGGGCGGTGCGCTACCATGAATCCAAAAACCCGCGATCAACTCGCGGAAGACTACCTGAGCCAGTTGCCTTACACGCCCTATCCCGTGCAGGAGGATGCGCTGCTGGCCTGGTTCACCTCCGAGCAAGGCGTCCTCGTGTGCGCCCCGACCGGCATGGGCAAGACTCTCATCGCGCAGGCCGCCCTCTTCGAGGCTCTGCACACCGGAACGACTGCCTATTACACCACACCGCTGATCGCATTGACAGAACAAAAATTCCGCGAAATGCAAGCATGCGCAGTCCGCTGGGGTTTTCGCGAAGAGGACGTCGGCCTCGTCACCGGCAATCGCCGCGTCAATCCCGACGCGCGCATTCTTGTGGTCGTCGCCGAGATTCTGCTCAATCGCCTGCTTCATCCGGCCGCCTTTGATTTCAGCAAAGTCTCCGCCGTCGTCATGGACGAGTTCCACAGCTTTGCCGACATCGAACGCGGCATCGTCTGGGAGATTTCGCTGGCCCTCTTGCCCAAGCACATTCGTTTGTTGCTCTTGTCCGCGACGGTCGGCAACTCGCTGGAGTTCCTGCAATGGCTCGAACGCTGCCATCTGCGCAAGCTCGAACTCGTCGAGGGCAAGGAACGCAAGGTGCCGCTCACCTACATCTGGGTTGCCGATCAATTCCTGACCGAGCAGATCGTGCTGATGGCCAAGGGGGACAGCGAATCACGCATGATTCCGGCCCTCGTCTTCTGCTTCAACCGGGACGAATGCTGGAACGTCGCCGAGCAGCTCAAAGGCTTGCCGCTCGTGCAGGAGGCGCAGAAAGCCGCACTCCACGCCGAGGTCAACAAGCTCGACTGGACACAGGGGGTCGGCCCCAAGATCAAGCAGATGTTGCACCGCGGCGTCGGGGTTCATCACGCCGGCCTGTTGCCGAAGTATCGCCGCGTGGTTGAGGAGTTGTTCAATCGCAAGCTCCTTGCCGCCGTGATCTGTACGGAAACCCTCGCATCCGGCATCAACCTGCCGGCGCGTTCGGTCGTCTTGTCGTCGCTGGTCAAAGGGCCGATGGATCGGCAGAAGCTGATCGATGCCTCGAGCGCCCAGCAGATATTCGGCCGCGCTGGCCGGCCGCAGTTCGACGACCGCGGCTACGTTTACGCCATCGCGCACGAAGATGACGTCAAGATCGTACGCTGGAAGGATAAGTTCGACAAGATTCCCGAGGACACGCGCGAGCCGGGTTTGCTGAAGGCAAAGAAAGACCTGAAACGCAAGAAGCCAACACGCAGCGACACGCGCACCTACTGGAACGAATCGCAATTCAAGCAACTGCAAGCCGCGACGCCGGGCAAACTTTACAGCAAAGGCCCCCTGCCCTGGCGGCTGCTCGCGTATCTCTTGAAGATCTCGCCGGACGTGTCGCTGATCCGCACCGTGATCCGCAAACGCCTGATGGACGAAGGCCGCATCAAAGCGCAAGACGCCCAGCTCGATCTCATGCTGCTGACGCTCTGCCGCGCCGGCTACGTGACGCTGCTGCCCGAACCCCCGAAAGCCGTGGGACAGGATTCCAATCCTGTTCTTGAAGCTGCTGCGACAGGATCGGAGTCCCGTCCCACGAAGACCGAGGAGATGCTACTGAAGGCTCTCGGCGCAACCATCCAACCCACAACGGCCGAGCGCTACCAAGTGACGCTGGCGACGCCGACCGAAAAGCTCGATCAACTGCTCGTGTTCCGCAGCGTGCATCCGCTCTATGCCGCATTTCTCTTGCAACATCTGGGCGTTGCCGATCGCAACGAGCGACTGCAAGCCTTCGAGAGCGTCCTGGAGGTGCCACGTTCGGTCCTGCGCTACGTGCGTGTGCCGTGGCAGGAAGACCTTCCGCCGGGTCCGCTGGCAACCACTCGGCTCGACACGGACCTGATCGCGCGAGGCTTGATGATTGTGAAGCCGCCCCCCGCTGAAGGCGAAGAAGAGGACGACGACTGGAGCCCGTGGCAGGAACGGGAACAACGCCCGCCGACCTTGAGCGAGAAGCTGCGGCTCCTCTTCGACGCCATCTATCCTGACGTCGGCGATGTGACTACACAAGCGGTCTGGGCCGCCGGCGAACTGCTGCGTTTCGGCGGCAACTTCAACAAGTTCGTGCAGGCCCGCGATCTGGTCAAGCAGGAAGGCATCCTCTTCCGCCATTTATTGCGGCTGATCTTGCTCTTAGGTGAATTCTCGCAGGTGACGCCGGACGGCATTGAGCCGACCGCCTGGCAGACCGAATTGCGCGACATCGCCGAGCAGTTAACAGCAAGTTGCCGTGAGATCGACCCGACCAGCACCGACGAGGCCATCGAGCACGCCCATGCGGCGGATGTGGTGGAGGGGGAGAACGTGTTGCCGCCGGGGACGTGACGCGAACGCTCAACGAAGACCTACGCCAACCCCTTCGCCATCTCCGCCTGAATTCCCTCCAGCGCCTCCACGCCGACGGACAAGCGAATCAACCCATCTGTGATGCCTTGCCGCTTGCGCTCGGCGGGGCTGGTGTAGCGGTGCGAAGTCGTCGCCGGATGGCTCAGCGTCGTCGAGCTGTGGCCGAGCGACGGGCTAAACGGGATGCCCGGAGCTGCGTGCATGAATCGATTGACGGCGTCGCGGCCTCCTTCCAACTCGATACAAAGCATGTGGCCGAAGCCGCCGTCGAGGACACGCTCGGCAACCGCGAGATCCGGATGATCGTCGCGGCTCGGATACCAGACGCGCAACACGCCGGGCTGCTCGGCGAGCCAATCGGCAAGCTGCTCCGCATTCTTGCAGGCAGCGCGCATGCGCAGGTCCAGGGTCGCCAGACCGCGTTCTGCAAGCCAGCAGTCGAACGGGTTCGACGCCAGGCCCCAGATGCTGACGGCGGTATTGATCGCTGGAAGCATGTCCGCATCGTTGCCTCCGACGAAGCCGAGCGTCACGTCGCTGTGGCCCGCAATCATTTTCGTCAGGCTTTCCATGACGAAATCGGCACCCAGCTCCATTGGCCGAGTCAGCACCGGCGTCGCGAAGGTGTTGTCCACGACCAGCAGGCAGCCGTGCTTGTGAGCCAGATCGGCCAGGGCGGCAATATCGACGACGCGCACCAGCGGGTTCGACATCGTTTCGACGAAGAGCAGCCGCGGCTTCTTCTGCAAGGCGATTTCCACGGCCACCAGATCGTTGGCATCGACGTACTCTGTCGTCACGCCGAATCGGCCCAGTTCCTGCGTGAATAGCTGCACTGTGCGACCATACAGCCGATTGCTGGCGAGAATACGCTGGCCCTGCTGCACCGTGGCGAGCACGATCGCACTGATGGCCGCCATGCCGGAGCTGGTGATGACGCCCCATTCGGCGGTTTCGGCCTGTGCGAGAAGTTGCCCAAGCCGTTTCGCGTTGGGATGCGCATCGCGCGCATAGATGAAGCCCGGCTCGCCATCGTTCATGATGGCATCGAGCGCGTCAAGATCGGGGATCGTGTAGACCGAGGATTGATAGATTGGCGGGACAAGTGGCGCGGTTTCGCCGAGGAATTGTTTCGACATGAAAATAGCCTCCGACCCTTTGGCCGCTTGTGGCTTAGCGTTCGCAAGCCGCAAGCGGACGCTAAGCCGCAAGCGGCTCAACGGTTACTTGCTATTTTCGCTCAACACCTTCTGCACGGCAAGCCACATGTCGCGATGTTGGCCATCGCGATTGAGTTGAAGCCCAAGCTGGCGGGCCCGGAGTTGCGAGGCGTCGTCATCGAGGTACTCGCCATGCCGGAAGTAGAGATACCACATCGCGCCGGCGAGCGAGCCGTCCTGATCGTACACGAACACCCCCTGCTTCGCGCCGGCGCGGACCAGCTTGATGAACTCATCGGCTTTCTCCTTCGTCAACGTCTGCGGCGACACCTCAAAGGAGACGTAACGCGTGTTGCGCTTCTCGATTTGCTTCTTATCGGCGGCACCGTCGACATCCGGCAAGCGGATTTGCACGACGGTCGCAACGCGATTGTCATGCAACCAATCGAGCCCATCGAGCGGCGGACGTAGACCTGCGTAGACATTGTCTCGTACCGACGCAAACTGCGGGATCGGCGGCAGCGATGCCTGCACACTTGGCTTCTGGGCGGGAGGCTCCGGCGTCGGCCTCGGTTCGTCAACCTCCGGTGCGTAAAGCTGAACGCGCGGCTTCACGTCACGCTTGGTTTCCGGCGGCGGCGCCGCTTCCGGCGTCTTCGAGATCGACGGCACTCCAGGCTGCTCAACCTTCGCGTCCGGCGGCAGCACCGGGAAGCCGCCCGATTGCTGAATGCCCTGCGGCTGTCCGAGCATCGGCGGGGCCGCGATGAACTTCGGCGGCGGCGCGGGATTACGATCCCCACACAGCGGCCGGCGTCCACATGGATGCCGGCAACCCAACTGGGCCAACAACAAACCCGCACACATCGTCAACCAAATCGCATGGCGCATGGCACACCTCCAGCCTTCAATACATCCATCTCGATTGTAGTGTGCGGGAAAATCGCTCCGCCAGGATTCCCCGACGTTTCCGGCGCGATTGCTAGAAGTGATTGTCAAGCTTTGCCGGTTGAGACGATTGTGCGGACTGCATCACGTTGCCGTGGCTTGTTGCTCCGCCAGGATTGCCAATTCTGTCAGCTTTGCAGGTGTTGCCCCGCTTCGCTCGAAGCACTCCGCGACCACGCTGTCCGATGCCGTCAAGAGTGTGACCAGCAGATCCATCGGCGTAACGGCGCGACGGCGATACTCTTTGGCTCGCCCAAATGCCTCGCGCAGAATGCGAATGAAGTTATCAGAGAGGAACTCGCGATTGAGCACGAGGACGGCTTCCTTTTCCCCCTTCTCTTGGTGGAAGAGGTCCTGAAACTCGCTGAGCATGCGCTCCAGATCCGTGTCGAGCAGCTTGCCCCAGGCACGCACACCCGGGTCAGCAACGGCGAGCAAACCCATGAAGATGTGCGGGCTGCGAACGTTGTCCCAGCGCGTCGCGCGAGCCAGCTTCATCGCTTCGTGCAAGACCTTGAGAGCTGGCTCCGAGATGCTATCCTTGCATATTTGTCCGCCCGGCAGGAAGATGTCTTCCCGTGCCGACTCCGATGATGCCATGGTCAAATCCTTATGATCGCGGCGCCAATTCCTGGCTTGTGACAACACGTGCCATCTTACCGTGTGCCGTAGACGCCGGCAACCCGAACAGGGGTCAGGGGTCAGGGGTCAGGAAACATGAGCGATCATCCGCTTGCTAACTCCTGAGTCCTGTCCCCTGACTCCTGACTCCTGTCTCCCTCCTCCATCACCGGCGACGCCAGCCGCAGCCACAACTCGCCGAACGGGTCCGCCTGCTCCGCCCACACCGTGCGCCCCTTGATCAACTCCAGCGTCGCCAGGAACAGGCCGAGCAGTCGGCCGCGCGTGCGCGGCGGCGTGAATAGCTCTCTCAAACTCACGCGCTCCTGTTTCTTCAGGAGATCGACGATCCGATCCATGTACGATTGGATCGGCGTCTCATCCACCGCGATATGGCTCGGCTGCAGCGCGGCCGTCTCGCGCATCAGCCGGCCGAACGCGCTCACCAGGTCCCACAACTCCACCTTGCGCAGCGGCTGATTTGCCAGATCGGGCGGCGTCGGCAGCTCCATCGGCACCCTCGACAACCGCGTGAGCTGACGCTCCGCCTGCTCCTCCAAAAGCGCCGCAGCCTCCTTGTATTTCTTGTACTCGATCAGCTGTTTCACTAATTCGAGCCGCGGGTCCGCTTCGTCCCCCGCCTCCTCCTCCGCGCGTGGCAACAGCATGCGGCTCTTGATTTCCATCAACGTGGCGGCCATCACGAGAAATTCGCCCGCCGCCTCGACATCGATCACTTCGAGCAGATTGAGATAGGCAAGAAACTGCTCCGTGATAATCGCAATGGGAATATCTTGCAGATCGACCTCGTTCTGCTTGACCAGAAACAACAAGAGATCGAGCGGCCCGCGAAACGTCGGCAGTTCTACCTTGTATTCCATGAGGAGTCAGGGGTCAGGAGTCAGGGGTCAGGCTTACGCTTCGCCACTGCGAGTGGTGGATCATAAGCGAACGGTCCGAGAGCGGGAAGAGGAAAACTCTGCGTTGGTCCATAGAAAAGAGATGGCGGCGACTCCTGACTCCTGACCCCTGACCCCTGACTCCTGATGAATGGCATCCTCCTCGCCGGCGGCAGCGGTTCGCGGCTCTATCCGTTGACGCGGACCGTCAGCAAGCAACTCTTGCCGGTTTACGACAAGCCGGTCCTCTATTACCCGCTCTCGGTGCTGATGCTCGCCGGCATCCGCAACATCCTCATCATCAGCACGCCGCGCGATTTGCCGCTCATCGAGGAACTTTTGGGCGACGGCAGCCAACTCGGACTCGCGATCTCCTACAAAGTGCAACCGAACCCCGGCGGCATTGCCGAGGCGTTCCTGATCGGCGCGGACTTCATCGGCCAAAATCCGGTCTGCCTCATCCTCGGCGACAACCTCTTCTTCGGCCATGACCTGATGCAGGTGCTGATGCAGTCGGCCAAGCTGACCACGGGCGCCCGCGTCTTCGCCTACCGCGTGCAGGACCCGGAGCGGTTCGGCGTCGTCGAGTTCGACAAGAATTGCCGGGCGCTCAGCGTCGAGGAAAAGCCCAAGAAGCCGCGCTCGAATTGGGCGATCACCGGCCTCTATTTCTACGACGGCCACGTGGTCGAGGTCGCCAAGAGCATCCGCCCCTCGGCCCGCGGCGAACTGGAGATCACCGACGTCAACCAGCAATACCTCCAGCGCGGCGAGCTGAGCGTCACCCCGCTGGGCCGCGGCGTCGCCTGGCTGGACGCCGGCACCCCCGATTCGCTGCTGACGTCGTCGCTGTTCGTGCAGACCCTTGAACAACGCCAGGGCCTGAAGATCGCGTGTTTGGAAGAGATCGCGCTCGTCAAAGGCTTCATCGACAAGCCGCAATTGCAGCAGCTGATCGCCGCGTGTGTCAACACCGATTACGGGCGGTATCTGCAGCGGGTTTATGATGAGTTTGCCGCATTCGTCCCGTAGGAACGCCTGAAAATAGCCCAGCACTTCAGTGCTGGGCGGCCGTCCGGCGTGCACTCCCGAGTCCCGCCAGGGACGACTGAAGCAACACCCGATTCAATCGTCCCTGACGGGACTCCGATGGCACAGAGGGCACAGAGAAGAAATTCAGAAGTGAAATACGCTAGGTATGCGTACATGGGATCAAGGGATCGTCGCGACTCTTTTTCCTTGATGGTTTTCTCTGTGTCCTCTGTGTCTCTGTGGTCAATAATTCGAATCACGCCAGCACCTCCGGCACCACTTCGCCGGCCACGTCCGTGAGGCGGAAGTCGCGGCCGGCGTGCCGATAGGTTAGGCGCAGATGGTCGATACCCAGCAAGTGCAGGATGGTGGCATGCAGGTCGTTGACGTGGATTTTGGGGCCGACGATGTTGTAGCCGAACTCGTCGGTGGCACCCAGAACGACGCCGGGCTTGATGCCGCCGCCGGCGAGGAAGCAGGTGAAACATCTTGGGTGGTGATCGCGGCCGAATTCGCCGGAGAGGTCCCCCTGGCCATACGCGGTGCGGCCGAACTCGCCGCCCCAGATGACGAGCGTGGAATCGAGCAGCCCGCGAGTTTTCAGATCGCGGATCAGGGCGGCGATCGGTTGATCGACGTCGCGGACTTGGCGGCGAGTGTGGGCGATGACCGAGGAGTGAGCGTCCCAGCCGCGGTGGAAGAGCTGCACGAAGCGGACGCCGCGCTCGACCAGCCGGCGTGCGAGCAAGGCCTGGCGGGCGAAGGTGGACGGATTGTTGACGTCGGGGCCGTAGCGGTCGAGCGTGGCCTGGGTCTCATCGCGGATGTTCATCAACTCGGGGACGGAGGTCTGCATGCGGAAGGCCAGTTCGAAGGCGTTGATTCGCGTTTCGATCTCGGGGTCGTGAACCTGAGCGTGGCGCAGGCGGTTGAGATCGTTGATGCCGGCGACGATTTCGCCGCGCGCTGCCGGTGCGATGCCGGCGGGGTTCGACAGGTAGAAGACGGGATCGCCCGCGGCCTGGAAGTGGACCCCCTGGTGCTGGCTCGGCAGGAAGCCGGAGTGGAAGTAGCGCGTCGTGATCGGCTGATCGAAGGTGCCCGACATCATGACGATGTAGGCGGGCAGGTCGCGATTCTCGGAGCCGAGGCCGTAACTGAGCCAGGAGCCCATCGCGGGCAATCCCGATTCGGGCCGGCCGGTCTGCATCAGCGTGACGGCGGGGTCGTGATTGATCGGCTCGGTGTGCAGCGAGCGGATGAACGTCAACTCGTCGGCGACCTGCGGCAGATGCACCCACAGGTCGCTCATGTCGTGCCCGGCCTGGCCGACCTTGCGAAAACGGAACGGTGTCGAAGCGGTCTTGAAGTGCCCCTGATTGCGCGTCATCAGCGTGACGCGCTGGGTGCCGAGGATGGACGGCGGCATCTCCTCGCCGTGGCGATGGCGCAAGATCGGCTTGGGATCGAAGAGGTCCACGTGCGACGGGCCGCCACCCATGAAGAGGAAGATGACGTTCTTCGCCTTGGCGGGGAAGTGCGTGCGGCCCACGCCAGGCTGCGCATCAAGCAACGACGCCACGGCGGCCATGCCGAGACCGGCGCTGGTGCGTGTCAAAAATCGTCGCCGTGAGGTGATGGATGTAGTATTCATTTGCTCGATAATTCCACGCCAAGAATTTCTAACCACATAGACACAGTGACACAGAGAATAGAGTTAGAGAGACCAGAATCAGTGCAGAGCTCCAGTCGCGAAGAAAGTCAGCATTCCATACCCCTTGGCTCTCTCTGTGTCACTGTGTCTCAGTGGTTAATCCCCCCGTGTCACTCGCGCGTCAGTACCTCATCCAGGTTCAACACCAAATTGCAGAGGGTGGTCCACGCGGCCAATTCCGACACTTCCAGCGAAGCGTCGCGCGCATATTGGCCCGCGTTGACCAGGCGCGACGCGGCGTCCGGATCGGCGGCGAAACGGGCACGCTGCTGCTCGAAGCGGTGGCGGAGGATCTTCAGCTCCGTTTCGCTCGGCGCTCGGCAGGTCGCGGTACGGAACGCAAAGGCCAGGCGTGCATCGTGCTCCTTGGGGCCTTGCGTCAGGATGCGCTGGGCGAAGACGCGGGCGGCCTCGACAAACGTGGGATCGTTCAAGGTCACCAGCGCTCCCAGCGGCGTGTTGGTGCGCGGCCGTGAGACGACGCATTCCTCCCGCGTCGGGGCGTCCAAGGTCACGAACATCGGGTGGAGCGCGGTGCGCCGCCAGAATACGTACATGCCGCGGCGATACTGGTCGTCGCCGTCGCTGCTCGTCCAGACCCAAGCCTCGTTCTTGAACTTGTAGAAATCGCTTGGCTGATACGGCATGAATGAGGGGCCGCCGATCTTGTTGCTGAGCACGCCGGCGATCGCCAACGCGCTGTCACGAATTTCCTCGGCGCTGAGGCGATGGCGCGGGGAGTGCGAGAGCAGTCGGTTGAGCGGGTCGATCTTGGCGCTGTCGTGGAGATAAATGGACGATTGCTGATAGGTGGCGGAGAGGGCGATGGTGCGTAGGAGCACCTTGACATCCCAAGCACTATTCCCCGGAGACGCGTTTCCGGTGGGACGAGGAAGGACGAATTCGGCAGCAAGCCAATCGAGCAATTCGGGATGCGAGGGGTAGTCGCCCTGGCTGCCGAAGTCGCCGAGGGTGCGGACGAGACCGGTGCCGAACATCTGCGCCCACAGGCGATTGACGGTGACGCGGCCAGTCAACGGATGCTCCGGGCTTACGAGCCAGCGAACCAGGCCGAGGCGGTTCTTGGGACCGTCCTTGGGTAACGGCGAGAGAACCGCGGGAACGCCACGCTCGACGCGCTCGCCTTTTTGCAGGAAGTCGCCACGGATCAAGACGTGGGCGTGACGGGGAATTGCCATCTCCTCGCTGATGAGCGTGTAGGGGATGGCGTTTTCGATCTGCCGAATCTTGCGGGTGAAGTCTTCGTAATCCTCTTCGAACGGGGCGAGCTCCTTGCGGAACTCGGCGTGAACCTTACGCAGGTAATAATCCCGTACGACTTTGTTCTTGGTAGCGTCGCGTTTGGCAGGCTCAATTTGAAGAGCATCGCGCACGGGCGTGGGCGGCTTCAGGCTATCCTTCGCTTGAGCCTCCCAGGCCAGTTGCGATTTCAGGTAGAGATTAAGCAGCACGATTTCGGGAACGGTCTTGCTTTCATAGGGATCCTTGTAGGCAGCCGAGTACCTCTGCAATTCCTTGGCGATCACCTCCTCGACATGTGCCAAATCCTTGCGAAGATTCGTGAGCGCCTTCGCCTGCTCCGGCGTCGGCACCATTAAAAGCGGCGGCAGCGGTCGGCCGTGCACGCTTTCGCCCTCCACCATCGGCTCGGTGATGCCCGTGAAATACGCGAAGAGCTGGTAATACTCCTTGTGCGAGATCGGATCATACTTATGGGTGTGACACTCCGCACAGCCCAGCGTGAGGCCGAGCCAAACCTGGCCGAGCGTGTTGGTGCGGTCGATGTTGTAGCGGATGACGTACTCTTCGGGATCGACGCCGCCTTCCTCATTGAAGCGTGTGTTGCGATTGAAGCCCGAGGCGATCTTCTGTTGGTCGCCCGCGTTCGGCAGAAGATCGCCGGCAAGCTGCATGATCGTGAACTGATCGAACGGCATGTTCTGATTGAACGCGTTGATCACCCAGTCGCGCCAGAGGTACATCTGGCGCGTCGAGTCCTGGTGATAGCCGCTGGTGTCGCCGAAGCGGGCGAGGTCGAGCCAGAGGAGCGCCATCTTCTCGCCGTAGCGCGGCGAATCGAGCATGCGGTTGACCAGCTTCTCGTAAGCGTCGCGGGAGTCGTCGGCAAGGAACGCGTCAATCTCGCCGAGCGTCGGCGGCAAACCACGCAGATCGAGCGACAGCCGGCGGATCAAGGTGACGCGATCGGCCTGCGGCGCCGGCGCAAGGCCGGCCGCTTCGAGCTTCGCGAGGACGAACGCGTCGATCTCGTTCTTCACCCACGCCTTGTCCTTGACGACGGGAAGCTTGGCCCGCTCCGGCTTCACGAACGCCCAGTGCAGTTGATACTCGGCGCCTTGATCGATCCAGCGTTGGAGCAAATCCTTCTCGGCATCCGTCAACGGCTTGCCGGTTTTCTTCGGCGGCATGCGCTCGTCGTCATCGTCGCTGAGAATTCGGCGGATTACTTCGCTGTCGGCGGATTTTCCAGGAACGATGGCCGGTGCGCTCCAGCCGATCGGCTTCAAGGCTGCGTCGCGTTGATCGAGCCGCAGGCCGCCCTTGCGCGCGGTTTGATCGGGACCGTGGCAGGAGTAGCACTTGCCGGACAGGATGGGTAAAATGTCGCGTTTGAAATCGACGGCGACCGAATTTGCGGACGGCTTTTCAGGCAGCGGCGGGACCGACGTCGAGAGCGTCAGTTCGCGCGCATACCAAATCGACGCACCGGCGACGCACACGCCGACCAGCATCCAAACCACGGACCGACGAGTCATGGGGAGACCTCGCGAAACCGGCTCTTCCTCAGATCATTGTGACGTGAAGGAGGAGGGATTGCAAGTGGGACGCTTTGCCACTAACGCCAGCTCAAGGCTTTTTTCTCGTCGGCTTCGATTTCGGGCGAGCCGCTGTCTGAGCCTGCCCTCGCAGATTTCCTCAGCCGATCGAACAGAGAACGACTCGACATCGGGAGACTCCTGTGGGGTACAGTCGCTGAGCATGAAGCGTAAGCGAAGTGGAGCCTCGCTTCGCTTACGCTCCATGCTCGGATAAACGCATGCTCGATCTTAAGCGGCCCCCGTCGGCGCCACAACTAATGCCCACGCTTCCATTCGTCACCAAACGGTTCTATCGGTGGCAGGTCCGGGCCGTCACCAAACAGTTGTTTCGGCCCTGGGAGCCCGTAATGCCCCTGGCAGCCGATTCGCCCTTGACGCAGCCAATCCGCTCGTCGAGAATACTATCGTACCCGCCTTCGCACACCACTCTAGGGAGGTTTGACCATGCCACGCTGGATACTCTGCGGACTCACGGCCCTCGGCCTGGGGCTGATTTCCGCCACAGCAATTGATGCCTCGAATAAACTCGCCATCACCGCCCATGGAATGTACGTCGAAGCCCGCACCTGCGATGTCTGGACCGGGCCGTGCTTCGCGAATGCCGATTTCAACCTCAGCGGCAAACAAGGCATCATGGCCTGGCGCATCGAAAAGGGCCAGGCGGGCGATGTATCGCTCGACGGCCTGTGCGTTGTCGCTGTCGTCTCGGCCGCCAACACACTCGGGCTGGAGCAAAAATCTCCGGCCAAGGCGGTCATCATCGTCGATAGCAAAGCGAACCTTGTGCAGCGTGAAGCCCTCGTTCGGTTCGCGCAACAGCAAGGCGGCCAGCTGTTGGAGAACGTCGTCAAGGTTCACGCCCAGCCGATCAAAATTGACGGCTGCCCCTGCAAGTTCAACGCCTGCGTGGAACTCGATGCCACCATCGCCAAGCTGAAGACGCGCTGCCTCGACAGCGAGCACGACAAGGTCTGCGGCAACGAGTACGCGTTCTATCCGCCGCTCGCCAGCAACGTCAAGGCGATCCCCGCCGGCGTCGTCGATCACGTCTTCCGCGGCCAGGGCCTCGGCGCAACGTGGAGCGACAGCGATCGCCGGGCCGGCTACGTCGGATCCTTCCAGGTACGATAAACCGAAAAGCTCGCGGGAGACCCAAGGATGTTTGGACTCGGCTGGCCGGAAATCATCATCCTGGCCATCATCGGCATCATCCTGTTTGGGTTCCCGCCGTTGCCATCGTGCTCGCCCTCGGGCTGTCACGCAAGGCGGTGGCTGTGAGCCGGGCGCCGAGCGAGATTGCGCAGCTTCGGGCCGAGGTCGAACAGTTGCGCGAAGAAATTGAGCAGTTGAAGAAGGATCTCGGCCCGGCGTCTACCAACGTGACCACCCTCCCTCAGTGAACTGATTCGGAGTCCCACTTGATGATTCGCAACTTGCGTTGGATCGCCCCGATTCTTTTCACCGTGATTGTGTTTTCTTTCGTCTCGTCACAGGACGGCAAGAAATACGCGATCAAGACGGCCAACACGCCGGTGCCAAAGGAGATCGCCGAGCCGATTCAGAAGCTGCTCGCGGACAGTTCGGTCCAATTGCTGGACGGCTCCGGCAAGCTGCTGTGCGAGATGTGGTTTCGCAAGGAACTGCCGACTGATGCGACACCCGAGCAACTCAAGACCGGAGTGACCTTCCGCGAAGTGAAGCAATCCGAGATCCTCGGCGCCATCCAGTTTCACGTCACGATGACCGACTATCGCAAGCAGAAGATGAAGCCGGGTGTCTACACGATGCGACTAGGTTATCAGCCGACCGACGGCAAGCACGGCGCCGACGTCTCGCAGTTTCAGGAATTCGTTCTGGTCATCAAGGCCAAGGACGACACGCGGCCGGCCCTGATGGAAGCGAAAAAGCTGTCCGACCAGAGCGGTGAAAGCATCGACCTGGCTCATCCGGGCGTCTTCATGCTCTGGCCCAACTCGACGCCGGCCAAGGAGCCGACCATCGATGCCCGCGCCAAGGGGCACTGGGTCGTCAATTCGAAGTGCAACCTAACGATCGCGGGCAAACCGGCCAACGGCAGCATCGGCATCGGCGTCACCCTGATCGGCCACTCGCCGGCGGAATGAGGATTAGATTCTCTCGTATCCACCTTTGAAATGTTCTACCGCCTCGCTCGGATTCAAATTGAAGATCGCACGCCCACTCGTGCGCCATTCGCCATCCTGCCAGTAAAACACCGCCGACGCGTTGCGCAAATTGCCGGCCGCTTCGACGCCTTCCATGTCGCCGCCCTCGATCGCTTCAAACGAGATCGTCACGCCGACCAATACCATCAGCTGTCCGCTCTGCTTGTCGCGCACCCACTCGATGAGCTCGTTCCACACGCACTCCTTCCAGCGCAGCCCGCGCGGCTTTCCCGAAGCGCCGGCCGCTTGAAAAAACTGAGCCTGCAAGCGCGCTCGCTCCACTTCGAAGAATCCGCGGATGCTTTCTAGTTGAACCTGCGGATCGGCAGCGCGGCCGCGGCGCCAGAAATAGAACGCCAGGCCCGCGCTTGCGATGAGCAGCGGGATCGACCAATACAAATGAACCATGCGCTTGACACATCCCCGGGTGCGGATTTTCGCCTGGCGTTTCACCGCTCATTGTTTATGATAACCATTCTGCCTGACTTCACCCCGCATTGGAGTTTCCGTTCATGAAACGATTGCTTGCCGCGCTCGCGTTGGCGTTCTTCACCACCTCGGTTCAAGCCGAGGATTGGCCCACCTGGCGCGGCCCGCGCCTCGATGGCAGCTCGCTTGAAAAGAACCTGCCGATCAAGTGGACCGCCACCGAGAACATCGCCTGGCGGGCCGATATCGCCGGTGTCGGCCATTCGTCCCCCATCGTCCACGGCGACCGCATCTTCGTGACGACCTGCCTCCTCAAGGAACAAAAACGCGTGCTCTTGTGCCTCGATCGCCGCGACGGCAAAACCCTCTGGCAGCGCGAAGTTCTCGAATCGCCGCTTGAATATCTGCACAAGCTCAACAGCCGGGCCAGTTCAACCCCGGCGACCGACGGCAAATACGTCTACACGACCTTCCTCCGCCTGCGCAAGAAAACCGACGACGATACGCCCCCCTCGAAGCCGCGGGTCAAAAGCCCGATCGGACCGATGTCCGTCCCGGAGATGGTGGTCACCGCCTACGACTTCGCCGGCACCAAGGTGTGGGAGAAGGTGCCGGGCCGCTTCTATTCGCAGCACGGCTTTTGCAGCTCGCCGATCCTTCACAAGGACAAGGTCATCCTCAACGGCGACCAAGATGCCGAGGCCTACCTCGTCGCACTCGACAAGGCCACGGGCGAAGAGAAGTGGCGTGTCAATCGCCCCACGCGCATGCGGTCGTACTGCGTCCCACTGATCGTCGAGGCGGGCGGCAAGACTCAGATGGTCCTCACCGGCAATGAAGGCGTCGCCAGCTTCAATCCTGACAACGGCGTGCTGATCTGGAACATCAAGGGGCCGACCGAACAGTATGTCGCCTCGCTCGTCTACGGCGATGGCCTCCTGTTCATGACGGCCGGTTTCCCCGATTACCACAACCTCACGATTCGCCCCGACGGCATCGGCGACGTCACCAAATCGCACATCCACTGGCACGAAAGCAAGACCATCGCCAAGAAAGCCTCGTATGTGCCGTCGCCGCTCGCTGTCGGCAAGTACTTTTACATGATGTCCGACCTAGGCTGGCTTTCGTCGTTCGAATCGCAGACCGGCAAGCGTACCTTCCTCGACCAGTTGGGCCGGCATCACAGCGGTTCGCCGATCCTCGCCGACGGGCACGTCTACATTACCGACGACGACGGCATCACCTACGTGCTCAAGGGCAACGGCGCCTTTGACGTGGTCAGCCGCAACCCGCTCGGCGATGCGTGCTATTCCTCGCCGGCCGTCGCGCAGGGGCAGATCTTCATTCGCACGCTGCAGCATCTTTATTGCATCGGCAAGAAGTGAGCACGCTTGCGGCGTAGCATCTTGCGCTTGCTACGCCGCAAGCGGCTTACGTAGTCGCTGCGTTTTTCTCGCCATACAACCACTCAAACCGCGTGCGCCGCGCTTGTATCAATTCCGCGCCGAAGAAAAGTATCTGCGACGAATAGTAGACCCACATCAAGAACACGACGACCGAGCCGGCAGCGCCGTACATCGACGCCGTGCCGGTGTAAACGATGTAATGGCTCAAGAGCGTCTTGCCGAGCGTGAACAGGACCGCCGCAATAACGGAGCCGTACCAGACGTAGCCCCACGAAATGCGTCCGCCGGAGAGGGTGCGATACGAGGCTGCGAAGAGCAGCGTCAAGAAGACGAACGACCCGCCGATCTCAACCCAGCGCCAGTAGTTGTCGTCGTCAATGATGGTTTCGCGCATCATCTTGTGCAGGAAGGGCACGATGAGGCCGCAGCCGAGCAAGATCAACAGCATGGTTACCGTGATGAACACCATCATGAGGGATAGCACGTAGTCCCAGAGCATGCCAAGCCAGCTGTTGCCCTTGGGCGGCTCCAGCTTCCAGATCGTGCACAGGGCGCCGCGCACATGCAGGAAAGCGCCGAGGGCCGCCCCCATCAAGAACAGGACGCTCACCGTCGGCGTCCAGAACGTGTCCTGAGGCTGGCCGGCCTCCGCGGCAAATCTCTCGAATTCCTTGGCGACTACCGTGCCCATGATCGAATCGAGTTGATCATGGACCTTTCCCTTGGCAGCGTCCGGGCCGAAGATGGTGCCCGAGATGTGAACCGCGATCAGTAAGAGCGGGGCCACGGAAAAGAGCGAGTAGTAAGCGAGAGCCGCACCCAGCCGAGTGCCGCCATTCTCGCTCCACTTTTGACACGCCCGGTAAACGATCCGGATGCTTGGAATCAGAAACATGGACGGACCTCGCGCAGGGGTCAGGAGTCAGAATCAGGGGAGCAGCGCAAGGAAGGGCGTCGGATCGGAGAGATCGGCCAGCGCCAGGTCGGGCGCCGCCTCGCGCAACTGCTCGCAGGTGTGCAGGCCGGTGGCGACCGCGACTACCTTCGCGCCGATGGCGCGGGCGCAGCGCACATCGAGCGGCGTGTCGCCAATCACCCAGATGCGCTCCGGCGCCATCACTGCGCCCAGGTGGGCCCTCGCTGCCGCGAGCGCCTCGCGGGCCACGTCGTCGCGATCATAATGCAGATCGCCAAACCCGCCGAATGCGAAGTGATCGAAAAGCCCAAAGTGCCCCAGCTTGACGCGGGCGCCTTTGCGAATGTTGCCCGTCAATAGCCCGATGCTGATGTTCTCGCGCTTCTGCAACTCTTGCAGCAACGCGAGGATGCCGGGCAGCACGCGCCCGTTGTGCTGATTGAGACTGTCGGGCAACCGTGCCAGATAAGCGGTCTGAAGTCGCACCCAGTGCTCTTCGGTCGGATCGACATCGTGAAGCCGCAACAGGTCGCGCCCGATGGCCCGATCAGTACGGCCGCTGTAGGGGATTTGCACGCGCAGGAGGATGCCGAAGACTTCCGTGAAGGCTGATTCCAGAGCAGCTTTGCCGGCGTCGCCGCTGGCCAGGAGCGTTCCGTCGATGTCGAAGAGGCATGCGATCATGAGGGCATTGTATCAAATTTCGATGATCCACGAAGGAACACGAAGGAACACGAAGAATCGGGCTTTTCTCGCAGCATCGATTCCTGGTATCTTCCTGCGTGGGACAGAACTGGAATCCTGTCCCACGAGATGCGAGACAACGGAATGTCGATCGCCATCGTTCGAAGCAACCTGAGCGCGAGCCCGACCTGGCGGCAATTTCAGTTCGCCTGTTTCTACGGTATGCTGGCGATCAGCGTCGGCTGCGCCCTCTACGGCGTCGAGACGCTGCTCTTGCATGCCGAGCACCGTTTTGTCGAGAATCCGTCCGACACCATGACGCGGGCCGTCGGCCTGGCGCATTTTTCCATCGGCTGGCTGTTCCTGTTCACTTCGCCGCGATTACGCAATCGCGCCGCCCTCGGCAGATTGACATTCTGGACGCTGTTCGGCAGCGCGTTTTGCTGGCTGTTCGCCTGGGGCGGGGCCGACAAGAATCCGCTGCTCCTGCTGGCGTTCTACAGTTTCTTCTTCATCCACGAGGCGTGCGACGAGGCGTTTCTCTTCCGTACCTCCGGCGAACTCACTGCCGATCCCCGCGCAGCACAGCGTTTCCTGAGTTCGCTGTGCGTGTGCATTTCGCTCCTGTTCATTACGCTGCTGGCCAGCTTGCAATTCCTGCGCGGCCACCTGCTCGAACGGTCCACCATCCTGCAACAAATCTCGATGGCCTGGCTTTACGGCGGCTTGTTGATCGCGGTGGTCCTGACGGCTGTGGCGATGCTCAACACGATGGGCCGGGCCCGCTCCATTTATGGCTCGTTGCATAAAGCCGTCGTGGTTTATCAACCGTTGCTGGTTGTCTATGCGGGACTGATTGCAATCCTGTTCATCGGCTCGCTGTTCGGCTCGATCGGGGCGAATCTCGTCATCCTCATTCACGGCATGACCTGGCTAGTCTGCACGCAGCGTAAGCTGGGCGAGCGCAACGCTGAGGTAAGGGGCTTGTGGTCATGGCTACGCGACTCGCCGGCCGGTTTCTTGACGCTGCATCTAGTGGTCACCGCTTTGGCGCTGCTGTTCTTTGCGTTACGCACACATATGTGGCAGCGCACGGGGCTGGTGTGCGATCTCGTCTCGAGGACGTGGTTTCCCTACTGGGGCATCATGCATATCGCGATGTCTTTCTGGCGAGGAAGATGACGCAGCCGAGGATCAATCCGATTCCCCCGGTGGAGACGGCCACGCCCAGCGGTCCCAGAAAATCCAGATCACGCGCGCATAGCGAGTCACCATCGGCACGAACGGCACGAACAGGACGGCACACATCAGCACGAGCCAACCGAGATCGACGTCCGGCAGCAGCCAGTGCGCGATGAGCAAGCCGAAGAGCAAAAAGCTGATAGCGAGACCATAGCTGACGTACATCGCACCGAGAAAGTAGCCGGGCTCTCGCTCAAAAAGCAGATCGCAGACGGCGCAGCGCTGGTTCATTTTGCCGCTGGAATAAATCTTGCCATCGCGGCAGCGCGGACAACGTTGACTCAGAAGTGCTCGCCATTTTTGGGATGCGGCCGGGGACATGCCATCATTCTACACTCGGCGAGCCGAGCCGAGTGAGCGACCGGGTGAGTCGCCCGTTTTTCGCCGCTCAACCCGGTCGCTTACGCGACTCGGCTCGCCGAAATCAATTCTTGGGCGCCAACCGCCCCGATTTCAGCTCGACGATCAGCGGCGGGATAATCTCGGCGGGGATCGCCCAGCTTTCGACGCGCCCGGTCCGGCTGATGTTGATGCCGATGATGCGCCCTTGCAGATCGACCAGCGGCCCGCCGCAATCGCTCGGCTTCAGCACGGAGTCGTGCTGCAAAATCTGCGCGTAGCCGCTGCGGCGGTTGCTCAGGTCGCTGCCCAGGCGATTCTGAAACTCGGAGCGGAAATCGCCGACCTGCTCCCGGCTCTGCAAAACGGGCGTGACTTCTTGCTCCTTGCCGCCGCACCGAATCCGCAGCGTGATCGTGTCGCCGGGATTGTGCTCGGCGAGCAGTTGCTGAAGGTGATCGGAGTCGCCGACCTTCTGGTTGTTGACGCTGAGAATGATGTCCTTGGGTTGCAGGCCGGCTTTCAGCGCCGCCGAGTTCTTGCCGATATTCAGGATAATCAGCCCCTTGGGCGACGCATCGGCCAGAACGCCGAGGTAGGCTTCGTGAACCTTGCGCGTCGGCACGCTGACGACGCCAATCGCCGCGGGTCCGGTCCCCAGCCCCACCGACACCACCCACGCCCCGGCCTTGGCGTTGCGGCTGTCACCGAACCGTACCGCCTGCAGAACCTTGGCCGTGACCTGCAAGAGAGCCAAATCGTGCTGCTCGTGTACGCCGACCAGCCGAGCCTCGAACACCCGGCCATCGTTGAGCTTGCAGACGATCTTGCCGGCCAGGTCGTGGACCTTGGTGAGGATCCAGCCGTCGGCGGCGACGATGGTGCCAAGGCAGATGTCCTTGCCATCGCACTGGATGCGGACGACACTGGCCGAGTGGGGTCGCTCGATGTCGCGGAAGGGTTGGACGAACTTCGGGTTCGACCGCAGGTAGTCGCCGGTCTGGGCGGGTGCGGAGTTCGTCAACGCGGCGACAACAATCCAGACAATCGAGGCATAACGCGACATGGTTGCCCACCTGTCCGCGGCGAGCAAGCTCGCCGGCTAAACGAATTCATCAATCGGAGCGTTTCCCCAGCACCACCGCGACGCTCACAGCCTTCCCGCCGCGTTGCACATAAACGTTGATCTGTGTGCCCAGGCGGCGCGCTTTCAGAAACGCCCCGAGCTCATCCGGCGTCGCCAGCTTCTGGTTGTCGATCTTCCGGATCACGTCGTTGATTTTGAGGCCCGCTTTTTCCGCAGGCGAACCAGGCGTGATCGATTCAATGCGGAGGCTCTTCTTGTCCATGACGGATCTAATCCCGAGATACGCCTCGGCCGGTTTGAGAAAGTCGAAGACGGAAAATACGCTGCCCCAGACTTCCCCGGCGGCGAGCCGATCCCACGTCCTTGTGTAGGTATCGATCGGCACATGCACGTTGGAGTTGACTCTACCGCCGATACGGCTGTGGATGCCGATGACGCGGCCATGCATATCGAAGAGCGGCCCGCCGGAATCGCCGCCGACCAAGGCGCAATCGGAGACGAGGGTCTTGGCATCAAGATTCTGAATGCGGCCAAGTCGAACCACCGGTGGCCGGCCGGGCTTGTAGCCACCGGGATGGCCAAGCGACAGGCACCAATCGCCCTTCTTCAACGTGGCTGATTTCGCCATCTCGACGAACGTGAAGTCAGATTTCTCGGTGATAATCGCCATGCCGCTGTCGATGCCGTTGTTGGCGCCGAGCGTCTTACCGTGCAGGCGCCGGCCATCGGGGAAGATGATGGTGGCATCGCGTCCCACCTCGCCGGAGACGTGCCCCGCGGTGAGGATGCGCCCTTCGCGATCGATGATGACGCCGCTGCCCTGACTGTTGCCGACGCGCAGACTAACGGTCGCGGGCATGACCTTAGGGGCCGTCCGTTAATTAGTGTTACAACTTCGCAGATGTTTCATACACCTGCTCCATGCGACGCGCAAGCATGGAGGCTGCGATACGCCAACGGTTCGAAGGTCTGGCTTCGTCGTTGGATGAGCGCCAAAGACGATTGTGGGC